>JAQUNI010000001.1:361108-722217 GCA_028717685.1 Patescibacteria group bacterium | reverse complement strand
CATAGAAGCGAGCGCGCGCCTCTTGCAATGTGGAGGGAAGCTTAACTATTTGGTCTTTGACCATCACGAAATCAGACCAAGCGCTCTCTCCTCTCTCTGCTGCTGCAGCGGGGAGGGAAAAAACCTTTTTGCGAGCCTGTTCTGCCAACACTGTGGCGTTTTCAATAAGAAGCGGAGGGGTATTAAGAAGGGAAATGCCAGCAGATTTTAGAGCCTGGGGAGCATTCGCAATCCGAGAAGCCCAAAAAGAAGAAGTCTTTTCTAAAAAATTTTCCTTAGATTTGGAAGCATTTTCTGCAATGTCCACTCCCCGCTCTGCTACTTTTCCCTTGTAATCAATATTTTGGGTATTTTCTAATTCGACGCCGAGATTGTATGTAATCTCATCTATTTTTTGAGGTAATTCCTCTATTTTTTGCCCTTGCTCCTCTCTATATTGAACAATCTCTTCTTTAAGCCTTAATGCGCCCTGCTCTGCCCATTTCTTGAAATTTGTGCCCGCCTCCCTGCCCTCTGGCTCGAGAGAATGAACGCCTTCTCGAACAGCCACATTCTTAGCTCCCCCGCTTTTAGCGAGTTTTTGAACGAGATTACGCGCCCCCTGATCTGTTTTTTCTGTGAAACTGGTTACTTTAGCTGGAGTATTTTTAACCTTGGCTATCATGGCTGTTGTTTTCTTTCGCGCACCTTTAACCATCTGCTCTTGGAATATTTGGCTTGCTTTCCGGTTTGTATTTTCCAAACCTTGCACAAAAGATCCCGCTTGTAAAACAGCAAATTCATTCAATCCTTGACTGCCGCGAAGAGCGCCCTTAACTCCTTTGGAGGTGGTAATTCCGATTTTCTCTATTCCATCTTTGAATCCCCCGCCTTTTTGAGCCAATACGCCGTCTGTAATCACAAAAATATTCAAAAATACAATGATTAAACCTAAAATAGAAAGCAATGTGGATCTCAAAACAGGACGCTGTAAATATATTTCCTCTTTTAACTGCGATTGTTGAAAAAGGTATTGAGTATCTGACTCTGGAACTCTTCCAAGGCTCACCTCTTCCTCCCGAGCCATGGATAAAGTTTCCTCTTTCCCTAAACTCACACGGCGGAAATAATCTTCCACATCCTCCCTGGTTGTAAACCAAACCCTGCCGACTTTTACTGCTGAAATAGTCCCTTTGCTCGCCAGAAGACTCAAATGTTCTTGAGAAGAACCAAATTCTTTTGCGGCTTCTGCTAACGAAATAGATTGCGGTTGGATCTCCCCTTTCTTGATCGCGATTTTGCGGGTATAACGCAAAATATCCTCGCGAGCAATGAACCAATTGCGTCCCAATTTAATTGCGGGCAGGATTCCGCGCCGCGCGAGCAAACTTAAATACTCTTGTGAATATTCACAATACTTTGTTGCCTCGGCGAGCGATATATGATTGGTTTTTGTGTTTTGTTTATAACCCATTTTAGGGTATCAAATTTGAGCAAATTTTGTATTTTTATCTTACCTTATCCGATATCGGTTATCCGATATTAATTTTACCATAAATATAACAAAAAAACAAAGAGACGGGCTATAAAAAGAGTTGTATTTTAAGGCTTAAATAAGCCTTAAAAATACCCCTTTTTTTACCTTCTTTTTGCTTAGAATTATCCACAGCAAAATCCAAAAACTATACTGTTAAATAATGCTATTTTCTAATACTTTATCCACAGAATTTCTTAACACGTAAATTTACGCTATTTATTCTCCCTAAAAATACCTTCCAATATCTTGGCGTCGTCTATTAGCAAGGAGGGTTCTAAAGCCATGTCCCTCGCTTCCGTTCTAAACAATCTCATTGAGCTGTATTAATACAGATTAAAAAATTTCGTATTTCATAATATTATGGCAAATACTATGACCTGAATTCCTAACATCTTGAATTAAAAAATATATAATTTAGCTATTACGCAAACCACTTATCCCCTCTTTTTTTTTGTCAAGGGAGTAAATTCGTATCCATCGCCATTCAAAAAAACAAAGGAGCTAAAATTAAAAATTATTTTCCAATTCAGAGTGAGAATATCCTGTGTCATAACCCTAAAGCCTGCGCCACATTCGGCATATAGCCAATAAACATCTTAATGTATAGACCATATATGTAATGATTTTACTGTTTCAATTCCGCCTTTCATATTCTTTAGTCGAGAAATTACCAAAGACCCAAAATAAAACTGATTCAATGTTAAATTTCACCAAATAAAAAAGCCATATATTTTAATATATGACCTTTTACCTGTCCTGCTCCGCGGGAACAACCCGTGACCTATTTACTCGCCTGTTATGTAATTAAAAGCGTTGCGAGTGAATCGGTGTATAGATTTTAATGAATATTTTGATAAACCTCTAATGTTTCTTTCGCACACTTCTGCCACGAAAATCTTTGCGCCCTCTCTAAACCTTTCTTCGCTAATTTTTCTCTTATATCCCTATCCCCCAAAACCTTGCTCAAACCCTCGGCAATGGATTGCACGGCATAAGGATTAACAAAAAAAGCGGCATTTCCGCAAATCTCCGCTAATGCTCCCCTCCTGCTGCAAATTACAGGCACTCCCAGACTCATCGCCTCTACCACAGGTAAGCCAAAACCTTCATAAAGAGATGGAAAAATAAAAGCTTTTGCCCGCCGAAGCAGCCTTATTTTCTCTTTCTCGCCTACATATCCAGCTAAAATCGCCTCTTTTTGCGCCCCCAACTCTCTAATTTCCTTGTAAATACCTTTATATTTCCACCCTTCTCCGCCAATAATTATCAATTTCTCCCTCTTTTGGGGATTATGGCGGCGATAAAGGGTAAAAGCCCGGATTAAACGAACTAAATTCTTACGCGGCTCCAAAGTACTAATCGTGAGGATGTAATCCAAAGCGCTCTCCTGCTTCCCTGAAGAAATCAAAGATGCATCCAGCCCTCCTTCATAGATAACCTGGATTTTTTTTGAAGGTATAGAAAACAAGGTAAGCAGATCTCTTTTAGTACTTTCGGAAACGGCAATGATATATGTCGCCTTTCTTAATGATCGCGGGACAACAATATTTTTAGAAAAAAATTGGAAACGCGGAAACCATTCTGGATTTTTGTAGATTGCCATGTCATGCGCCGTAACCACTGTCTTCCCTTTATAGAATAAAGGCAGGGAACCGGCGGGCGCGTGAAAAATATCTAAACCTTGTTTTTTTAAAAATCGGCTAAATAAAATATGAGAACGGACAAAAGGCAAACTATCCAACAGACCTCTGTGAGAAAAATATTTTATTGAACAATTTTTTTGTTCGGATAAATTTTTTAAATTTTGGCTAATTTGAGGATCAAAAAAAAGGACATAATGATTCCTTTTGTCCGTAATGAGAAGGTTTTTGACTAAATGGAAAGCGTAAGTGGCAATGCCTCCTTTCCCCTGCATTGCGCGGCAGTCAATGCCTAGGCGCATAAAAAAATTTTAAATTTTTAATTCTAAATTTTCAATCAAATTCAAATTTTAAATTTATAAATTTTAAAACTTCTCTCTTTTCCTTCGTTTTAAAATTTAAATTAAGATTTTAAAATTGAATTGCAAACCGAAGGTGGTGAGCCGTAGGCGAACCATTAAAAATTGAGAATTTAAAATTAATATTACATCTTCTCCGGCGCCGAAATCCCCATCAGTGCAAGGACATTCTTTAAAACAATTTGGGTGGCGCGAGTCAGCATCAATCTCGCATAAGATAAATCTCGGTTATCCCCTAGCACCCGGCATTCTTTATAAAACTGATGGAATTTCTCCGCTAAAGATATGGCGTAATAAGGTAAATGATGCACTTTATAATCGGAGGCTATGTTTTCAATCGTCTCCGGAAATCTGGCAAGTTCCCTCGCCAAACCTAACTCGGCTGGATGCTTCAATAATTCTAAATTCTTAATTCTTGCCTGCCCACCGAAGCCCGAAGGGCGTAGGTGGGATTCCCTAAGAATACTGCAAATCCGCGCGTAAGCATACTGCACATAAAAAACTGGATTTTTTTCAGAAGTATCGCGCGCCAAATCTAAATCAAAATCCATATGCGTATCCACGTCATACATGAGAAAAAAGAAACGGGCAACATCTAAACTAATTTCGTCCAAAAGCTCATCGATAGTAACATAGGTTCCTTTTCGCTTGGACATACGCACTTCCTTCCCCTTTTCCATTAAGCGCACAAGTTGGACTAAAATTATGGATAATTTACCTTTATAACCTAAGGCTTCCACGCCTGCTTGCAAACGCGCCATGTCGCCATAATGGTCTGCGCCCCAGATATTAATTACCTCCCCAAATCCGCGATCCGCAAATTTATTTTTATGGTAAGCAAGATCTCCGGCTAAATAAGTAAATTCTCCGTTTTTTTTCACTAAAACGCAATCTTTTCTGTTATTTTCGTGTCCATAATTGAACTGCGAGGCTAAAAACCAAAGAGCGCCGTCTTTTTCCTGAACATAGCCCTTCTCTTTAAATTCTTCAATAACTTCCTTAATTTTTCCTTTTTTATGCAGGCTTTTTTCAGAAAACCAATGGTCAAAACGAATCCCCATTCTCTCTACTGTTTTTTGAATCATTTCTCGCAAAATGATTTCCGCCGCCCATTCCCCAGCTGGATAGGCATCTTTTATTTTGCCGTCCTTCAGGCATCTCTGGCGTAATCCTTTTATATATTCACCTGCATATACAGCCTCCGCATCTCCTAAAATAGAATGTCCCAAAGCTTCAATTTGCTTGCCCGCGTCATTAATATAGTATTCGCGCTGCGCTTCATAACCCACGAAATCTAAAACTCGCGCCAGCGCATCTCCTAAAAAACCACCGCGCGCGTTGCCTAAAGTTAAAGGTCCGGTGGGATTGGCAGAAATAAATTCAACCTGCGCCTTTTTCCCTTTGCCTATCTCTATCCGGCCATAATCATCCTGCCTCTCCAAAATGTTTTTGAGCTCCCGCCAAAACCATCTTTTAGAAAGATAAAAATTAATAAACCCTGGCTTAACAAAGATAATTTTCTTAATTCTCTCGTGAACAATTTCTTTGTTCAATACTAAATTCAAATCTTTCCAAACCTCTTCCGGACTCACACCTATCTGATGAGCTATAGACATCGCAATATTTGCGGACCAATCTCCATACTCTTCTCTGCTAGGATGCACTAAATTAAAAATCGGCTTCGCTTTTTCATATTTGGGATTCTTCTTTAATTCAGCAAATGAATCTTGAAATAATTTTTGAATTTCATCTTTGATGAAAGTTTTACATTTTGAATCGTAATTTTTCATTTTGCATTTTAAATTTTGCATTATTCTTATTATATCCCCAAATATCCCTTTTTGGCAACAACAATTGCTTAAATAAAATGAAATGATACAATAAATCTTATGAACCCCGTTAGAAACAAATTCCTAAATAGGACTAATAGGATGAAAATTCTCAGCACAAACCAACAAGCGTCAAGAAATTATCAAATCCTCGCAACCTATGAGGCGGGTTTAGTATTGACAGGAGCAGAGGTAAAAGCCACCAAAGCGGGGCAAATGAATCTAAAGGGCGCCTATATCACAATTAATGAAAACCAAGAACCCTGTTTGGTCGGCGCCCGAATTTCCCTTTACAAAAAAGCCCATCTTCCTTATTATAAACCCCAAAGGACCCGCAAATTACTTCTGCATAAAAAGGAAATCCAATCTTTAACCCAAAAATTAAAACAAAAAGGCTTGACATTAGTGCCTTTAAAAGTATACAATAAGAGTGGTCTAGTGAAGTTAGAATTTGGCCTAGCTCAGGGTAAAAAGAAGTGGGATAAAAGACAAGCCATACGAGAAAAAGATGACCAAAGAAAGATCCAACGCTCCTTAAAAAACTTTACCACATAAAACATTGTTCCATTGCTCAATTATTAAAAAACGACAACGGGAGCAATGAAACATTCGAACAATAGAACAATAGATTTCGGGCATGCCAGGTTTCGATGGTAAGATAAATTTAAAGTCTTCAGATTGAGGACAAGCCTTCTGAACCCTCATTAAAAACCGGAAGGCAAAAGATAAATGCCAAAACATTTTCAAGGGTAAAAGAAAAATTGGCGAGCATTTTTGCTCCCCAACTTTCTCCCCTTTTAGCTCTCGCCTAAAAAACGCGAAAGCTCGCCCCTCTTCCAAATCCTGATCGGAAGAACGGGGTGCCATTTATCGGGATAAACAATTTTTGTTTTCGGCGAAGATTGTTGAAAATTACACGAAATAGATTATTAGTTTTTTGTTTATTTCTAAGCTAATAATTGAAATTCATCCCCACACCTTTCTGCGGAATATTTACTTTACAAAATACCTCCATGGAAAGGTGTGGGGATAAAAATAAACTACATCTGTAAAAAACTTTACGGTTCATCTTCCAGACATGGGTTCAACTCCCATCATGTCCACCCCGTTAGAAAAAACATAAGGCAATAAAGACATAAGAATAATTTTTATTTTTTGATATTATAAAAACCCGTTGGAGATTTTATAAATTTTCTAACGGGGTCCACAAAAAAACTTTATTTTTTATAAATTTTAGTTACGAGATTATTTTCAGAAAAAATTTTTATTCTCCAAAATTCAGGTTAAATTACGAGATTAACTCTCCTAGCGTTAGATTAGTGGATGAAAATGGGAAGCAAATCGGAATTGTAGATACAAGGAGGGCGCTTGAAATTGCCCAAAATAAAGGATTAGATCTGCTTGAAGTTTCACGCAGTCTTAATCCCCCCGTATGCAGAATTTTAGATTACGGCAGATATCAGTATCAAAAACAAAAAAGGGAGCAAAAGGCGAAAAGAAAGCATAAAAAAACAGAATTAAAGGGAGTCAGACTTTCTTTTAATATTGGTCAACATGATTTAGAATTCAAAGCGAAGCAGGCGGATAAATTTTTAAACAAAGGGCATAAAGTTAAAGTTGAATTGGTTTTAAGGGGAAGAGAGCATTCTCATCTTGATATCGCCTTTCAGGAACTGCGCGCTTTTCAGGCCCTCCTTCAATCAAAATTTAAAGTGGAACAAGCGCCGCGGAAGCTGGGGAATCGTATTATCTCTATTCTCGCGAAGGTCACCTAATGGAAAATCACGATAGATGAAACTTTTCTAATCGGTCTACTCCTTACTAAAATTTTATTTTATGAAACCTAAAACGCATAAAGCCACCGCGAAACGTCTGAAAATTACCGCCAAGAAAAAAATCTTGCGTCGTTATACCCATCAAGATCACTTTAACGCGCGGGAAAGGGGCGCAAAGACGCGCTCTAAACGCAGAAATCAAGAAATAAGTCCGGTGGAAAGAAAAAAGATTAAAAAATTACTGCCTTATTCATTTTAAATTTGATAATATTGTCATATGAGAATCAAAAGAGGTGTTGGCACCCATAAACATCATAAAAAAATTATCAGTAAAACAAAGGGCTACCAGAAAAGTCGCTCTAATTTTCGTAAAGCTAAGGAGGCACTTCTTAAGGCAGGTCAATATGCTTACCGCGACCGCCGCAACAAAAAAAGAGAAAGGCGAGGATTTTGGATTTTAAAAATCAACGGAGCCTTGAAAGAATATCATCTCTCCTATTCCCGCTTTATAAACGGCCTTGCTTGCGCGCATATTGAGCTTAATCGTAAAATTTTAGCGCATCTCGCCACGGCTAATCCCGAAACCTTTGAAAAAATTGTCCGCATCGCGCAAAAGACGTCAGAAACAATTAAATAAATTCATCAATACAAAAAAGACCCCTGCTATTTACATTACATAAGGAGTCTTTTTTTGTTTCCAATTTTTTAAATAATCTCCTTTAAATCCACGGCATTGTTTTCCCGCGCCTCTGCCCCTTCTCTTTCCAACTTTTCTTTTTGATCCGCAATTGGCAAAAACTCAATATATTACCCATCCTCGGTCTATTACTTTTTCAATTCCGCCTCAATAATCTCCTGAAAAGCGCTAAAAGGCTGCGCGCCGACTATCTTCTGACCGTTAATAAAATAAGTAGGCGTACCCGTGACGCCAGCGGCCTTTGCCGCTTCCAAATCTTTGTTCACTTCATCTTTATATTTACCGCTATCTAAACATTCGCTAAATTGACTTTGAGAGAGCCCTAATTTATCAGCCAATCCCTTCAAAAAATTAGGTAAGTCTCCTTCTGTCTCTGGAAATTGATCCTGACTCTGGAAAAGAAGATCATGCATCTCCCAATATTTCCCTTGGTCGCGGCTACAATCAGCCGCCTCTGCGGCTAAGATAGCTCCCTCTCCATGGAATGGACAATCCCGAAAAACAAAACGCACTTTTCCTTCCTTCACATAAGTCTCCAAGATTTTGGGCACGGCAGCTTCCCAAGCCGCGTCTCTGGATTTCATTTGCGCAGTTAAATCAGGTCGAAATCCTGCAGAAACCGCGCAATAGGGACACAAAAAGTCGGAAAATTCAATCACCGTCACCGGGGCATCCGGAGAACCTTGAACAGGGTCGTCGTCAACACTTACACCCGCGACTTGAGGTGAAGGCGCGGTCTCATCTGCGGCGCTAGGCGCCTCTTTCGAGGGTTGGGTCTGCTCCTTTTGCTCCAAACCCACATTTTTTAAAAATCCAGGTTTTACCAAATAAAACCCCAAACTAAAGACAGCAACCGCCGCCAAAGCGAATAGAACGCCAAAAACCCAAGTCGCCGTTACCCAACGCGTTCTCTCCCGATGGAGTTTGTCAAGATTATCCATTTCCTCTTTAGATTCATTAATCATTTGAACTTTTTGTCTCCTGTAAATAAAACCCAGGGAAAGCGCTCTAAAAGGCGCGAAAGCGCCTTGCCTTCCTCTAGGATCTTTTACGGGATTGACTTTTAATTTGAATAATAAAATAACAAGATATAAAAAACAAGGCAATACTGATAAACTGGGCTAAATTAAGTCCCCAATAATAATGATCGGTAAAAAGCAGATTCTCCTCCCTGCTCCGCGTAAAATCCAAAAAGAAACGGCTGACGCTATATAAAAGTAAATAGAACGAGGCTAAAAGACCTGGAGTAAGAATTCTTTTTCTAATTATAAGCAAAAAGAAAAAAATAAGCAACTGTGATAAAGATAAATAAAGAGCCACCGGGTGTCGTGCTATGCCGTCTCCATACTGGATTCCCCAAGGCAAATTAGTGATAGCGCCCAGATGATCATTAACCAAAAAACAACCCAGCCGTCCGATAGCAAGACCCAAAGCCAAACTTAAAACCAGTATATCGCCAATTTCCTTGCAACTCACTTTTTTTCTCCAGGCATAGAGCAAACTCGCTAAAATTCCTCCTCCCAAACCCCCGTAGTAAGACATTCCCCCTTCCCAAATTTTGAAGCTACCCCACCAATCGTTAGTAAAAAAGGAATAATGTTCTAAAACAAAAAGCAACCTCGCGCCCAAAATAGACCCAAAGACTATCCAAAGGCTTAAATCCGTAATCTCTTCGGGATTCATTTTTTTCTTCTTCGCCTCTCTAAGCGCTAAAAGCCAACCAGCCAAAAAACCTAAACCCACCAAAAAACCCCAAGGGTAAAAAGTGAAAGGTCCGCTCTTAAAATGGTCAAAAACAAAGTAAGGAATCATTAATAAATTTTTAATTTCTAATTTTCAATTTTTATTAAATTTCTAATTCTTTAATTTCTCAACTCCCTTATTAAAACTAATGTTTGAAAATTGATTTATTGAAAATTTAATAGAAATTAGAAATTGAAAATTGAAAATTTCACGTAATCTTCACTCTCTTAAACCCCTTTCTCTTCCGATAAATCTCTTCCAATAAAGGAACAACCTGGCGCCAAACTTTGATCCCCACTGCAAAAGCCTCTTTCGCTTTGGGAGTAATATAATAAACTTTGCGTCTGTGGTCCCGCACCAAGCGGGGCTGGACGGCGAGAAGCCCTGCCCGCACCATACTCCCAAGGGCGGGATAAAGTCCTCCTTCCGAAGGGGTGCAAAGACCGCGGGAGAAGAGAGCCACTTTATCCTTCAAGGCATAACCATAACTAGGCCCATCGCTCAAGATATACAAAATAAAAAGCCGCATAAGAGACATCTCGATCAAATTGCGCCAGTATTCTTCTTGGTTAAAGTCAGCCTTGCGCATAATAAAACCTGTGCAAAAGTAATAAAAAATGTTATTCTATAAAAAGGAAATTTGTTATGCTAGAAAAATTCAAAACACAAAAGCGGTTCTTAGTGCTCACCCTGGGCGTGGGGCTATTTTTATTTTTAATCACAACTGGGAAATCCGGTCCCCGTTCCATTATCGCCACTTTGGGTGCCTTCACTATTTGGGATTCTTTGGTTATCGTCGCCATATTTTTGGTCCAGTATTTACTCTCCACAATCTCCATCAGTCATATTTTAAAAAAACTCAATCATCCTATCGCTATCAAAAAACTTTTTCCTTTGGAACTTATGCGCGCCAGTATCAGTTACGTCACCCCTTTTTCCAATAATGGCGGTGAACCGTTGGAGATTTATCTTCTGAAAAAAAGATACACCATCCCATACTCCGCCGCGAGCGCCGCAATTATCTTAGAAATTATCCTCAAAATCGCGGTCTCCCTGATCTTTGTGGCAATAGGCTGCGGTTATATCTTTTTCACCACCGCCTCCCCGCTTCTAAAAACCATCTTTTTTTCCCTACTCTTGTTCTTGTTTGTATTAATTATCGCCTTTTTCCACTACACGATTCAAAAGCGCGGCTTCTTTAGCCTCGTTACCCATTACTTCGGTCTAAAAAAAATCGCGTTTTTCCGAAAAAACAAAAAGGTTATTCACAATATTGACCGCTGTATAATTTATTATCTGCATCATTACCTTCGCGACTTTCCCCTCACTATTTTATTAGCTTTCCTTAATATTAGTTGTTATCTCCTCCGTTTCTATCTCATCATCCTTTTCTTGGGCTATGCGTCTGGTTTTCTGGAATTAATTCTAATCTTCTCTCTTACCCAAGCCCTCATTTTAGTTCCCATTCCTACTCTCTTGGGCATCCACGAATTAGGCCAAGGTCTATTATCTCTCATCACCAACGTGCCTTTAGGAACGGGAATCTCTTTTGTAATCATCCTGCGCATTATTACTCTCATGATGACCATCCCCGGATTTATCCTTTTGGGCCACCAAAGTATCAACGGCTTAGGCCAAAGACTAAAAGATAAAATCTTTTTCCGCGTCAACCATAAACTAAAAAACCCTAACCATTAAAATAACAACGCGAAATTTTGCGCCTCCATTTTAAGTTCGTCTGATAAAACGATAATGGATATCTCTTCCTTCTCCCACCCTCTCCGCGAGACCTAAATTATCTAACATCTCTAAATCTTTAAGGCTTAATTCTTCCGAGATATCAAAATAGTCTCCATACTCATCCGTTGTCACGCTATCTTCCGCCTCCAAAAACCGCAAGGCGCTTTTCAAACGGACAGGGAGCAAACCTTCTCTTCTTTCCCTCCGGACACGAAAGCAACTAAATACACAATAAAATAACAGAAAAAGAATTAAGCCAAAAATTAGATAGAGAGAGATGAATAGTAGGTAAAGCATAAAGATAATTTCTAATTGACCTAAATAATGACCAATGTCTAATGACCAATAACTAAAATATAAAATTATTCTGTATTTGGACATTAGTCATTGGGGTTTGGGTATTATTTAAAAATTAGAAATTAGAGCAATCAGAAATTTGACTACTTACATTATACCATAAAATCTTATCTTTTCATCAAGATCTTTAGAGGCAAATAAACCCCGTTAGAGAATCTCATTCTCTGATCCCATTAGAAGTAAACCGCCAAAGGCGATTGTCACACCTTTGGTGTGGACTTCTAACGGGGTTAAAATCGGCGTGTCCCATTACAAATTTGTTTGTAACGGGATGAACTTTCTCTAATAGGGTAAAAAATCATGAAAATTATCTTTTACCGCGGAGAGTATCCCAAAAAATTCAATACAGAAACCTTCCAAGGAGACCCTGTGGGCGGAACGGAATTCGCCGCCGGATATCTTGCCAAACAACTCGCTCATCAACATCAAGTTTTTTTTATCTGCCAAACACCGGAAGAAAAAGAAATAGACCATATCCACTGGATTCCCCTCTCCCCCCAAGGCGCAAATTCGGAAAAGGAAATTAGGATTGCCTTCCAAAAGATAGGGCAAGCGGACATCCTTATTCTTGTGGGCGGCCTATCCAACGTCCTCTTCCACCACAAGCCCTTGGTTAAAAGAGTCGTCTGCTGGGCTAATGGCTTAAGCCTCAAACCAAACACCGTGGAACACCTTCTCGCCAACCGAATTGACCAGATAGTCTGCACCACCCATTACGCCTGCCAAACCGTGCTTCATCATACTATAAAACATTTTCCCCCCCTATTCAAAATGAAATATTTTCTCCACCCAGCCTACCGCCAAAAAATCAAAAATAAATTTACTTTCATTTATAATGGGGTGAATCTTAATCTATTTTCTGAAGAGCTTTATCGCCGCATCGCGAAAAAACCCTATAAAATCCTTTATGTCGGTGTTTTTAACCGGCAGAAAAATCCAGACAAAATTCTGAAAGTCTTTTACCAAATTCAGAAAGCTCTGCCCCAAGCAGAGTTGCATATGTGCGGCTCCATAGAGCAGTATAAAAAAGAAGACGCGGACAAAGTAACGGGTTATTTTGACGGCGATGAATTCTTTGCCCAAATCAAAAAATACATCTATAATCAGGAGGGAAGAATCCGCGACCATCTTTATCTCCGAGGCGCTCTTCACCCCTCCTTGCTCGCCGAAGAAATGATGTCCGCCGCTCTCGTGGTCGTGAATCCCCAAATACGAAATCAAGAATCATCTTGCATTGGCGCGCTAGAAGCTCAAACAGCAGGGACACCAGTGGTGGGTGGCGGCCTTTCCGCTCTAGAAGAAACCATTCAGGATCAAACAACTGGTTTTGTTTTCCGCCGTCAGGAAGAACTTGCCCCCCTTATTATCCGCCTCCTAAAAAACCCCGCTAATCTCAAAGAGGCAGGCAAAAATGGGAGAAAACGCGCTCTCGCTGGATTTGGTTGGGAGACGATTGCGAAGGAATGGGAAGGGCTGTTTAGAGCACTACTTGAAGGCATTCAATTTATTCCCCATAAACACTGATTACAAAGTAATTAAAAGATAGTGATAATTCTTAATTTTCAATTTCTAATTTCTATTAAATTTTCAATGACTTAATTTCTAAACCATCTACTCCGTTAAAAATTCAAAATTTTCAATCTCATTAGAAAAAAATAAAGTTAATATTGTTTAAAAATTGATTCATTAAAAATTTAATGAAAATTATAAATTAGAAATTAAAAATTTCTAACTATGTCTTCTCCCAAAATTTCCGCCTCCTTGATGTGCGCCGATCTGGGCAATCTGGAGACGGAAGTTCAAAAACTTACAAAAGCCGGTGTGGACTATCTCCACATTGACATTATGGATGGGCATTTCGTCCCGAATTTTACTTTCGGTCCTGATTTAGTTAAAAAAATAAGAGGGTTTTCCAACCTACCCTTAGACATTCATCTGATGATTGAGCACCCCGAGCAATATCTTGACCTCTGGGAATTAAAAAAAGGAGATATTCTCTCTTTTCATATTGAAGCCAATCTGCACCCCCAACGCGTCTTGGCGCAAATTAAAACTCTCGGCGCGAAAGCGGCCATTGCTCTCAATCCCGCCACCCCTCTTTCCGTAATTCAATATCTTCTTCCCGAGCTGGATCTTGTCCTCCTGATGGCTGTGAACCCTGGCTTTGCGGGACAAAAGTGGATTCCCGCGGTTTTAGATAAAGTGAGGGAGCTGAAGACGATAATTCAAAAACAAAATTTAAAAACAGAAATTGAAGTAGACGGCAACATTGGCAAGCACAACCTAGGGTCATTGAAAAGGGCGGGTGCTAATATTTTCGTAGGAGGCAGTTCCAGTGTTTTCGCGAGCCCAGCCTATGCAAAAAATACCCGCAAGATGCGTAAAGCCCGTTAGAAATTTATTTCTAATGGAGTAAAATATTTAAGGAATAAAAAACCTCCCCTTTTAGATCGCTTAAAACTTTAAATTTATTCCTCCTTATTCCGCTTTCCACTTTCTTGCTCGAAATGGCCAGGCCTCTCTTGGAAAAACCTGCGGCGGTTAGGCTGATTCTGATCTGCGAGACGCCTCCGCCGATTAAAGATAAACCCAATCCCAATCAAAATCACCACTATCGGCCAAATAATCTTCCACGCATTACCCGTAATAATGTCTAGGTTTTGCAATAGAAAAATTATTCCTATTGCCACCAAAATGACGCCAAAAATCATTTTTGTAAACCCCGTTAGAGAACTTCGTTCTCTAACCCTGCTTAAAAATTTATTTCTAACGGGGTAAATTAATAATTATTATTGATTCTATTATACCATTTTTTGGTTCTTTATTCCTCTCATCACAACTGGGGATAAATAATTCGCGCCTTTTGTGCATAAGCTAAAAATGTGCTATAATCAAACTAACCTTAAAAATCATAAAAATAAAAAATTAATGGTTCGGCACGACTCACCATTAATCCTGAGCTTTGCCGAAGGATTAAAATCAAAAATATGAAAAAGTTTTTAACCCTCCTTCTTTGTGTAGGTACAGGCGCCCTTGCTGTTTTCTGCATCACCATTATTAAACCTGACCTTCTGGGTTTATCAGCAAGCACCTGGTTCACTTTTCACGGCGATGTCAACCGAACAGGATTTTCTACCAGCGGATCGCCAGCCAATGCTACAGTTGCCTGGACTTATGAACTCAAAGAAAAGGACAATCAAAAAGGAGTCATTCTGGGCTCTCCCGCGGTTGCCGAGAATAAAGTCTTCTTTGGCGCTTTAGACGGAAAAGTGCACGCCCTTGATTTAAAGACCGGCAAAGAACTGTGGACTTTCAAAGGCCAAAAATCTTTTGGGAAATCTTCGCCGACCGTCAGCGCAAATAAGGTAATTATCGGCGGCCAAGATAAATTTGTCTATGCTTTAAATGTACAGGACGGAAAACAAGTCTGGCGCCATCTCACTGAAGGGGTAATTAATTCTTCACCGGTTGTTCTCGGAAATCAGGTCTTTATAGGTTCAGAAGATGGCTATCTCTATGCCTTAAATGTGCAAACGGGTAAAAGGGATTGGCGCGAAAAACTAGGAGACAAAATTTTAACCTCGCCCGCGATTTACAAAAACAAAATTTATGTGGGCGTGGAAACAAACACGGAGGAAAAATTTGAGCTTTTTTGCCTGAATCCTGCTAATGGCAACCAATATTGGTCATATGAAACAGACGCGAACACCAAATTGACCTCTGTATCAGCGGGAAATGATTTAATTTACACCGGAGGCACAGACGGTAAAATATACGCATTCCGTTACAGCGATGGCACACTCTCCTGGTCTAAAGAAGGAGGCGATGAATTTAATGATGCCCCCGCCCTCGCCTATAACCGTGTTTATGCTTTAAACGGCAATGGCGAACTGACTAGTATGGGTAGCGATAATGGCAATATCTTCTGGCGCTACAAAAGCGGCGGAGCCGCGGAGACCTCTCCGATTGTCGCCGATAAAAAAATATGCTTTGGTAACCAAAGCGGCAATTTCTACTGTGTGGACCGTGCGGGCACTCTGATTTGGAAAAAGAAATTAGTCGGTGAAGTTACCGCGCCAGCCGCGGTAAGTCCGGGAATGATTATCGTCGTCTCGCATACAGACAAAAATTCAACAGTTACTGCTTTTGGTAAATAATGAGTAAATTTTACACAAAATCAATCTCACAAAAAAAAGCGCTTTTTTTGTGAGATAAAACCTGCTTTGCCTGAAATTAAATAAAAGCAAGGCAGGAGAAAAAACAAAAGAAAAGAAAAGAAAAAATCCCCCGCCTTTAAAGGCGGGGGATTAATTTTAACTAAAAAAACACTCCCCCTTACAAAGAGGGAGGCTGCCTGCCCGCCTCGCAAGCTGAGCCTTGCGAGGCGTTGCGGGCGGAGAGGGGGTCTTTACCCCGTAAAAAAATACCCACTAGAACTTCACCTCGGGCGCCTCTCTTTCCTCCTCATTTTCGGTTTGGAAAAACTGCTGTTTTGTAAAGCCAAACGTCTTGGCAATTATACTGTATGGAAAAACTTCTTGCCGGGTATTGTAATCCCTCACATTGCCATTGTAAAACCGGCGCGCTGCCTCAATCTTGTTCTCCGTGTCTGTCAAATCTTCCTGCAGTTTCAAAAAATTCTCATTGGCTTTTAATTCTGGATAATTTTCGGCAACGGCGAATAAAGTCTTCAATGCGCCAGAGAGTCCCCGTTCGGCTTCCGCCGTCTCTTCGGGATTTTTCGCACCCATCGCGCGGGCGCGCGCTTCAGTTACTTTCTGAAAAACTTCTTTTTCATGGGCAGCATATCCCTTCACCGTATTAACCAAATTAGGAATAAGGTTGTACCGCCTTTTGAGCTGCACGTCAATATCTGACCAGGCTTCCTGCGTCAGATTTTTTAATTTTACCAAGCTGTTATAAGCTCCGATAACGAAGAATACCAACAGCACTCCCAAACCAAGAATGATCCATAAAATAATCATAGTTTTTTTACTCACTTTGATTCCCTTGGAATCAAAATGAATGTTAAAAATTATTTAACCGCAAAAATTTCTTTTAATTCTTTCATCTCTCCTTCTAATCTCTCAATGCGATGGCGATGATCCAAAATGAGAATATTTTCAATTCTAGCTAATCGTTCTTCTACGGAATCAAAACGTTCATCTACTGACTTAAAACATTCATCTACTGACTTAAAACGTTTATCCATATCCTTCTGTTTTGCTGTCTCATTAAACCCTATTTGAACCATCCTCGCTAGGTCATCAATGGCAATATTCTTCTTTTTCTTTTTGAGAGATTTTTGCATAAATTGCTATAATTTACAGATAGTTTAATTATAACATAAAATTCACCCCCGCGGCAAAATTTTGATGATGCGGGAATTTACCCCGCGGAACTGCCGCCTCCTCCGCCGCCGCCGCCCGCTCCCCCGCCTCCCCCAAATCCTGAAGAAGAGGAAGGAGAAGAAGAAAGAACTGAAGAAAAACTGTTGGACATTGACGAAATATTGCTGGAAAAATTAACAAGGGAAAATACTCCTCCAACGAAGAGAGGAGTATACCAATCCGGCGGCTCGGTATAAATGTCCGCAAAACGATTTGCCCATTTCCCTTCCACGCCCAAAACCATAGCAAAAGCAAGATATTTCTCAAACATCCGAGGGTCAACATTAGCCTTCAAACGAAATCTCTCCGCGACAGACAAAAACATTTTAAAGCCTAGGGTTTGCCATTTTGCTTCCACTCCCTTTTTGGTTTTAGCCGGCATAAAACGGCCAAAGATGATGAGGAAAATGCCGGCAAGACTCACAGCGAAAGGCGGCAGAAACTCACTGGAATATAAAAATGAGCCTACTCCGCCCAAGACGAGTACAAGTATCCCCCAAACAATGTACTTCTGCATCACGCGAGACGGGTTTTGCTTAAAATAACCAGACTGCGTAACCTCGTCCAAGACTGCGTTTTTAATGCCGGTAATATGGCGGTAAAATTTATTTTCCAAATCTTCTAGGGAAACTTGTTCCTGGTCGCCCAAAACGCCATTTAAAATTAAACGCTCATGCTCTTTTAAAGTAGAATCACTTCTGAAATCCTTTTGGCGCGCGAAATTGTAAGTGCGAGAAGTGGTGAAAATCCCCTTTTTCTCCGCTTCCGCGATTTTTAAATAGCCGCGCCGCGCTAAATCAACTAAGGTCGCGGAGATATCTTTCATCTCTACCTTCTCGCGGACCAAAACACCCATTTCAGCAGGCGTCATTTTGCTAGGCGGTTCATATTGGGGAATAATCGTTCCTTTCATCTTGGGATCGCGACCGCTCTTCCACCACTTGAAAAATAAAAGGCTAAAAGTAACAAGGGGAATTAAAGACCAAAAATAAGGCGAAAGCGCGAGCCATAAGTCCCTTTTCACGATACCTTTCGGCCAACCAGCGACAATCGTAAACTCTGTATTCGGCGCGATATCCTTTCCCCAATAATGTAAAGCGCCATCCTCCAAAACATTAAAATTCTGGACTTCATTTTGAGAGCCGACTGCGCCTACAAATAATCTCTGTTTCAACTCGCTCTCCGGCGCCTTTTGCGGCAGATGCACGAAAACCTCTACGAATTTAATCGGCACATCGCGCGCCGAAGATATGGCGTTCCAATATAACTCGTCATAATCTTTAAAAAAGCCAATCCCGCCGTGGATCTTGTATTCAATCGTCCAAGTTTTTTGTTCGTCTTGAGCCTCTGTATTAATCTTCACGCCCACATTGCCCATACTACGGCTAATCTCCACCTCGCCGGCAGAAAGCCTGCGCCCCTCGCTATCATAAACCGCGATATCGCTAATCTTCTTGAACCGCTTCATGGCAATATCTCTTTTTAGCCAAGTAAAAGAGCCGCTAAAATTCACTGTCTGCGTCTCCCGCACCATAAAAGTAGAGTCCGGGTTTACCGTAATATCACTCACCCATTTTTCAAAATCCCAAGATTTCGCCAACACGCTTTGCGCGGAAAATAAAAAACAAAAACAGAAAAAAAACAAAAATAATTTTAAAGATTTCATTTTCAAATCTCGTTATTTCTCATTTCTTTTAAAATATCGTGAAGCGCTAGCAAAAACTAGCGCTTAGTCGCCTTATAAACCAGACATAATTGTCAAAAAGGTTCCCTCTTCCCTCTTGCCTCTCCTGAACCTTCTATTGTATTTTTCTTGCCAGATTTCCTATCTCTTAATTCAACGCCTTCCTTCTCATATCTCTTTAGACCATTAATTAAACTATCCATTTCAGTAATTCTTACCTCGCCGCTTTCATCCAACTGGTAATGGATACCAAGCCACCCGATTGCCCTTTTGTAGAATGGGTGATCCTTGCCTCTTTTTGCTCCTCTTTCATAAACATTCAACGTCACATTAACAATTTTTTCTAAATCTGTCTTGAATTTTTCAAGCACCTCTGGATTATTGTAAGCCAAATTCTCACCTTGACCCAACTCAAATTTCCTTACCTCGTCGTCAAATGGTCCAAATCCTTTTTCCCACTGTTCAATAGGTGCCAAGCCTTCTCCCAAAGATTTAACAACTCTTCTTGAGGAAGTATAAAGACGAGAAGCCCTAGCCCCGGCAAATTTAACGCAATCATCTCTTTTTCGGGCACTAATAATCGCTCTACCCAAAGCCACATCTTCAGCTATATCCGTGTCTTCAATATAACCGCCCACCCCCGCGTAAATACTTGAACGAAAAGCAAAATTAGCTCCGCTAGACGGCATTCTGCCGCTTTCATGACGAATAATAGTATCCAAATACTGAAACAAACGGGTACCGATATGAATTAAAGGATATTTAACATAAGATTCCGGATCCCAATCTAATTGACCCAGCATTGCTTCAACTTTGGGATTGCTGTCAAAATGTTTAATAAAATTATCAACATATTCCGGAGAAACCCCTTTATTATCCGCGTCATTACTGACAATAATAAGATCCTCAACATCCTTACCCCTCGCGTGATGCCTTAATAAAGCGGAATCATCCAAAATTTTTCTGATATATCCGATCTTGGCCTTTTCCAAAGGGAGCGCGGAGTACATAACTTTCACGTTCATTTCCGGAAAATCTTTTTTAAATCTTTCTATTTCATCTAAAGTATTATCCGGCTTTATCTTATTCCCAGATTTATCAGCTTCCGGATGATTCACAAATAAAACAACTTCAAAAATCTTTGAATCGGCATCCTGATAAGTATAATTTTTTAAACTTTCATATATATTCTTACCTTCCTGATGTCCAGCCACGGGAATACAAATGGATAATCGGGTTTCTTTATCCATTTTGCCCGCTTGGGCTGCCAAATTTTCTGCCTCTTTTCTGTATTCTGGTGAAAAATTTTGGATATATTTCTCTGCCTCTTCGTAATGGTCCAGCTCTGCTTCCGGATTCTTATTCAATGCCTCAGAACGTCTCGCTGTAAAAACTTTCTCTGTATTAGGTGATAACTCCGCGTTATAACCGCCATAATAAGGAAAAACAACCGGACCCAAATCCCTCATTTTCTCCATCGGCCTCCTTCCAAATATCGGTATCACCGGCGGCAAATCAGTCTGCGGCGGAATTTCAAAAATGGGAATCGGTACAGGCTCCACGGGTTCAGGAATGACCGGCGCGTTCTTTCCGCTGTGTGTTGCCAAAACTCTAATCCACTCCGCTCCTTCTTTATTCGTCTTTCCCATCATCTGGGCTACTTCAACGTGATCCCCTAAATAATCCGCCTGACCTTTCGCGTCCTGTGCAAGAAGCATACGAGCGGCTTCACTATCGTGAGGAATAATGCCTCCCCAATTTTCATCAATTTTAATTGGAATCACATATTGTTCCGTGTCATGGCTTGCTGAAAGTAAAAAACTCAATTCCCCTCTTCTTGCCGCCTCATGCGCGTCCACGGAAAATTCCTTATGCCAAGAACCATCTGCGGTCATTCTTTTGATACTAAACACATAATCCCCATTCTCATTTACACCCATGCCATTCTTGCCGCCCCAATCCAAACGCAATTCATTATGGTCAAAAATAGGCTTCGGCGTATCATTGTCATACCACGGACCATGCGTAATCTTTTTAAATAATTCCGGGTGCTCTTCAACAAAAGCCATTCTCCCTTCTGGCGTGGAAACTTCAGCTAAAGCTTCTTTTACTCCAGCCTCGGGCATAGTTTCCGTAATATGCACCCCGCGGCTCGCCAAAGCCGCCCGCGCTTCTTGAGATAAATTCCCATCTTTATCAAAGGAAACTTTATCGCAAAGCTCTTTATTATGGTAAAAAAGGGAATATATGCCGTCGCTATCTGGGTCTTTCAATTCCGCGCCTTTGGGCAAACTTAACTGCACTTCGCGCCCCGCGACCATAATCTTGCTTAATTCTTGAGCCGCGCCCTCGCCTTTTTGGGGCATAATCCAATCGCGCAAACCTTCCAAGGCAGTCTGGTGCCCCGCGTCCGTGTTTTTATCTAAAATACCTTCTAATAAACTTTGCGTATCGTCATCCATTGCCGCCTGAATTTCCTGAAAAGTCGCGCCTAAAATTAAACCCATTACTGCCGCCTGCGCTACTCTTTTCCCCACTCTCTTCGCTTTCATCTTGTCAAATTCATTATCCTTTTTTGAAATCCCCTCTGCCTCGTCTTTGCCTTGTATTAACTCTGCCTTGCTTATATTTACTAAATCATCTAAATTTTGATTCTTACCCTCAATTTTAAACCCGGCTGGATATTTACCCTCCAAATCAGCTTTAATGCGGCTGCGCAACAGTAAAAGTTTTGTTCTTTCTGTCTCTACTTCTGCTGGAGCCGAATATCGAATTAAATCTATTTTATGCGCGTTGGACAATGATAATCTTGCTTCCAAATCGGCTAAATTGCCTAGAGCTTGCCCTAATTCCTCCCCGCTTAAATCTTTCAATCTTCTCTTGCCTTTAATTTCATAGGAATCATAAAAATTGTTTTGCAATTCTTGAAGAATAATTTTAGCCTCGGCTGTTTCGTAACGGAATTTTTCCATTTCCTGCCTGCGCCGCGCCTCGGGCGCGAAGGTCTTGCCTTTCGCTCGCTCGCGCCCATGCTGCGCCCTTTCCTCTTTTACTCTTTTGTTTTCTAAAATACCGGCATAAGCTCCTGACAAAGCGGCTGTGCCGCCGAAAAGCGCGATGTTCGCCGCTTTACTGTAAGCGAATCTTTTAGAAACAGCTCGCCCTATACAATAAACCGCGGTCGCGCCAAGTGCTAATGTTGTTTCATTAACCCAAGATAAACCTTTCATCTTTTTCATTTTATCAATGATTCTATCCAGCCGCCCTAACCCCGCTTCTGTCTTTATTCCTCCAGCCGCCCGACCCCGTATAACTTCTAAATCAAGCTCCAAGGCTTCGCGTCCTTTATTATGGTTATCCGCTCTCTTAATTCTTTCCGCAATTTCTAAAAGATTGTCAACCTCAAGCTTGGCATTCACGTCCGGACCAGCTACTTTACCTAAAATTTCATTATGTTTTCTCGCTAAATCGCCTTCACTGATACTGCCTTCCGCGTAATCCCGAATCAACTCCCTTATTTCTTTTTTGATACTTTCGTCTTCAATTTTATTCTTT
This sequence comes from Patescibacteria group bacterium, assembly GCA_028717685.1. Taxonomy (NCBI): domain Bacteria; species Patescibacteria group bacterium. The sequence goes on along the minus strand of JAQUNI010000001.1, from coordinate 699,932 downwards.
TCTTCGCCAGCCTCTCCTTCCACCGCTTCGTCATATTCCGAACCGAAACGTTCAAACATCGCGCCCATTGCTTCATGATGTTTTTTCTGATGGCTGGTTTCATCTTCCGCGGCAAGTATATTCAACTTATCAATATCAATTCTTCCTTCTTTGTAATCGCGGTAAATCCTTTTTTTAGCCTTTTCATACTCGTTGCGTCTATAGACCTCATAAGCCCAATTATATTTCCAAAGCCTTTTGCCGATATTTTTAATTTTATTCAAAAATCCTTTTGCCCCGCCTAATTTCTCTTTCCCTTCGGTCATCTTCGCGTTCGCCGCGTCCCAAGCTGCCGCTTCAATCATCGCGCTGACATTGGCAAAAACCACTTTTTCTTTTTTAGGTCCTTCCTCGCGGGGCTCTGCGGGAGTTTCTTCCGGTTTTTCTTGAACTTTTATTGTCCCTTCTTCTTGCGCTTGCTTCTGCGGCTTAACTTCTGTTTCCTCTTCCTGCTCACTCAATACCGGTAAAATTAATTCCTGCCTTTTCGCCATCGCGTCTTCTGCTTTTTTATAATCAGAATTTTGATTGCCGGTCGCCCGCCAATCCCGCGAAATCAACCCTGCTTCGTGTTTCGTCCGCCAATCCTGTTTTTGTTTCGTTGCCTCGTCCCAATTAATTTCGTTTAATTCCTTGTCAAAATGCGCCCTCCAATAACTTTGTTTATTTTGCTCTAAAATCTGACGCGCCCTTTCTAATTTTTCCACTACCTCCGCCTTACCTTCCTGCGTTAAAACGCTGATTTCCACACCTAACCATTCTAATAAATCATCAACCGGGGCGCCTTCGCGCTGAACATCTTCCCCTGATTTAACCTCATATTTGCCGTCATAAGCCTCCCTTGATTCTTTCAAACTGTTTTGCGCGGAATCTAAAATCCACTGCAATCTATTTTTTTCTTCGGTTTGCGCTTTTTTAATTGATTCTGCGAGCCAAGCTAAAGTAAAATCTAAACTTGCCAAAATTTCCTTTCTGCTTTCTGGTGTTTCTTCTTTCTTTTCAACGGAAGGGTGAGCTGGTTCCCCTTGCTGTTCTGTTTCTGCGTTAAGTTCCCCGCGCGCCAGTAGACCATTTTGAATCTCCCGCTTCTGTTCATCAGGACTCGGAAATTTGTGCTCTATGCCCAATTCCTTACCCGGATTATTTTCTTCGCTCATATATTTATTTTTATATTAAAAACATAATCTTAAAATTTCATCTTACATAAAACGCGCGGAATAAAAAATATTCTAAAAATCTAAAATAAAAAATATCTTGTTTAAACGCAAAAATTAATCAAATCCAAGCAACTTCTAGATCCTTTAATAAATTTGCTTTGAACCGCGCCAGAAAATAACCGCTAAAACTTGGCTCTTTATATTTGTTTTCTTGTTTCTTCCAAATCTATTTCGTCCGCCTTCTTGCTAATCTCCTGCGCTATTTTATTCTCTTCCTGCTCTAATTGATCAACATCTTGAGTAAAAGTATCGGCTGCGTTCTCGGCAACTTTATTTGCAACCTCTTCTATTTTCTCTTCCGCCGCTTGCTCCAAGCGCGCTTGTATCTTTTGAATCATTTCCGGACTAGGTTCATCATCGCCAACCAAACCCAAAAGTTCACTCTTTAAATCCTCGCTCACTTTTGATTCCTGAATCAGTTTAATTATACTTTCCTTGTTCATATTTTTTTAAATTTCTTTATTTATTTTAAGCTGCTTCTTGCTGTAACCCTTCTAAAGAAGAACTAAGTTCCATCATTGCCAGTATTTCTTCCCTCTCTTTCGTGAATGATTTCTTTTCTTTATCTATGTTTTCTAATTGTCCATCCACCCATTGTAGCCGTTCACTCAAATGTTTTTGCTCCTTTTGTTGTTTCCAACCCTCCCAAAGATTGCGCGCCGATTCCATACCTTCAGATAACTTTCCCGCTGCTCTATCTTTCCCATCCATCAATCTATCATAACTCTCCCCAACCATTCCTTTTAAGCTCCCATATTTTCCATCCACCCATTCATTCAGATCATCCTTGCCGCTAATCAAACGGCTTTTCAAATCCACTGCCCCTTCTCTCACAGCGCCCGCCGAATCTATGGCTTTATCTTTTAAAAAGATTGCCCCCTCTTTAGACTTCTCTATCCCTTTTTTTCCTAACTCCACGCCGCCTATTGCGGCTCCGGCAGCCACTTCACCCGCGAAAATGCCTCCTTCCTTAACCCCTGCCCCCACCTTCTTTCCTGTCTCTTTTATCGCTCTGCCAGTAGTCTCTATGCCTGCTTTCGCCATATCTGGACTGGCATAAGCCATATCTAAAGCGGATTCTTTCGCGCCAACGACGCGGCGCAAAATATTCTTGCCAAAATTTTTAGCCTTGCCCCAAGCTATTTTCATCTTTTCCATTTTGAGCGCCCAAGACTCCTTGCTTTCGGCTTTCTTTTGTTCTCTTTCCATTTTAACCTTCTCCCTCTTTTCATGGCCTAACTCCTTCCATGATTGTTTTGTTTCACGTTCCATCTTTTTAATTTAATTTTAAAAATATTTATCTTTTATTCAAGTTTGAAACAACACTAAAAAAATTATGCTTTTATGCCAGGCAAAAAACCAATATTCTCACTCCCCTTCATATCTTTATCTTTCCTCTTAAATGGCGGTCAAATAGGTCTTGCGAAAATTAAGCATTTCCAAAGCCGTAATTTCAGATAAATTAGGCACATTTTCCATACAAAATTTCTGGATTTCAGCCGCGCTGCCCGTGTCTAATATCTTCTCAAAACTAGCAAGCCTTTCTTCGGGCATCGCCGCCAAGATTGCTGCATTAATCCTTTCTTCTAAATCACCCATCAAATCGCTTTTTAATTGCTCAAAAACCATCTTGTCTTCGCCCGCTAAACCCTTGTCTTTTAATAAATTAATAATAAAATCTTCCAAGGAATTACTGGAATCTTTTTTCTTTTTGGTCATAAATTTTATATTTAGTTTCTAGTTTTATTTTACTGCAAGCCGCCAGTGGTGTAAACCCCGTTATGCCCCGTTAGAATTTATTTCTAACGGGTTAAAATTACTCCGCTGTTCCGTCCCCGTTAGTTTCATCTTTAACAACGGGTGTTATGACCACGCCAATTGTGGAATCATCATGCCAGTAAGTAATTTCTAAAGAGACTCCACTTTTCTCCGCCAATATACTCGCCCCATCTTTATCTTGGTTGCTGCTTCCTACCGTGTAACCGGCTTGTTTTAAACTGCTCAAAATAGCATTTAGATCACGCGCCACGATATTGCGGCTCACTGTGTATTCCAAGAATTGTTGACCCATGTCCAAACCTAAATAATCAGTCTGATAGTTGGTAATTTTTACTTCGCCGAAAACGCTCGTGAGTACAGGGCGAAAGCTTGAATCCAATGTCTTCAAATAACTGTCAGCTATTTCCACATCTTCCACCCTTTTAAAATCTTCCGCCGCCTCATCGCTGTTATCTGCCTCTTCAGAAAGCTTATTCAATAAATCTCCATTCTCGGCAGGATTGGTAAGTGTCTGTTCAATTTTGTTCTTCGCCGCTGTCTTAATTTTTCTGAAAATCAAATAGCCGCCGACCCCCGCGCCGACAACGCACACAACGATAACAATCACCACAATCAAAATAATTGTTTTTTTGTTCCCCCCTGATGAAGGAGCGGAAGGTGCTTGAACTTGTGCCATAATTTTTTAGCCCGCATTAACCTGCCTGCCACGAACGCAGGCAGGAGTGCCAAGCAATTTTAATTATTGATAATATTCGGGTTAAATTAAAGGGCGTTAAATTATCCCTTCCTTTCTCATTTCCTCCAAGTTAGTATCTTATTCACTTCCCCGGAATCAATCTTAGTCCAATCGGAATCTGCGTCTTCCTGACAATACACTATCACCTTTTCCATAAATCTTTTTTTTAAATATGGAATGCGGCTATATTCCGGTTCACGATATTTTTCTTCCAATTGGTATCCAGCGTTATGGATTGCCTCGCCTAAATCGTGAGCGTGGGTATAAATTTCTACATTCTGTCCGCTAAGATTACCCACTAATTTGTAGGGTTTCTTCTTCGGCGCTTCTGCCTCCTCCTCATGGGAAGAACCTTGAAACTCCGCTCTTCGCGAATCGGATTCAAGCATAAAATTTCTTCAAGAAAATTGATTAGATATAAACCACGGTTAAAATGACAATTCTTTGACCGTTTCCCAATTCGTCTCATTGAGCACGGTGATCTTGCTGTTGCTGATAATATACAGATAGTCATCAAGATAGATCGCGCGTTCCACATTAAATTCCGAAACCGCTTTCACCAGTTTCAACTTTTCATCCCCGTAAGAAAAAATATATCCCCCCTTTTCCCCGGGCAGAAAAAAGACATTATGCTTTTTATCCAGAAGGAAGGCATGATGCGTTTCCAGAACAGCGGAGTAATATTCATCTAAAAGGTACTTGTCCAATTCTTTGGGATTGGCGGCAGTAGAAACATCAAAAAAAGAAATTTTGACTTTGCCATTTTCTTCGCCAATGCCTAAAATTTTATCCTTGGTAATGGGATGCAAATAACCAGAATAACCCGGGATTTTAAGCTCTCCAGCCATCACTGGCTTTTCGGGATTACTTAAGTCTAAAACATAAAAAGGGTCAGTCTCTTTAAAGGTCACCACATAACCCTTGTCTTCAATAAACCGCACCGCGTAAATCCGCTCGCTAACCCCCAAATCATGGACTTGACCTTTCGGCTCTAATTCTTTATCTAGAATATAAACATCATTGGCGCTCTCTGCTTGTCCTATAAATCCGCTTCGCCCGCCCACCGTCGTGGCAACGCGCAAATTGCTTTCATATTCATCCAGGGCAAATTGATTTAAGGGACGACCCGCCACTGCCCCCGCCGCCTGCACTTCTAAACCTTTATCTAGTCCTATCTTCACAATTCCTGTTTTTTCCAATTCCCTTTGATGTTCTTTTTGGTAAGCCGCCATACGGTTTGTGGTTTCATTCTCTATTCTTAAAGCTTCATCAGACGCGAGCGACGCCGCATAATTAGCCAGAATAACCTCAATTTCCGTGAGGCGCGCCCGCTCGCTCAAGTCATAATCCTTAATTTTCTCCAACTTCTTTAAAGCGTCTTCGGAAATTAAATCCGAGGCTTTGTTTTTATAAAAGTCAAATAAAAATCCCGCCACGCTCGAGTAATAAGTATAGGTCACATAGAGCGCGCCGGAAGACATATAAACTACCGAAGAGCCTGAAGAACCCACAAAGGAAATTTTATCCTCCACCTTGCCCGAGTCGGGATCAATAGTCATCGCCATAAAAGTCACATCCACGGGAATAACTTCAGAAGGATGATAAATATCTCCGCAAGAAAACTCTAAAGCGACCCCGTTCACGCTCAAGGGTTTAATCGGACAAGGCTCATTTCCGTTAATTTGATTGCGGGTTACTAAATAGATTTTGTCTTGATATAAACGCGCCGCTACTAGAGCAGTGCTCTCTTCCAGCGCAAGCTCCCATTTCTTTTCCGGCTTCTCCGGGTCGGCGACATTGTAGCCTATGATATTCGGCTCCGAAAAGACAATCAAAATATCTTTATCCAAAAGTAAATTGCCTGTCTTGTCAATTTCGGATTTCTTGGCTAAATCTTCAGGTGGAAAAGCCCTCAAAATCCGTGTTTTTGCCTCGCTGTAGGGAGGAACGCTCTCTGATCCTTCACTATATAGAGGATAATAGCGGTTCGTTCCGGAATAATAAATCTCCTTGCCGTCGGTTTTGACAATATCCGGCTCATCAATTCCCGCCACCTGAACATTGGTTTCGGAAGCTCTTTCGGAAGAAGGAGTCTCTTTGGCAAGATCAGTAGGCGCGGCAGTAGGCGCGGCTGCTTCTGAAGTCGGCATTCCCTCCCTTAAAAGATTGCCCCCTAAACCCGCGCCGGAAGGATAGTAGCTGCTGTCGGAAAGCATAGCCCCCTTTTCCAGATAAGCTTTGAAATCCTGCGCCCCCTCAAATTTTTTCACCTCCTCGGTCTTACGAGTGACGGAGGGAAGAGAAGGGGTAAGAATCGAAGTCGGTTTGAAAGTCAGTCTCTGAATACCTAAGATAACCATTATTCCCAAAAGAAGAACGGCAATAATAATAGCTACTACTTTACTAGCTCGCTTTTTTTTCTTCGGAGATGGCTTTCGGTTTTCCGGAAGTAAGGCCTCTAAATTTTGATTGTTCTCCATATTTTTATTTTAATTTCAGGACTTTCGCGTTTAATGTCATCCCCGACCCGATCGGGGATCCAGATTGATAGCACTAATCCTGGATTCCCGCTGGAGTTTACCCCGTATTTATTACGGGGCGGGAATGACAATAAGTATATTCAATTTAATTATTACCCAACGCGAAAGTCCTATTTCTATTTCTATTTTACCACATAATCTCCCAGAACGACATCTTAAAGATGGTCTTATATAGTAGTCTCTTCAAGGGCTGTCGCTAATCCATTCAAAATTGCTTCAGGATTGGCCAGTTTGAACCAATTAAAACCGCTAAAATTAAATAAAGAAAAACAGTTGCAATCCGCGATCGCGATACCAGTTTCAAAGCGCTCCCCAAGGAATGGCTCGGAATCAAAAAAATCCCTCTGAAGCGTGTAGCTGATTTCAGTTCATCCAAAATAAGATGCCCTAAAAATCCCAAGCCCACCCCGCCTGCGAGCAGAATCTTTTCGCGGGGCGAAAAATTAAATTGGCTGAAGATTAAAAGCGCAGAGAGCGCCGCCGCACCCATCATCGGCAATGAATGAAAAATACCGCGGTGGTGGGTAAACTTTTTAAAAATCGCGCCCAAAATAAATCGGACAAAAATAAAAACGGCAAGGGGCGCGCCGATTAAAAATTTAAAGTTATGCGGATCTTGCTTATAAAAATAAATCAAAATGATCGCTGCGGAAACCAAAGCCGCTAATCCGAAAACAATTTGAAAGGGCATACTTTCATCACTGTCAAAATCAGGCAGAAAGGAACCTAAAACAATGGCTAAAAAAAATAAAACGGAAAACAAAAAACCGCTAGCAAGCGAGGTGTAAAACAAAACCGCAACCATCGCTACAATACCTAAAATGATCCCAAAGGAAATATGGGTTTTAAAACTCGCCATAAATGAATAGTTTCAAATTTTAATCTCCTTATTTTCTATCTTCTCCTTTAGCAACAAAATTGCCAAAGCCGAGCCCATAGCGACAATAGTATTGTCGGATGCCATCCGCACCGCGTCCTTAAACTCCACGAGCTCTACCTTGATATCTTCAAAACCTTTTTCGCCTTGATCCAGATTCTGTTTGGTTTTTTGCACTTGCGGCGCGAAAAAGAAATGGATTTTGCGATTGAGCTGGCCATAGGTTTCATAAAATGAACCAAGTTTAATTAGTTGACCGCACCTATACCCGCTTTCTTCTTCAAATTCCCGCCGCGCGCATTCCTCAATATTCTCATTGTTATGCAAGCCGCCGGAGGGAAATTCCAATACCTCTCTGTCCGCTAAATAACGGTACTGCTGAATCATTACCAGCTTTTTATCAAAAGTCATACCTAAAACCATTGCCGAATCTTTGCTGTCCCAATAAATCCATTCTACTATTTCTTGATTCGGTAATTTGACAGTATCCCTGCGCACTTTAAAATATTTCGTATCCAAAATGAGTTCTGATTTTTGACATTTCCATTTGTGCATAAATTTTTATAAAATTATTTTCTCCCCTCTACCTCCTGCCAAAACTGCTGCCAAAAATTAACCATAAAACGATGCCGGCCAAGGGCAATCCTCCTGCCGCTTGCAGTAAGCATTACATCTTTAATTTTTTTCAGTTTAATTTCGTATTCCAGAAAAGCAGAGTCCTCTTTGGTAAAAGAGTAGTCGCGTCCTGTTTTCGCTAAATGTCTCTCATTGCCCGTATAAAGATTGCCCGAACCCGGACCACCCGCGAAGAGAAAGGCGCGTCCCAAACCCACCGCGCCGATCGAATCCAGTTTATCTGCGTCAAACAGCGCTTTAGCTTCAATGGTTTTCGGAACATTCCGGCGGTCGCGAAAACGGTGAGTCCTGATGCAATGAATAATATTCCTCACCGTGTCTTTATTAAATTTATACTTCCCTAGAATTTTTTGCGCCAAGGCAGACCCAGCTTCAGCATGGCAGAAAGCGCCTTTCGCCTTCATTTCTTCGCGCCGTCCGATATCATGCAATAAAGCCGCGACCTCTAAAATGCCTAAATCCGCTTTTTCTCTGCGACCCAAATGAAGCGCAAGCTTTAAGACCCTTTCCACATGACTCCAGTCGTGGCAGCCGCTCGCGCCGCGAAAATATGCTTTAGCTTCTTTTTCTATTTTTTGAATGACGGCTCGGGAAATTCTATTGTTTATCATAACCCCATTATATTACAAAAGCTTGAATTACGAAATGTATCCACTCCCCCTGCCCGAGGGGGAGATGCCTGCCCGCCATCGCTTCGCTTCAGGCGAGGCGGGCGGGGAGGGGGTGGGAGAATAGTCATCTATCTATAAATTAGACCCCTCCCCACCTCCCGCAGGTCAAGAGGAGAAAAAATCGCCCACAATGACAAAATATATTTCGTAATTCAAAATACAAAATAAAAAAACCCTGCGCTGTTTTTCAAGCAGGCAGGGCACAAAGTTTAAGGATAATACGGGCTTGGCTGTTAACGCCAAGCTCGGCAAAATAGAATTCCCCCAGTCCTCCTTTATCCCACATCCCAAGGGATATGAGACGGATAAATCCCAAGAACAATGACTGCCAACGGATTATCGTCAACAGCCAAAAGGGAGAGCGGTAAGGGGTTGAAGACACAGCCAACGGCACTCCCACGATAGAAAACCCGGGAATGCCGTTTAGGCAAGCGAAAATAACATACAGGAAAAAATTCAACAAAGCCACGATAACTCGACCCGCTAGAAACCTCTCCATCTTCAGCCGCGGAATAAGCCGCAGGAGAAAAAACGCTCCGAAGATTAGTGTGGCCACAATCTCATATAAGGCTGTAATCCCCATCGCTAAAAGAATGACGGCAAGCCAGCCCGGCACGTGCGGAACAATATCATACCTGATGATCTCGGCAAGCCAGTTAGGCAATCCCGGCATTATGTCTAATAACTTCCGAGCCATCAAAAACCCTGAAATTGCCGCGATGCGCACAGACCAGGTGATTGACTTAGGGGCAAGCAAGCTAAAATACAGGATTAACCACCAGTGAATAGCGGTTACTTCTTGCAAACGCTTTATCCTGTAATAATATTGGTCTGTGATGCGGCCATCGCGCCTTTGATTCGTCAGATAGCGCTGAAAACGAGCGACCGCCCGCCTTTTCAGAAACTCTCTGTTCCAGAAAATCTTGAAAGTATTGCGCAGAAAAAGCCTCCGATAATGCCGCTCAAAAGCAAGGCGATAAAACTTCCGAATTAAAACGGAGCTTAGGAAAAAAGAAAATAAGCTTACTCTATCTAGAGCTAATTCTCTCGCTGTCCGACGGCTTATCTGTCCTTTTTGCAACATCTTTTCCAGCCGCCTCATCTTCCAATAAACGATTTGCCTCTGGCGAAAAGCACGGTCCAGCATAAAACGCCAAGGGATTATACCAAACAAACTTACCGCCAGAAAGAAAAAATAATAAGCAAAACTTTCCCACATCTTCTGCGCTTGCCCTGAAGTGTTTTTTCCCTTTAGTCCCCAACGTTCAATAGTGCGCCGCCGCCATTCCCGCCCGGAAAAAGGCAAAAGCCGCCTTAAAACCAACAAAGCGAACAAACGATTAATCGGATTAAGCCTTCCCGACTCAAACTGATAAAGCAGAGAGCGATATTGCTCAATATCTTCTTTTAATTCCGGATCACCCCCAAAAGCATAAGCAAATTCCTCTATCTCTAATTGTCCGAAAGGAATAGGGTAACCCTTCTTGATATTCTCCCAAAACAAGGGCAACTCGAACAAGAAAAGATAGCCCGGAGAAAAGAGTAAGGCTAAAAAAATCGCCCAAGAGGGAGAAAGTCCCCAAAATTTATGCATCAGGAAGAGAGCTGACACAACCAGAAACCCTACAGGCAGACAGAATCCAATGTGCGGCATTCCAAGCTCTAAATCCGGACCGCGGAAAAATCCGTGCTTTTCACTTTTCTTCAGATTATCTGCGGATAACCAAGAGGCGCCCGCGAGACCGAAAAAGAGGCACAAAACCCCCAGCATATTCACTTTCGGGTCATAAGGAAGATTTAGAAAGATGGTGAGAAGAAGAACGGCTAAGGCGCAAAACAAAGTGCACCAAACATACCATTTGCCTCTCGGCTCGCGCTTAAAATGATTAAACTGCCAAGCAAAGGCAAGGGCGCCAATCCCCTTGAAATAATCAATCAAAATATGGGCTGTCCTCGCCCGCTCTTTAACCTCTAGATCATCTACTCCGGACAATGTCCCGTGATAGGCAGAACGGAGATCATCATACTCTAAAAAAATTCCCCACGCCTTCTTTTCTGGAATCCGAGTATAACTGCGGCGCCAAGAAGGGATGAGATAATCTCTTCCTATCCTCTTTTTAACTGCAAGGGGTAAAAGCGTACGGTGCAAAACCGCCATCTTTACCTCCGCCTCACACCAAGCAAAATCAGAAGTGGCGAATAGCCGCGCCAAGAGCGCGATAATTCTCTTTAAAAAATTGCCCGAACGCAGAATTTTCAAGACCACCTTCTCTTTTGAATCCTGATGGGTCAAGAGATAGACTTCGCCAGCGTAACCCGTGCCGAGTCTCCTTTGAACCTTAAAGCGTTCCTCGCTTTGATTACCTTCTATATCTTCTACCGACAACCGCACAATCTTCCCGGGAATAAATACATTAACTTCTTCCATCACTCATCTCCTTTGTTGAAAAAGCCATCAATCTATATTTCTACCAATAACTGATTTTATACTTAATCTGTAAAACAAGGTAGCTTAGCAAATCTTCAATAAAAAAACAAGGCTACGGTCTTTTCCTCCGCAGCTTGTAAATGAAGCCTCACGGGCTTAGCCTACTCCACCGAAGACTACTTCAACGGAGCGGACTTTTAACCTATGGATATTTACAATTCCAAAAGCATCACAATTTCATCAATAAGTTTTCCTTGAAATTGGATTTGTTTCGGGATGCGCGCGGCTTCCCGAAAACCCATTTTTTTATACAACCCTATTGCCGGATCGTTTCCTTCATAAACACTTAAACGGATGATCTTTGGACAAGGTTGCAAGTCGCACCTAGCATACTGAATAATTTTAGCCATTAAGTACTGCCCTAAACCAATCCCGCGATAGCCATCCCGAATCGTAATCCCGAATTCCGCGATATGGTTTTTGCGCTCTCTCCATAATTCTAGATTCGCGCCTCCCACAATCCGCCCTTCGCATTCAGCTACTAAAGAAATCTTTTTCTTTCTGGCGATTTTATCTAACTGTTCTTTAACCCAATCCTTTTCTTCTTTTTGCGTCTTTTTGCTATTCATCAAAATCATTACGTCTTCTTTCACTAAAGAATTAATAAAATCCTGAAATTTCTTTGGCTGTTCTAAATCCCTTTTATTTAACTTGCGCACCCTTATTTTTTTGTTTCCAAACTTTTTGAGTGGCATAAAACGAATATTATTTTATTTTTTAATTGATTCTATTCTAACATAATTAGAAACGCGGGAAAACTCTTTGCCAATTTATCTGATTCCTGCTAAAATAGATTTAATTATACTTAACATAAAATATGGGTTCTATTCTTGAAAATGGCTTCAATCTTCCCTTAATTGTTTTCTTGATATTCCTTGCCATCTATTTTTGGTACGCCTTTTGCGTTATCTATCATTTCATTCGGTTTGGCGTGGGGGGTAAACCTAAGATTTTAGCCCTGTGTTTCTTCTTGGGTTCTTTTTTCTTTTTCGCCATTATTCTTATCCTTTATCGCCAAATCAACTGGGACGAAATTTCCCAAAATATCTTCTAAGTTTTGACTTTTGAGATTTGAGTTTTGACTTAATTTTATGCCTATCTTTTCTTCCACAAATAATTTCCGCGGCCGCCAGCCAGATGAAACAGTTATTTTGCTCACTCGCCGGCACTGGATTAGATTATTCGGACCTCTTTTCGTCCTTGCCCTCTTTGCTTTAATTCCTTTCTGGATTTATTTTTTAATCGCAGCAAGCGGCTGGTATGAAATCTTCTCCTCTGTCTATTGGTTTTTAGCGGCGGTTTATCTTTTTATTTTATGGATGATCGCTTTTTACAATATTATGATTTATACCCTAAACACGGTGATTATAACCAACAAGAGGGTTATGGAAAATGAACAAAAAGGATTTTTTAAATATAATTTGAATGAATTAAAATTATATAACATTCAGGACATTTCCATTAAAATGTTTGGCATCCTTGCCGCATTTTTAGACTATGGCGATATTGAGATTGAATCCGCTGGCGCGGAGCAGGATAAATTTTATTTTAATGCCCTCCCCCATCCGCAAAAAATCAAAAAGGTAATTATGGATTTAGTTGCCCGCTTTCATCATCCGCCCAACCCATAAATCTGGATTAAAAAATTATCAGATAAACCCCATTAGAAAACTTTGTTCTCTAACGGGGTAAAAAACACCCTTAGAATTAACCAAGGGCGTTTTTATTGTAACAGAATCTTAAAAATGAGTGCTAAACAATTTTACCGAATGTATAACCTTTTTCTTTTAAGTTCTGAATAATCATAGGAAGGGCAAGAACGGTCTGGGAACGGTCACAGGAAAGGCGGGTTCTATCGCCATCATGCAGAAGAATAACAGCGTTCGGTTTCACTTTTTGTAAAACTCGCTTAGCAATAATGGCGGCAGCCGGCTTTTGCCAATCATAAACTTTTATATCCCAAAGCGCTAATTGGTAACCTTGCTTTTTGAGATAACTTGCAAGCCAAGGACGAACATACCCCCAAGGAGGCCGAAAAAATTTTACCCTCACTCCCGTAACTTCTTGGATAATGGATTGGGTTTTTTCTATTTCGGAAGATAAACAGCCAGTCAAAGATAAAAAACGAGAATGGGAATAACTATGATTGCCAAGCGTATGCCCGCCCGCCGCAATCCTTTTGGCAATTTCGGGATGCCGCTCTACATTTTTGCCGCAAACAAAAAAAGAAGCCAGCACTTGAAACCCTGCTAAAATATCTAAAATCTCATTGGTGAAAGGCGCGCTCGGTCCGTCATCAAAGGTCAAGAAAACTTGAGGTGATGTAATTTTGGAAATTTCCATATTTTATAGTGTTGCAATCTTTTCCCGCTCTTGATGCCCTTTTCGGCTTTCACGAAAAAATTCTTCATCTCTTTGCTATTTTTCTTTACCTCTCGCACAGGAGAAGCAACGCCTCGTTTGATGAGCTTCACGCCCTTGGCTTCGGAAATTAAGGGGTTCGAAAAATAAAATAAAAAGAAAAGAAAGAGAGTAGCGAACAAAAGGGGAAGCAAAAATGATCTCTGAAACAACGATGTTTCCGTGCGAATAGTGGGAAAATGGTGATGAAATTTTTCTCGGGCAAAAACTGTGCTCGCGATACGATTGGGCGCATAAGTAAAAAGCGCCCTTAAAAGACCATCCTTAAAACGCCGTCCCGAGGTGCGTACTCGAAAATGAGGGTCCAGCTTCACCCTGCCAACGGCCTTGAGTTTCCGAGCAAGATTGATATCTTCACCCAGTTTGATCTCTGGCGTAAAACCGCCAACCTTTAAGAAAGCTCTTTTGCACACCGCCAAATTAGCTCCAGCCAAACTCCAACCACCAGAGATTAACCGGTCCCAAATCCAGATTGGGTAAAGAAAATAATATACACCTAACTTAGCTGGAAATGTCCCTGAATCAAGGATATAAAGACCACCAAAGGCAACTAAATTCTTATCTTTTTTAAATTCCAGCACAATGCGCTCCAGCCAATCTCGCGGTAAAACTGTATCTGCGTCAGTAGTCGCGATAATTTTCCCTTGGGCAGCCTGAAACCCTGCCTGCCGCGCACACTCTACCCCCCTTTTTGGTTCAAAAATAACTTTGGTGCCGAAACTTTCGGCAATCTCCCGCGTTTTATCTTGTGAATTGTTATCTACTACAATAAGTTCAAAATCTTGATAACTTTGGCGTGCAAGGCTTTGAAGGCTCCTTGCTAAAAATTTCTCCTCATTAAATGCTGGAATCACTACGGAAATAAAATGCCTGCCCGACTTGCGATTAAACATTCTTTTAGAAACAGGAGTCTCTTCTGTCCGCTTCCTCTTTGGCCAAAACACAAATAAAGACAAAGGGAGTCCCAAAATCGCAATAGCCAGAAAATTGCGCACCCCCCAATAGTCGTTGAACCGCAAACTAAATAAAAAAGACAATTCATCAAACAAAAGCCCAAGTCCTATGCCCAAAAAAGTAAGGGAAAAAAAATTTCTTTGCAAACCCAATAGATAAAATAAGCCACCAAAAATTAAAATCAAAAAAAGACCAATAATAAAGTGGTAAATATGAAATCCGCCAATCATAATCAAAGGTGCGGCTAGATTTTTGTTCCCGTAATAAAAAATAAAACTGCGCGCCGCCAAGATAGTCGCCCAATATGCGATCAGGACCAGGGCTAGTTTTTCTTTAAGGCTCTCTGACATCGTTAGTTTGTTTATTTTTTCTTCTCAAAGTCAAAAAAAGATGGAGTCCCAAAGGGAAAAAAATCCAGTAAGAAAAAAAACGAAATAAAATCGCCGCAAATAAAGCAATGTGAGCGGGAAAACCTAAACCCACAAACACCCCGCTAAGAGAAGCCTCTATAACGCCTGGCGCCTCGGGCATAAAGGTTAAAAGAGCTAAAATAGAAGAAACCGTAAAGCCAAAAATCACATAGAAAGGATTGGGTCTAAAACCAAAAACTAAAAAAGCAGAATAAAGGGTGGCAATCGTCCCTAGATAAAATATAGAGGAAGCGAGGATAATCTTAGGAAGTTTGCTTTTATTAGACCACAAAAAGCGTAAACCTCCGCTCATTCCAGCCACAAATCTTTTTAACCGTTTTGGCGTGATGAAATTTTTATTGTGAAAATGCCTACCGATTTTATTCGCGAACGCAAGCAACGGACGGAGAATAAAAAAGAGGCTCTTTCCCTGGTTTCTCAATAAAAAATAACTCATAAATAAAAGTGTCGCAAAAAGAACCAAAAAAACAAAGAAAAATTTTTGCTGAATTAAGCCCAAGATTGAGCCCGGCAGAAAAAAAAGCGCCACAAGAAAGAAAAAAAGATTTACGCCCCAGACAGAAATGAACCAAGTCCAAACCAAGAAAAAAATCCCTTCAGGAGGGACCTTGAGTTTACGATAAAAATAGTAAGTCGCAGCCGGCCCCCCCGTAACAGGTATTGTTTGGTTGCCTAAATTGCCTAAAATTGCCACCTTCAAAGTATCTCTGATGCTTAAGGGAAAACCCGCTATTCCTAAAAGTAATTTAGAGAGCCAACCATCCCCTAAATAAACAACGACCTGAAGCCCTAAAAGAAGTAGAATCAAAAACTTATTTGCCTCTTGAAATAACAAAGGGATCTCATGAAAAGAAATCTTTAATTTCGGATAAATCACAAAAACCGCAATCAGAATAAAGATCATTACTAAAAAATATTTAACAAACCGCATACCATTTTTTAAACTGCCAAACCTAAATTAAAACGAAAGATTTGATAGTTTAGAAATCACCGAAATTACTTACTTGTGATTCAAGTCTATAAAATTTTGGTATTGATTTAAAATCTTTCTACTCGGGAAGAAAATGGGGCGAGGGAGCTTGTCTAAAGCAAACCAGCGCCATTCTGTAATTTCATCGGGTTCCATTACCTTTGGTTCGCCTTGAAAATCTTCGCATAAAAAACCAATGGTCACAAAATGCGCATCTTTCACAATATCATTGGTGACACTAAACATCTTTAGTTTTTTTTGATTAATGGTCACCCCTGTTTCCTCCAAAACCTCGCGATACGCCGCGCCCTCTAATTCTTCGTGAAAATGCAATTTGCCGCCGGGCATAGTCCAAGTGCCTTCGCCGTGGAGCTCGCTGTCCGCTCGCGCCGCATCAAAATGCCGTTTGCCGAGCAAGACCTTACCCTCTTTCAAAAGCATTACTCCTACGCCCACTCCGGGTTTTTTAGTATTATCCATTTGTTATTGCGAGGAGTCCGCCCCAGGCGGACAACGAAGCAATTTCATAAAACTCAATATTCATTGAGCTTTAAAAAATTATTGGAATGACTTTGAACATAGTCATCAATAAAATTGCTTCGTTCCCCCACTCATCTCTCATTTTTGTAAAATAAAGGATATTGAAGTTCGCTCGCTAATAGACGGCTTAAAATCCAAAATGCTTCAAGGCTGGCTTCACATTTGGCGCCGTATTTTCAGGAAGGTTATCTACAGAAAACCAATTCCACTCCCTGATTTCAACATCAGGTTTCACTTCGCCTATCCTTTTTACTAAAAAATGCGCCAAAATAACATCAACCTTGCCTTCCGCTGTTTCTTTTTGGAGATGAGTAATAAAAGGATTTTCATTAATCACTTCTATATCAATCCCCATTTCCTCTTTAGCCTCGCGCCGCGCGTTTTCCACTAAATCAGCATTATAATCCTCTACCCTGCCGCCGCAGAATTTCCAAAAATTATCCTCGCCGTGTTGATTTAACAGGACTTTGCCATCTTCCACAATCACCGGTCCGGAAACAACGATAATTTTAGGCATATCATTAAACATATTTGATTAGTATTAAATATTATAGCATCAATAAAAATAGGGGTAAACCCTTCCGTTGTTATCTTGGGTGGAATAAACTATAATAAAGGTGCAAAAAAATAAAAACAAATCTATGCTCCAAAAATTGATGCAAAATAAAAAGGTTATTATCATAGGAGTGATTATCTTTATCGTGATGATAATTATATTAGCCGTGATCATTCCCAAATATCTCCACCGCAAAAAGATTCAAGAAAAATACGGACCAGTTTCCAGACAGGAGGAAAAAATCGCCGAAACGGCTGAAGAATTAGAGCAACGTTCGGCCAGAGAAAAAGCACAAGAAGAGGCAACAATCCACGACATTGAGTCTAAAATCAAAAATGTCTTGGCTGGCAATAATAATGTAGGGCAGCCTTATCTGCGCATCTCCTCTCTGCTCGTTGTCCGCCAAATGACCAAGGAGGAAAATTATGGCGTCAGCTTGGAATTTAACACTGACTACTATTTAGACACTAAAACTGCTAAAAGGAATACTCTGCTCAAGATGGGCGAAATCTTAAAAACGATTTATACCAGCAATGAGCATATTGCTACGGTCACCCTCCATGCTTATATGGCCAATATCTCTCCTTACTCGGGTAGTATTACTGAAGAGAGTGAAGTGTACGGTATTATTTTGGACAAAAAAAACGTGGAGCAAGCTAAAATTGACTGGAACCAAGATTCAGAAACATTGTCCCTCCAAGTATTGCCGCGCATCTGGCAAAAAATAATGGAGAGTTTTTTATTTGGCACAGTGAAAGAATTCTAGATTAGAGTCCTTTTATTTAAAGACAATAAACCTCGGCGCAAGTTTTGCCGAGGTTTATTTTATTCATATTAGCTTAAAACCCACCTTAGAATTTCCACCTGCTTCTCTAATTTTTCCATCTTAATCTCCTTTTCACCTTCCAAATTTTCTGCTTCCTTTGTATTATCATCATCCTCCGCCATTTCAATCTCATCATCAAAACCTTCTTCTATTTCTGCTAACTCTTTTTCAAGTTCAGAAAGTTTGGTTTGAATCTCTTGTTCAGTGCGCATTTTTTTATATTAATTGAATATTTTCCAGTCTTGATTATTTTATCACTTGGAATGTTTTGACTGCTTCTTTAAAAGCGGATAGAACTATGGAATCATCGGATTGCGAAATAAAGGTATAGGTCACTGTTTTGCCCTTCATATTAAGCGCCTCTACTTCTGCTTCCAAACAGCCGCCAATTTTTGTTTTGCGATCAGCGCTATAATAAGTGTAAACATTCACTTTTCTCGCGCCGGCGCTCTCTGTCTTCTTGTCATATGGCTCCACGGTCATACAAAAAGCCTGGCGCATATTCAAGGCAATCTTGTCATTAGGAGCTTCATCTCTTACTAAAATTACCGTCGGAAAATCTGCTTTGGTCCCATCTAACATTGTATAAAATTCTGCGCTTTGAATCTCCCAATCATTAGGATAATGAAAAGAAAAACGGCAGGCTTCATTAAGATAGGTATGCCCCCCTGTCAAAACCGGCGCCTCACTGCTCTCGCGGGGTTCGGTAGGAGTCTCGGCGGGTGGCGCGCTGTCCTGGTCTGCTTGCGGCGTTGTATCCTCTTCCTCCGACCCTCCACGGCTAACCGTACCCGGTTCAGGATTATCAGGCACGAGGGGATTGCGTCCCGCATATACCTCTGGACCATCCATCATTCCATCACCGTCTGTATCCGGATTATTGGGGTCAGTTTTGTAAATCCTCACCTCTTGATAATCGTCCAGCCCATCATGATCCGTATCAGGATCATCAGGATTGGTATGCGCACTCTCTTCTTGATGATTAGTCAAGCCATCGTGGTCATCATCGCCACTTAAATGAAACATGTCATCCGCAATTTCAAAAGCAACATCTAAAATTTCATAACCAGTGCAACCGGGCAAAATCGCTAATGACCCGAGTAGGATAGGAATTAAAACCAAATGTCTAATTTTCATTTTAACCTCCTTTTTAGAAAGTTAACCAATTTATTGCACAAAATCAAAGGTCTGAATCATTTTATTGAGCAAATCCTGGCTCTCTTTATCTAGAGTGCAACCAAAAATAAAAACATCAGTCCCCCTGTTTATAAAATAACTTTTCATTTCCACCTCGGGGAGCCGCGCGGCTGGATTACCGGGCGCCCCCGGCGTCACTTTATACTTCGCCGTAACTACCTCCCGACCGTTAATGGTCAGGGCGCCATACTGCGCCTCTGTTGCTGTTATAGACGTATAATCTTCCGCAAAACTTTTCAACGATTTATCCGGATTGGAATGCCAAATAATCCCCACCTCTTTCGCGCCGATTTGCTTATTCTTTTCCGTAAACTGCGCCGCTTGTTCGCTTTTAATAGGAATATCAGGAGTCAGGTTTGGTCCCTGTAATTTAGTGGTGTCCGTCGCGTCAAAATCATCTGGATAATTAATCTTAAATTTATACTTGTCGGAAATAAAAGTATTCGGCAGTCCTTCTGTCTGCGGCGCTGGAGGCGCTACATTGCGAGGAGCGGGAGAAGTGTCCTCGCTCTCCGGTGCGGTTGTCTCACCTTCGCCGATCGGCGGAGCGCCGCGCGAGCCTGGTCCCTCCGGCTCATAAGAGGAGGAGCGCGAAGCGAGGGCGGCATAATATGGACCTTCAGGTTTGGAAAGCTCCTTATGTAAAGGAATATCACCCAAGTAGTCCTGAATATCTAATTTAATCACGCCCTGAAAGTGTCTCTCAAAACGAAAAGCGCCTGCGGAAATCGGCGCCTCTCCCAACAGATTTTGGTTCTGGTCATAAGCTAAAATCTTCCCTTCCCCGAAATTATCCACGCTTCCATATAAGGCATACGGTTTTTCCGTAAAGTAGGCATAGTTAATGGGA
The DNA here is from genome assembly GCA_028717685.1 of Patescibacteria group bacterium. NCBI lineage: Bacteria > Patescibacteria group bacterium. The sequence continues at coordinate 680,204 of JAQUNI010000001.1, read as the reverse complement.
ATGACTTCCTCGCTATATCTCACTTCATAGCGACCGTTGCTTAAAGTCCCTGCTTCCGCGAGAGGAATGTCAATCTGACCACGGCTGTCTGTATTCCGGCTGATAGTTTGAAGTAAAGCGCGGTCATTGTGAATTTGGAGCATATGCGAACGATTCTGGCGGGGCTCAAAACGCGTCCCTTGCCCGGCATTCGCAGTTTTAAATTCATACAGATGAATCCCATTGTCCTCCACCACAAAGGTGCTGCCAAAAAGCGCCCACATTAAAAAAACAATGGGATTGGTTTGTGTTTGATGTAAAACATGCTGATTATTATACCAAGAGTCCGGTGTAAACTTTTCAATCTCGGGATAAAAAATATTCTTGGTGCGCAGAAAGACCTTCATTTCATCCTGCCAGATTTCGCTGTCCAAGGAATTGCCATAAAGCTCAATATTCATTCGGCGGAAGAACTCTCTGTCATATTGATAAATTTTGAGCCACGCCGCGGCTGCCAAAAAAGGACGTTTCCAAGCAAAATCAGGAAAATCATTAAGATAAGTGGTCTTCGCGCCCAAGATAGGATAAGCCGCCACATTATATTTTTCATAACTGCCTTCCACACCCTGAACGATTATATCCATCATTGGATCGCGAGGCCAATCCTCTGGAAATTGCCGAATCGCGAGTTGCGCTACGGCATAAACCATGCCGTCTCTCCAAGTTTCCGGAATCACAGAGTAAAAATTGCTTTGAAACGCGGCGACAAAAGCGGGAATCACTTCCCAAGGTCTGGAACTTGCTAAGATAATCGTATCGTATTGGGGAAGGAAAACGGAAGATTCAGCCGCAGGGTCATAAACAAACATCAGAAACCGATTTTTAACATTAAAAGGCTCGCCATAATATTTGACCAGTGTGGGATAATATTTTTTAGTGAGCTCCATAATCTTCACCATTTCCTTGTACTCCACGCCCTTATCCTGACCGCCCGGCGGCACATTATAAGAATAGGCAAGCGCCGGCCAGTTAATTTCTTCTTCCTGTTCCGAGCCGCTCTCACTAGCCGCTATCTTCCTCCCTTGAACTTGTTTCACGCGAGAAGCTCCCTTAATATCTGTTTTCTCGGATGCGGCTTGAGGTTGACTGAAAAGAGGAAGAGTTTGAGCAGGCGTGCTCTCCAGAATTTTGTCGCCGCTAAGCGACTTTAATCCCGCAGGCAGCGCTTTTTGATTTTGAGTCAATATCACATCCTGCACAATCCGCACCGGCTGCCCTTCTTCATTAGGAACTACAATCTTATTTGGAAGGTGCTTTTTAATATCCTGCAAAAGTTTCTTTTGGTCATCCGAATTCAAATTTTGGTAATCCATTCCTTGCGGCAAATCAACAGTAATGTTTTGCCTCGCGGAAAAACTTTTACGTACTCTAAAACCCCAGACCCACAAGCCGACAATGATTAAAATCAAAACGCCAACTGGAATCAAAATCCCGAGTAATAATTTTTTCTTAGGCATATTTTTTTAAGTTATTTTTTGATCTTTATTTTTACAGACGGCTTGTTTGTAGCTTTATGTTTATTTTAACACAATTCCAAAAAAAATAAAAAACCTGCAATCGAACGATTGCAGGGTATCAATGAAAATTTACTTCTTCTCAAAAGCAGCATCAAAGGCTGTAGTTGAAGGCGGAAAATCCAATGCCTTCACAAACTCGCAGGCTTCAACGGCGCCATGCTCACGATCCATGCCTGAATCTTCCCATTCCACACTCAATGGACCTTGATAATTGACCCTGTTGAGCATACGAATGATCTCCTCAAAATCAACACTTCCGCGCCCCAGCGACCTGAAATCCCAATTGCGTCTCACATCGCCAAAGTTAGTGTGCCCCCCAAATGTGCCAGCGAGGGTTGGTTTGTCAGATTTCCACGCATCCTTCATATGTACGTGATAGATTCTATCGCCAAACATTTCAAGGAATTTAATGTAGTCAACCCCCTGATACACAAGATGGCTGGGGTCATAGTTGAAGCCGAAAGCTTTGCGTCCATCTAATACCTCAACTGCTCTCGCTGCTGAACATGCGTCAAATGCTATCTCCGTTGGGTGCGCCTCCAGAGCGAATTTCACTCCAACCTCGTCAAAAACGTCAAGAATCGGATTCCATCTATCTGCGAAATCCTTGTATCCAGCATCAATCATATCTGGTGAAACAGGCGGGAATGAATAAAGCAGATGCCATATACCTGAACCAGTAAACCCGCAGACGACTATTTCGTGACCCACTATATCAGCAAATATTCTAGCGGCTCTCGCTGTATTTTTCATTTCCTCTGCCGCCCTTTGTCTTACACCTTCAGGATTTCCATCACCCCATATATGCGGTGGAAGAATTGATTGATGTCGCTGATCTATGTTATCACATACTGCCTGTCCAGCAAGGTGATTACTTATTGCCCAAACTCCAAGCCCCTGATTACGCAGAATTGAATATCTGTCTCTACAGTAATTAACCTTTAATGCGGCACTCACGTCAAAGTGATCGCCCCAACACGCAAGTTCAAGCCCATCATAGCCAAACTTTTTTGCCATGATTGCAAGTTTTTCTAGGGGTAAATCTGCCCATTGTCCTGTAAAAAGAGTCACTGGTCTTGCCATTTTTCTTTTCTCCTTTCTTGTTTTTTTCAATAACCCAATGGGTTACATGTAATATATCTGAACCCATTTATCATCCTCTATCGAACACTTTACTGCTTCCAACACTCTTTGACATTCCAAGCCATCTTCAAAGTTTGGAGATGCCTGTTTATCACTGGCTATAGCCTGCATCAAGTCATAGACCTGATGTATAAAGGTATGTTCATACCCGATGATGTGGGCTGGCGGCCACCAAGCTTGCATATATGGATGTGATGGATCGGTGACCTGAATTACTCTGAATCCCTGCAAACCTTCAGGATCATCAACATTGTAGTATTCCAGCTCATTCATTCTTTCAAGGTTGAATACTATACTGCCTTTACTGCCGTTAATCTCAAATCTGTTATAATTCTTCCTTCCTGTGGCGAACCTTGTTACCTCAAAAGTCGCCACAGCACCATTTACAAACCTCGCGAGGAATAGCGTAGCATCGTCAACAGTAACTTCGCCCTTGCCACCAGTCGCTTTTGCCGCTAATCCGCCGGTAGTGCCGATCTCGGTCAATGGACGTTCCTTAATAAAAGTCTCTCCCATACCAACAACGAACTTGAACTCACCAATGAGGTATCTGGCAAGGTCCACTATATGAGCGCCAAGGTCTCCAAGAGAGCCCGAACCGGCAACAGTCTTATCTAGGCGCCATACGATCGGAAAATCAGGGTTAATTATCCAGTCCTGCAGATAGACGCTGCGGAAGTGATAGATTTTACCAAGCTTTCCCTCGTCAATCATCTTCTTCGCAAGTGCGATTGCTGGAGCTTTACGATAATTAAAGTTGATCATGTGCTTGACACCAGCTTCTTTTACAGCTCCTAGCATATCTCGTGCTTCAATGACGTTCATTGCTAGCGGTTTTTCACAGAACACATGTTTACCTGCTTTCGCAGCTGCAATAGCGATTTCTGCGTGACTATTGTTCGGTGCGGTAATGTCCACGAGATCAATATCATCCCGTTCTATAAGATCGCGCCAATCCGTACATGAATTTTTCCATCCCCATTGTCGCGCAAAAGTAATAAGATCACTTGCGTTCCTTCCGCACACAGCCTGCATTACCGGCACACCACTTGTATCCGGAAAAAATTTAGGCATATCCAGATAAGCGTGGCTGTGCGCCTTGCCCATAAATTTGTAACCAATTAAACCTATGTTGACCTTTCTCTTATCCATACCACAATTCCTCCCTTAACTAATAAACAAAAAAGAGCCTATCCCAATATTCCGCCGCGCGCGGCTCTTATTTATGAAAGAACGAAAAAACAAAACTTTTTGATGTTTCCCTCCTTCCCGAAAACATCAAACTACTTTAGCATATTTTTCCAAAAGGGCAAAATTTTATGTGTAATTTAGTGCGCTCATACTATCACCCTGATATTTTGACGCGCGCAAAACTATTCCCCTTTTTCTTTATCAGCTAAAAACAAAAAATATACCCAAGACTAGCCTAGGCAAAATATAGAATAATGACCATATTCCATCCTTATATTTTTTTGTTTTGATTTTTTTAAACAGAAATCTCTCAAGTTTCACCTCTCTAGAGTTGCCTCGCGTGTCTGTTTTTTATGCGGCTTCGCCTTCCCTCTACTTTAATTCACGACAACCAAAAGAGACTTCGCTTGTGTCTTGGCTTTCAATGTCCGTTTTTTCCAAAACGCACTCCGTGGAGCCTTTTTTGTATTTTATAAACCGATTACCCACACTGTCTGATTCGGGTTGCTTGAATTCTTGTGCCGTAAATCCCTGATTTTTGAGCCACTCATCTGTAGAGTCAACTTTTTGCTGAATTTCCGGCGCACCCAACTTTGCTGTAAAGGTAAAGCCTTGAGCGTCCAGCAAATTCTCTGTGCTGCCAAAATCCTGTTTCACTTTTACTGGCTTTGCGCTGGGCAACCCGGAGATCTTTTCCACCTCCGACAGCACCTGCGAAACGCTCTGCGGACCAACAGAAGGCGCGGCTTGCGGCGCATTTGACCGCTTCCACAAAAAATAAGCTCCTAAACCCACCACGATCACAACTAGAATAACCAAGATGTAAATATACTTTTTCATTCTTACCTCCTCTTTATTTTTTATTTAATTTATTTTATTACCCTTCATTAATATTATAATATAAAATCGCTAAAAGTTACAGTATTTCTGGACAATGCCCTTGGAAATTTTGCCATTGAAAAATAACGCAATAGGAACCATTTTTAATATAGGCTGTTAAATGAGCCATCTTTTTAAGATGGGAATTACCCTGCGACTTCCACTTTCTGCCCCTGTAAAAAACCTTCTACCTGTTGCGAAAGACCTTTCAAACGATATTGTTTGAATTCGAGCTCGTCTGCAAGCACCTCGGCAGGGGCGGTAATCTCCACGGGATAGAATTCCATAGGCAGAGAGAGTCTGTGATTTAAAACATAAAAATAGGCTTCAATGCCAAAAGCCACATCCCCTTTGAGCGCTTTAAGATATGGGACAAGCATTGAGGAAAAAATCTTCGGACCATAATAATAATCCGACCTTAAACCGCAATAGTCTCCGAGAACATAATTCAAATATTCCTCCACTTTCCTTTGGTAGGGAGGATAAGTTTGGAAGGACTTTTTAGTCCGCGCAACAACAAGCATCTTTTTCTTTTTGCAAGCGAGGTAGTGTTGAATCAACTTCGGAACATATTTCCTGACAAAATCCAATTTATCCAAATGAAGATAGAAAAGAGAATCAGCCATTGCCGCGCCCTGCCAAAAAGTGGTCTTTATTTCATTGGTCAGTCCTTCTGCTTCCAAAAAAGTAACATTGGAAAATGATTTCATTATTTTCTTTTGTTTTATTGGGGAACCGCCATCTGCTATTACTATGGGGATACCAAGACTATTCAGAATTTTCACTGTCTCTAAAACTGTTTCTCCTTCTTCGGGGGTCCTATTTAAAGAAATTGTGGCAATGGCAATTGGTTTTTTACACATAATTTTATCTCTTTTTTAATTTTACCCTGCTTTGACGCTTTTCTCAAGTTAAAAATAAAAAGCCCGTTTTAAGCATAATTTAAGATAATGCGCCAACGGGCATAACGATGTTATCTGAAACAAGATGCGGGATTTCTACGGGGTTGCATCCAATTTGTTTCGGCTCCTTGCATTCCGGAAACACATATTCTGTTGAGCAGTACCAGCATCCTATACTGCAAGGCACAATCTGGCTCCAGCTAAACCAGCTTGATGAACATAATAAAGGGATCTCTGTCTGAAGAGATAAAAAATGGTAAGGCTCACTCTTGTTGATAGTAACATTGGCATGGGTGATGAAACGAATGAAATTACGATCACCGGGCGTACCATAAGCAAGGATAATCTTCCCATCTTGGTCCTCTATATCGTAAAGTTCCCTGATCAACTTTAAGTTCATGGACCCCTCGTTCACATGCGCGAAACAAACATCACCTAAAATATCGCTTGTTGCGCAGGCTGATTTGGGAAAATTCCCAACGCCCATTTCCCTAGCATATTGAACAATTTTATTTTCTGTTACAGGATTAAGAAACTTCTCTTTCTTCTGGTTATAAAATCCGGTATAAACAAGACGGGTTCCTGTCACTTTGCAAAGGTCCACCATAGTCTTAATTATTTCCGGGGAATCATTATGGCCCTGAATAATCGGGCGATAGAGCAAGACAGTGTGAGATTTAAGCTGTGCCAGTTCTTTATAAGTCTGAATTCTTTCCGGAAACGGGATGCCTCCTTCTTTCATTCCTGTTAATGTGTAGAAAATGATCAAGTTGGTCATATCGCCATAAAGGGAGAGCCTCTCCAACATCGCGGTATCAAATTTGGATTTAGTGATGATGGAAATCGGCCCTTTATGACCGGATGCCCGTAAGCTAGATAACTTATAAAAAGTGTCTTCTATCTGCGCTGGAACGAAGGGGTCACCAATAATATTATTAATGGAAACAGGGATCTCTTTCAGAATATTCCAATGCTGCCCTCCTTGCATATCTTCACCTCCACAAAAAATAATGATTACTTCAAAAAATATTATATACATCTCAAAGGTCGCTTCTGCCGCTTAATATACTAGATTAATTTTAGTAAAAAAGAACCATCTCAATAAAAAAAATAAATCCTATAAACATCATTATTTCCTATTTTGTCGGATAAGTCAATACTGGAAACAAAAAATGGCTTTATTTAAGCCATTTTTTTAATATAAACTCCGCATCGTAGACAATAGCCCCTCGGGGCTCAAGTCCTCTCGGGACGAACGCCTGCCCTCAAGCAATTTATAGTTATCGGTTCGACGGGCTCACCGTCATACCTATCGAACTAAGCCGAAGGGTTAGAACCTGTTTAATTAGTCAGCTCAAAAAAAGTGTAGTCAAAATGCACACCTCCTTATGGTTCTGCGATTTCGTTATTTACCCCATTAGAGAACGACTCTCTAACGGGGTTTACTATTAGGTCACAGTAATAGTAGTCGTGTAAATAAGCTCGTCATTAAAATAGATATTCAAATCGTATTGCCCCGACAATCCTGCAGGGATCATGAACCCTGTCCCCCACGATCCTGGCGCTACTTTCTGTTTGTTGTCCGCGCTAGACATTTCGGTTTGACCTGTCGTGGCATTGATGAGTTCATAATGCAAAGTGCCTGTCACGCCGGTTTTGGTCTGCACATCAATTTCCAGAGTGTCAGCCGAGGTAAATTCGGTGGCAGGAACGGGAATATTTTTTGGCCCTGGCGGTTCTGGTTTCATTTTACCGATCTGAATTTTGTTAAAGTATTGGGTATAAGAAGGCGGATTAGAGCAGACCGCTTTAATGCAGTACAACCCCGTTTGACAATCTTTATAAGTCGCGCATGCCGAACCAACGACCCCCGAAGAACAGATATTACTGATACATTTCAGTCCCTCCTCGCAAATCTTGCTGGCGCTGCAAACTTCTCCCTCTTTCCCTTTTTGGACTTGGCTGGTATCAGATTCGGATGCTTTATTCGCACCAATACTACAACCCGAAAAAAGCAACATCGCACCCACGATAATGGCAATTTTTTTCATAGTTTTGTTTTTAAAAATCACATTCATTATATCACAAAATTTCTTGCTATCTAATGTGGGTATTAAAAAATAATCATCTGCTTTGCTAGAATATAGAAATAAAAAAGGGTCAAGCTTTTTAGACTCGACCCCTCCTCTTTATAGTAATTGAAAGATAACTCCTGTGAGGATTCAAATAAAAAAGAGGTAAAATGGAATTTTATCATTATATCTGCTAATTATTATTAAGCCTATGTTTTCGATTATATACAATTTTAACTAATTCAGCCCAAAGGGTAGCAATTAAAGCAACGCTTAAAACTAATAACCAATGAATTGGTTTGAGAGGCTCTGTGCCTAAAATTCGATTCAAAACAGGCAAATAAATGGCGGCGAAAGTAAGTAAAAGTCCATAAAGCACGCCTAAAAACAAAAGCTTATTTTTGAAAAAATTCTCGGTTTTGAAAATGGGTTTTTTCAAATTCTTAAAAGAAAAAATATAAATTAAATCAACTATGGCGACTGTTGTAAAAATAATGGTGCGAGCAAAAATTAGATCCCCTGTTTTTTCCAGAATATACCAGAAGAGAAATAAACAGAGGAATCCGATAATAAAACTGATTCCGAAGATTAAAAATTTCATTGCGTTAGAGAGAATGCTTTCTTTCCGAAGATTTTCTGGTCTTTCTTTCATAAGATCTTTTTCTTTAGGCTCAAAGCCCAATATAATATCGGGTGGTCCGTCGCAAATAAGGTGAAGCCACAAAATTTGAACTATTATAAGAGGATAGGGCAAATCTAAAATTATGGAGCCGAAAATCAAAAAAATCTCCACAAAAGAATTGGAGAGAACATAACTTACAACTTTTTTAATGTTTGAAAAAATTAATCTGCCTTCCTCCACTGCCGCGACAATCGTCGTAAAATTATTGTCCAGTAAAATTAAATCTCCCGCTTCCTTGGCTACCTCGGAAGCGCTTCCTACCGCGACGCCAATATCGGCTTTTTTTAAGGCAAGGACATCATTTACGCCATCTCCTGTCATCGCCACTATCTCTCCTTTTTCCTGAAGCACTTTTACTATTTTTTGTTTTTGATGGGGGGCAACCCTGCTGAATACAACAATGTCGTCTATTTTCTTTTCAAGTTCTTCCTCTGAAATAGCTTCCAGCATCTGACCTTCTAAAATATTTTTTGGCGCGAGTTTAAATCCGAGATTGGCTGCTAATCTTTCGGCTGTTTTTCGATAGTCGCCGGTCACTATTTTAATTTCTATCCCGGCTTTTTGAGCGCTCAAAATTGCCTCTCTCACATCTTTCCTGATCGGATCAATAATACCGACTAAGCCAAGCCAAGAAAATCCTTTCTTCTCCTTTAAATTTCCTTTCTCTTTAAAAGCTACCCCTAAAATTCTCAATCCCTCGTCCGCCCATTTTTCAATTTCTCTCAAAATTTTATTTTTCTCTTCATCAAAAATCTGGCAAAATGAAAGAATAATTTCTGGAGCCCCTTTCAAAAAAGCAATTTCCTTATTTTCAACTTTATTTATAGTCATTGAATATTTCTTTTCGCTATCAAATGGCTCCTCATAAATTCTTTCCGCTTTATCAAAAATATCTTGGGGGTTAAATCTCTTTTCCTTTTTTACATAATCCCAAATAGCAGCCTCCAAACCGCTCCTTTGCTCATTATTCAAAGTTAAAGCAAGCAATGTTTTTCCCTTATCTAAAAAATCTGTTTTTACGACTTTCATTTTTCCTTCTGTCAGGGTTCCGGTTTTATCGGTGCAAATAACCGAGGTTGAACCTAGGGTCTCAACTGAAATTAACCTTTTAACCAGCCCGTTTCTTTTTAATACTCTCCTCACCCCGAGGGCTAAAATCACGGTTATCGCTATCGGCAAACCCTCGGGTATTGCCGCCACCGCCAGGATAACGGCGAACTTAAACATTTCCCAAGCGTCTACCCGATAGAACAATCCTACTAAAAAAACAATTACGCAAACGATTAAAATAATCTTCCCTAAACTTTTTGAAAATTCGTCAAGTTTCAGCTGAATCGGCGTTTTCCTTTCTTTTATGTCGGCTAATTTTTGCTCAATCTTTCCAATTGCTGTTTCTTTCCCGATATTTAAAACTTTTATGATTCCCCTGCCGGAAATCACCATCGTGCCCATAAAAGCAAGACTGTTTTCTTTCTCTGTTGTTTTCGCCACCGCCTCCTCTTCGCCGGTTAAAATTGCTTCATTAATTAACAAATTTACTCCTTCGATGATTTTTCCGTCAGCCGGGACTTTATCTCCAGAATTTAAAACAACCAAATCGCCCGGCACTAATTCCCTTGCTTCAATCTCCTTCCTTTTGCCTTCTCGGACAACTAGCGCCTTAGGCTTTAAAAGTTTTCTAAAAGCAGCGAGGGTTTTTTTAACATGGTATTCTTGGAAAAAACCCATCAGGGTATTAAGGACGATCACGGACCAAATTAAAATCAGATCAAAGTATTCTTTAAAAAATAGGGAAATAAACCCGATAACAATTAAAATATAAATTAAGGGGCTCTTAAGTTGAAATAATAAAATTGAAAGCCAAGTGGTTTTCTCTTTAGATAGAATCAAATTCTCGCCAAATTTCTCTCTTAATTCTAAAACTTGTTTTTCGCTTAATCCTCCTGATAACATAAATATTTGTATTATTTTATTTTATTTTACAAAAAATTCGCCTTTTTGGCAATTCGCTTTATAAAAAAACTTCCGAACAGATAGCTCGGTTTGTAAAACTTTTCCCGCTTGGATAAATGATGCTTGCCTTGAGTGAAGCCGAAGGTGCTTACCCTAAGTTTACCGAAGGGATAATGAAATTTAGAAATAAAAAAAGAGGTCAAGTTTCAAAACCTGACCCCAAATGTCCTGACCCCAAATTTCTCCTCTCTGTTCACCTGAAACCAACGTTTCCGCAACCAGTGGAAAAAAGAGAAAAATCCATAAGAGACATACCCCAATCCCAAACAGGAAGCAGATATTGGCAGACCCATAAGCAAGATTTCTGTCTGCTCTTCGGCAGATAAGTGGGTACCAGTAAAAACCATGGATAAATATCCTATCCCTAATAATACTGTAAAAATCGCAAAAACAATACCCAACAAAAATGTCACTGCTATTGCTAAAAACTTTAATATCTTCATCTTTCTCTCCTTGGGTTTTATCCCATTTACTATTACAACTAAATTTACGCGACAACAGATGGACAAAACTAACCTCTGCCATTTCAGGCATCTAAAATAATTAAATCTCTGAAATAGCAGAGGTAAAATAAGGAAAATCGGTAAAATTTCGGTAAGTCTCATTTACAAAGAACTATGCTCATAGAATAGCATACTATCTACTTTTTGTCAATATTTACTATTCAAAACCAAAAATAGCTTAAGTAAGCCATTTTAGATGTCAGTTGTTGGCTCCATAGTCTTAAGCGTTAGCGAAGGCTGTGGAGCCAACAAATAAAAAAGAGGTTAAATTTTTTAGACCTGACCCCAAACTTTTTAAAATTTATAGCTCTAATTATGACAAACATAAAGGCAGGGATCAATCCAGTTAGCGAGTTCTGCCTCCGAACTCACATAACCTCGAATATCTATCGCTGTTCCTTTATGAAAACCTAAATGTAAATGTTTGCGTTCACCATCTGTCTCCACGCTTCTATTAGCTCCTAGAATCCCAATTATTTCGCCAACATTAATATTTGTTTCAACATCAGCAGCGATACCAGACAATTTCAAGTGTCCATAGACCACAGTTATCGGATCTTTATCTAATTCGCAAGCCTGAACTGCGACTCCTCCATAACCAGACGCGTATTTTTTCAGCTTGAGTTCTCCTGAACAAACCGCGTGGACTTGGACCTCTGCGTTTAACTCCTCGGGAAAAATTTCAAAGTCAACTCCCGTGTGATATCCTTGAAATCTTTCCGGCTGCACTGGCGAATTTTGAGGAGTGATATACATACCAAACTTTTTCTTAAGTACCCTTTCCCCTGCTCTATCCAAAGGAGGTTGAAAAATACTTGCACTTCCTTTGCCAGTATCTCCGACATTTGCATTTTTGGGTTGGGTTTGTTGCGGCGCTGGCTCTGTGTTTGAAACTGATGGCGAATTATTTTTCTGCCTTGGCTCGCTGGTTGAAACCGTGGGGAGATTGTTTTGCGGCAAGGATGATTTTGGCTTTTGAAAAAAAATATAAACTAATAAAACAATGACGGCAATTATAATAACTAAAAAAAATAAAAGATAAATTCTCTTCATAAAATAATGCTTCTTTTTATTGGGGTTAAAAAACAGGTCTTACTTTCATTTCAAAAAAGTTTTTCAAAGTCGCCTCTAAAATTCGGTATGGCTGGCTCATCTTCTGTGGCAGGACCACCCGCGCTCAGTGTCCCGTGTTTGATAACCAATTTGTCATCCTCCTGAAAAATACCGATTTCATCTCCCCCGCCTGCCCACCAGCAAATCACTCCCGAAACTTCATTTTCTAAGAGTTCCCATTCAGATTTGGCAATCTCAAAACAGTTTCCGGCATAAACCCCCGCGTCATATCCTTTATTGATTTCACCTTTGAAATCTACTTTTACTCTCGTAAGCGGCGCTCCTGTCTCCTTATCTTCGCCCGCTTTTTCCAATACCCAAATAATTTGAGTCCTCTCTGGAGTTTTAGAAGACTCCTTTTTTGTCTTTGAAAACAAAATATATATGCCAATTCCTATAAAAATGACCGAAAGGGCAAGGATAAAAATGTATCTTACTTTTAAATGCATAAATTTGTTTTTATTTTAATGAACTCTTTTTTATTTTACCAAAAAATCGCCCTTCTGGCGATTTTATAATTTAAAATAAAAAAAGGTCAAGCTTTAAGACTTGACCCCAAATTTATTCTTAATAGTTCTTCGGATTTAGGTCCTAGTATTTTGGGAGTTACTATATTTGCGCTCTCGGAAAAACGATACTTTCCAAACATCTTATTAGCGATAAATTACTATTAACTGTCTAATTATCAATTTATTTTTCTGAATATAGTCCCCTTTAAAATCAAACCATACTCTCATAAAATCATACCTTTTTATTTTTCTTATTTTTCCAATCTCCGGATCCTGAAGATAAATAAATTTATTATCCAAACCGGCTACAACCGAATAATGTCCATCGGCTGTTTCCGAATCAGGATAGTCAGATCTGCCTCGCGTGAACCAGTCCACAATAACTGGCACGCCTTTATTTAGCCAGTTCTCAATATCTCCGAAGCTGCTATTATTCTTTATTTTTACCTTAAAACCCAGTGTTTCTGCCACCTGTTTGATTCCTTTATCATCTACCCCTAGATCTTTATCCCATCCAATCATCTTGGCTAATTCTTTTTCTGTCTTATTTATCCCATAATAACTAAATAATATCTTTAAACTAGCCGGCCCGCACATGCCAGCGTTTAAAGTTTCCTGGAAAGATTTAACTTTTAAATGCTTGTTCATAATAAGGTTATTGGGGCTACGCATTTTGATTCTGCGATTGCCTTTATCATAACGGCATCAGAATGCGAAATGCGTGGGCTTAATATTGTTTGATATTATATAAATATTGTATAATAAATAGTATGAAAAAAATATTAATAACCGCGGGGGCATTGATAGTTGTCGGGATTTCGGCTTTTTATTTTCGCAGCAATATTCGAGACCTTATTCTGGAATTGGAGAAACGCCAATTGCCAACAGAGGTTGAAAATGTTTCAACGTCGCCCATTGCCGCCACCTCCACTAAATTTGCCGGCATAAACTTAGCTGTGCCCTTTTCCGCCCAAGCGCCATATAAAGATTGGAGTTTGCCATATGGAGAAGCCTGCGAAGAAACCTCGGCTCTTTTAGTTGACCGCTTTTACAAACACGAAAAGCTTACTCCGGCAATTGCCAAACAAGAAATTCTTAAAATAGTAGATTGGGAAAATAAAACCTTTGGCTATTACGAACATACCACCGCCAAAGAAACCGGACAAATACTAAAAGAATATTTTGGTTATAAACGGGTAGATGTCGATTATGATATTTCTCTGGAAGATATTAAAACGCAAATAATTGCCGGCCGTCCAGTCATCGTGCCCTTAGCTGGCCGCATGGTCAACAATCCGTTTTATCGCCAACCCGGACCGATTTATCATATGATCGTGGTTAAAGGTATAACTAAAGATGGCAACTTTATTACCAATGATGTCGGCACAAGAAGAGGCTACAATTATGTTTACAACGCTAATGTTCTATATAACGCTGTTCACGACGCGCCTTTTGGCGGCGGCGAATTAAACAATTTAGAATTAGAGAAAGATATCCCCACTGGCCGCAAAGCCATTATAGTTGTTTACCCGAACTAAAACTTACTGCAACAACGGTTGTTCATTTTTGGGAATATGGCTGAATAATTGCCGAGTCCTAATCAAAATTAAGAAGATCAACAAAATTAATTCTACCGCGCTGCCGATAAAAAATCCTAAAGGCAAAGCTAAAATCTCATAGCGCGGAACCAATAAATAGGCGCCGCCAACTGAAATAATAAGCCCGACAATACTTAACGCGACCGGAATGATCGTGTTTTTTGTAGCGTAAAAAGCGCGCGCCAAAAGCTGAATCGAGGCTTCGGTCGGTATGGCTAAAGCAAACATCCCTAAAGTCGCCGAGGTTCTGGCAATATCACTCGCCTGAAACGCTCCCCCTCCCAAAGCAATCCGAACCAAGGGTTCTTTTATCCAAAAGGTAGCGCAGGCGGCGGCGATACTGGTAAAAAATATTAACAAAAAAGAATTTCTTAAAATTTTGCGGAAACGTTCAATCGAACGGTCGGCAATCGTCATCGCTAAAATCGGGAAGGTGGTTGTGGCAATAGTAATACCAATTAAACTAACTGGAACACTTTCAAAATTTCGGGCAAAACTCATCACCGCTACCGAACCGGGAATTAAAGTAGAACTAATAGCTGTAAACGCCCAAAAAGTAATGAGCTCCATCGGATGGCCAAGCATTTTCGGCAACATTAATTTGAGAGTTTGTTTAAACTCCGCGGTCCCAAAAGAATATTTTAAACTAAAAACAAAACCTGACCGCCGCGCGTCAAAAAATCTGGCTGCGAGATGTAAAAATGCGCCGCCGACAGTGCCTAATGCCACGCCCATAATTCCGAAATGCGGCGCGAGAAAAATTGTGCCGCCGATTATTCCTAAATTATATAAAACCGGAGACAAGCCATAAAAAAGAAAACGCCGTTTAGTTACTAACATAGCGCCGATAGCGTTTGAGACTCCAAAAAATATGGGCGATAGAGCCAAGAGGCGAAGAATTTTAGCCACCAGCGCGCGATCCGTCAGATTAAACCCCGGGACCACTAACGCGCTAATCGGACCGGCAAAAATAATAATAATTACCGAAATAATGATCATTGATCCGATAGCGGCGGTAATAACTGAGTTTGCGTATTTTAAAGCCCGCTCCGCGTCAAGTTTCAAAAGCTCGGTAAAAATCGGGATAAAAGCCGCGGCAATCCCGCTCGCCACCAAAATATTAAATAACAAATCAGGAATCAAAAAAGCGGCGTTATAAGCGTCAAGAGCCCTTGAAGCGCCAAAGATTTGAGCGAAATAGTGATCGCGAACCAATCCTAATAAATACGAGATTAAAGTAGTAATTCCCAAAATTACGCTGCCAGCCGGAATTAATTTTGCTAATTGTTGTTTCATACACCTTGATTTTTGTCTCCAATATACTAACAAATTACCCAGCCGCAGCAAACTTGAAGGGGATATCTTTTTTATTATAACCTACTTTCGGCAAACAAAAAAACTATTCTAAACCTCCTCTATTTTGACGGATTGGGACAAAATTACAGGAGAATTCAAAAATCTTTCTTTCGTGGAAGCTAAATATATTTAAACAATTAAAAATAAATACAAAAAAAGCACGGTCTGTTTTAAAATTTTAGTAATAAAAAGGGTTATTCTTTTTCAGAATAACCCAGAAAACTCAACCTCCCGTTAAATCTAAATAAGCATTTAGAAATTTTATTGGGGAAATTTTACTAAATAACTTTCTAGGATCTATATTCGGAAGGTCGCTATCCTCTTTTGAAAATTCCTTCACAAAAGTTTGGTGCCTTCCCTCTTGCACTATATGTTCAATCTCTTCTTCGCTATATTTTCCAGAAGAGATAGCTAGTGCCAACTGGCGTGCTGAGGCGACATAACCTTCTGGCAATGTGCGTAAATGCGCCCTTCGGAAATTTATTACTCCCTTCCGTTTCTTTTTTTGCTCTCGTTTTTCATTGTCCTTTTCATCATCATCGCCGCTAGGTGACTCTTTGCATATTCCAGGACAAACTAATACAAGATAATAAGCTAAGACCGAAGCCTGGATAACCCTGCGAATATTTATTGGCCACAACCTATTAATATCAGGGTCAATAAAAACCAATTCGCCGAGCTTATTGATCTTAGCTTCTACGCCTTCTTTGTTTTTTTCATTGAAATATAAGTCCACTAAAACTTCTGGTGGTTCATATTTTTCTTGAATAAAACATATAGCCTTGATGCCGATCGTAGCTGTAAGCTTTACTTCATTGCGCAAAAAGTCCAAATGGTGGCCTAGAATAGACCCTGTTCTCATTAAAGGATCTATAATGCACGCCCAAAATGACTTAATAATTTCTAACAGCTGTTCGTTAAGAACAACCGACATTGCATTTGCATTTAAGCTTTCTAAAGCTTCAAGTAAATATTTCCTCTTTACTAGCTTTATTCCCAATCCATGTTCCCCCCGAAACTTTAAAAGCGCATTTCTTCTTTCTGCCTCTTCCAGTGTTGCATCAATTAATTTCATCAAAGAACCGCTCATTATTGTGCTGCCCATCTTAAACCTCCTGAATCACTGGAAACCTAAAAATTTCCAGTGATTATCCTATTCTTAACATCTTGTAAAACATTCCCTGTCATAGCTTGATTCGTTTCTCCTAAAACAGGGTAAGCTAAACGCAAATTTTCAACCAGCATCATTCCGACTTGTTTCGTCACATCATTGGAATCAAAGACTAAATCCGGAATTATTGGCGCTAAACTTCCAAAATGATCAACGGTTAAAAATTTGATATTTTTTGCCAAAATCCTAAAAACCCTATTATAAAAAAGAAAAAAATTCTTTTCTATAACCAACTTTGCCAATCTTAACAATTGATCTATTTCACCCTTGGCCAAATGATCTATCGCAGCAATCGCACCCTTGATAAGCTTGATTTGGTCGCTATGCCAATTTTGATCAAGATCTAGCTCTTGCCCAAAAATTTTAAGCAAGTCAACTAAATCGCTGTTAACTTTTCCAGCCGTAATGCTCACTACCTTTAGTAATTCAGACGGAATATTTTTTACCTCAGCATCAGAAAGATTGCGGGAACGCATCAAGATTGCAATGCTTTCCTCTGCTTTCGCTGGATTGTGGCGATTAAGCAAGTAAATTGATTGCCAACTAGCTTTTTTAACATTGGCATACCTGTCGGAACAAGCTAACGATAAAACTTTTTCAATCCCATCAAGTTGATCCGATATTGAATCAAGGTTAGCAAGCAATAGCGCCTTTGAATCAGCTGCGAGCATGTTTCTTTGATTAGAAATAAAAGGATATCCATGCTCAAAAACCTTTGCGGCGATTCTAGCTCTTAACTGCAGAGGAACGTCTTGAATTCTATTAGTATTTTTTAGATCATCTAACTGCCAAAATTTTACTAAATTTACAGTTTCAGCAAGATTGATCCAATAGAAAGCTTCTGTATCTTCAATGGGATGAAGGAATGGCGCGATTTGCTCCTTAATCCACATGAAGTGATGGTTATCGGTCTTGAATATCCTAAAAACACTGTCCGGAAGAGTAAAAGTAATATCAGAATGTAAACTCCCATCATCTCCGAATACTTTCCATGACAGTCTATTTACCCTTAGAAATTCAAGAAACATCACAATAGCATTAGAAACCCACTTTTTATTCAAGCCAGAAATTTCAGCATACCGTTCAAGCCCTCCGTCAGCATTTGTCCCAAAGTAGGAATAATTAAGAGCCTGCTTCTGGGTAGTTGAAGAAGAAAAATAATTTTTAACTCCGTTTTGGGTTAAAACAGCAAAATCATCCGGGAATATTTCATTCAAAATGCTCCTAAAGCTAGAAACACCAAGGATACGAAGTAATGGCTGCTTCCCAACTCCTTTTATCAGCATCTCCTTGGTTATATTATGAATATCTAATATACCTTCTTCTTGCATATAAAGCTTAAGGGCTAATATAGCATTTTTCTTAGATTGTGACTTGATTACCTCAATTTCTTCTTTAGTCCAGCCATCTTCAAGGTCTGGATCCATAAAAAAAACATTGCTTAAATAACGTTTCTTTGGACCCGTTGCCTGATGCTTCCAATATCTATACTTTTCTTCAGTTAAAACACCGTAATCATTAAAGAAAAGTTTTCTCGTGGAAGCAATAAAATTATTACTGCCATCAACTCTACTAGGGAAAGCATTGCCTAAAATGCGCAAATCAATCAGCCCTTCAGTATTATGCCTGCCCAATTCCTCTACAAACCTAAATCCTTTGAATTTTAAAAGAGTTTTAACAAGAGTTCTCAGATTCTCAATAGTTCTTTCACGAATCACTGCTATATCATGCTCATCATATAAAATTTGGGAATTATCTGGCTCCTCCTCTACGATATGGTAATAATCCGGAATGTATCTTCTGGCTAAAGAAAATTTATCCCTATCTTTTGCCATGAGATAATGAAGGGATTTTTCCTCATCAAGGATTAAGAACTGATCAGGCATCAATCTATTCAAACAAACCCTTACAGAACTACCGCCCAAAATTCTCAACATTTTAGCTGAAATAGCGGTCAAATCTCCTTGGCTTAATAGATCTAAGCTTTTTTCGGGATGCAAAGCAAGATAGCATTTAATTGCCATTTTGCTATTTTCTCGAAAACGTTCCTTGATTCTCTTTAACTCATCCGATGTATAAATATCGGCATCATCAGCACCATCGTCAAAATAAGCTCTTTTGCGAATACCTATTAAGCCTTCATTATCAAGCGAAAATAATTCCTCACCGCTTTCTAAAGAAAGCCGTCCGTATTCGTCAGGAAAGATCTTATTCATAATAAGTCTCGTCCTATGAGGTATTTTTATCCCGCACAAAGAAAAAGTAGAACCACCTGAAAATAGAAAAGCTATATCCTCGGCTTTTATATCTTCAATCCTCATCTTATTTCGAACAATATAAGCCTGGATTAGCTTTCGGGCATTATCTAATCCTCTTTCTCTGAGCTGTTTGCTAACTTCATTACTAAAAGCGGAATGCGCTTTGTAAAGCGGACTCTCGGGATCATAAAAGAAGCTAAGATACAAACGAGAGCGCTTCTCGCGCGAAAGTTCATCTAATACCATTATGGATTTACTTTGGTCTAATACCCCATACCCTGGATAAAATTTCATGAGATAAGAAGCGCAAGAAATCGACCCTTTTAATGGAGCAACCTTAATCGGTACGTCTTGAGCTAAAATATGAAATGGCGCTTTTTCAATAGGACCTTTAATGCCTGCTAAATCCATATTAAAATTCATTAGGCAATTTATATTAGAAACCATTTTTTTGGGCTCCTCCTTCCTAAAGAATATATCCGTCAAAAGCCTTCTATCATATTGCCCTTTTGAAGCTTTATAAAGCTTAATTCTTGCCGGAGTCATGATAGACAAATTTTTCTCCCTTAGGAGGCGGGCTAAAAGCTTTACCTCCTCACGGGCTAATTGCCGCTTGCCCTGCCAAGACAACCACTCAATTAAGAAAGACTCTTTAAATCGACAAGAGACCGGAGTCCTGCCAACTGAAGCTAATAAGAAAGCGGATTCTAATTGCTGTACCACATTTAACTCTTCCTGAGAACAGTCCACAAATGTAATTTTGCGAGATAAAAAAATTGAGCTAAGTTCTTCAAAAACTGCCTTCCTATTATTAAAAACCGAGTTATCAAACACAACCGTGTAATTATTCCCCAAATAAACGGTATAAAACCCCTTACTAGGCGCATTTCCATTTAGATATTTCAGCTCTATTCCTTTATTAGGACGGTAAGTAATCCTCACAAAAGATATTGGCTTGGTAGGATCTATTTCAGTATCTTTATTAAATTCGAAAATAGTTCCCTCTTGACTATCAAGATAAAGTTTCAGCCCTTCTGCAAAAAGCTTAGCAGCATAATTTTCATGAAATCGCGCAAGTATTTCAAAACGAGTATCCTCAAGAATTCCAGGGGTTTTCATAGCTAAGTCAATAAAACTATCAGATTCATATAGCTCACCACGTTCAATTGTAGACGGCATCAAGTCATACGTATCAATAATATAAGCCACCTGTAATGCTGGCAACCCTTCAATTTCTTGAGCTATTTTGACAGGATCAATCAGACCACTATCAATATACCCCTTCACTCTATCAACATCACCTTTTACCATTTTTTTCTCCTTCTTGATTTTCACACCCTTGTATCCTACTAATCAAGCGTAACTAAAGATAGCTAAAAAATAACCTCTACTTTTCCAACCATCTCTTATTATAATTCTTTGATTTCATCATTTCCTCCTCACAGAAATTTCAAGATTTTCTAACCTTATTCAATTGTGAATGAACAGTAGAACTTATAAATCATTATCATTACTAGGATAGAGATTGAAACTCTCTATTCTACTGAAAAAGTCTATCTTCCAAAAAACAATGTTCGTGTTTCAAAAAATCGCCTCTTTCAGTAAATTATGAGTTATAAAATATAATGATAAAACAGTTGAATTATTTTGTCAAATTATTTAACCAAAAAATGGCTGTAATAAGCCATTTTTATATAAATTCCTCCAAGGCGGACCAAGTTATGAACCGCTTTAAAATAAAAAGAGGTCAAGATACAAGATCTGACCCCAATTTCCCCTAGGAAAAAATTACTGGATTTTAATTTTGAATCAGAATGAATAAAAAAAACAAAATAAACTTTTAGGATTTTGCGGCATTAAATTTTTACCAATTACCTAAATTCATTGCAAGTTCTATATACCTGTCTTGCCTTTCTTTAATACCCTCAATCCTATCACAAATATTAACATCAAGCTCTGTGTGGGTGCAATAAACCCCGACACAGCTATCTCTATCTGGCTGGGGAAGTAATTCACAAATTGACACATTTTTACTTGTCTTTGCCCTATCTTTTATGCAACCATCTATTTCAGGATGTTCATCACAAAAAGACAAATCTTGCCCAAAAAAAGTCAAACAATGAGGATTATCTCCGCAAAGAGAAATATCTCTCGCCTTTAACGCAAGACAAGTATTTTTATCTGGAGTACCAAGTTGATTACAGTATTCTGTTTTTATCTCATCAGATTTATCCCACTGATATAAATTACTCATAAAATTAAAATAGCATTGTTCTTTTTCATGTTGGCTATAACTAATATCACTACAAAAATCAGCATTTTTGCTTGATACCGCAAGCATATAATAACAAACATGTTTAGCTGAATCTTCTTGGATTTTTTTACAATAAGAGGGGTCTGCTTTTGCATGGGCTAGGCAAATATTTTTCCCCTTTTCTTCATCAATCCCTTCACAAAATCTTTCATCATGATTTACAACTGCCAAACAGTAATATCTTTCACCATAAGGAGGTTTACCTGACAAAGGTATTTTTTTGCAAAGAGTATTTGAGGGATTATTTGGAACAGCAATATTTTCTAATTCTTGGTTCAATCCTTCATAATTTTCATCAACCATATCTGTTGAATCACATTCATTTATATCTGAACTCCACTTGCATTCTGAATAGGATAAACATTCTTGTTGATTTCCATCGTAATCTGCGCAAAAAATTTCTGATTCTTGGCCCACATTATTCTCCTCTTCTGAAGAAAAATGTAATAAGAAAAAGGCAATAATTCCAATTACTAAAATACCTGCAATCAATCCAATTATTAAAATCTTTTTCATCTTTCCAATTTTAACTGTGTTTAGAAGAATGCCCTCAAAAAAGGAGCAAAACTAATTAAGAAGAAGGCAATAATACATCCTTAGCTCTTTTTGGTCTTTTGGGGCTGGGGGGTCTGCGTGCCTGTTTGCCCTGCCGCTATCTGGCTCGGTACTGTCTTGCTTGGCTGCGACGCGATGGGATTTGCCTCCCTATTTTCACCGCCTTTTTTCTTGCGTAATAATAAATACAGTAATATGCCCAGCAAAGCAAGGAAAAAAACGCCCCCCAGAATAATCCAAACCCAGAAGCGCGATAAAATAAATAAAAACTTTGAGCCCAAGTTGGCTGGTTTTTGACCCTCATCTTCCAAATTTTCACTTTCTTTCACGGCAGGCTCCGGACTCTCTTTTTTCTCTACTACCTCTTGAGCCTGGTGCCGAATCTCTTCAATCACCGCCGGATCAGTAACTTGTTCTGGGACTTGACCTTGCGGAGTGCCATCGGGTTCAGCCGGCAGCGGGGGAGGTGCCTCGGGCTGCTCATCCGCGGCCTCGGGAGCAGATTGGGCGTCAGTGCGAAAAGTTTTAAGTTCTGAAAGACCCACTTGATCATCCGCGCCGCGCGTTAGAACGCGATAGCTATAGGTTGTGGCGGGCGCGAGATTGTTCAAGACAACCTCGTGCATATCTACTCCATCATTGCGCCCCGCGACAAACTCATAATCTTCAATCGATGTCGCGTCATCCGCGTCTGCCGAAGCAAAAACCCAAGAGGTGCCGTCAATTGTGCTCCACCACCTGAACCGCATACTAGTCGGGCTCAAAACATCTGAAACAATATTGTAAACGGAAAGAGGATTATAATTCTCTTCCTCATCCTGTTCCTCTCCATCCTCTTCTTCAGCGGCAGCGTCTGCCTGCGTAGTAAATTGATCCTCCTCGCGGACTGTCCTGTTCCCGTGAGCATCTTCCGAGTCAATCACAAAATAGTAAGTTGTGGCGGGTAATAACGGCTCCAACCGCACAGTATGATTGGTCTTGAGCCCCGCCTGGGTGGCAATGGATACGCGTTGGCGATCTGTGCTATAGCGTACCTCTCCTGTCCCCTCTTCCTGCGAGCTCCAAATAATTTCTACCGCGCGGCTTGAAAGGTGATTAACGCTCAGATTGGAAATATCCGGCGCAGTCAGATCTTCGGCCTCTGCCGTGGTAAATTCTAAAACCGCGGAAACCGCTTCATTGCCTGCCGCGTCTCTGGATTTCGCCGTGTATTGATATAGTGTTTGGGGTTGTAAATTGGTTAAAGTTACACTGTGATCAACTGTTAAACCCCCGGCGCTCTGGATTGGCCAGAGCTGTGCTCCCGGCCGCCGGTAAGCAACCGTGCTTGAAGAGGGGTCATTGTATGTCTTCCAACGAATGGTCGCTGTCGTCGCCGTTACTTCGGCTGAAACTTCCCTAATCTGCGGCGGGGTGCGGTCCGGAGGCGGCGTATATTCAACAACTAACTGAGGCTTCATTCCTTCCCCTGCCTCACGGGCATAAAATGTGGCTTGACAATTATTTTCTGAATAATAATATGTGCGCAAACCATAATTAAGATATTGGTTATCAATCCAACCCTTAACAATATTCGTAACATCCCAAGTTTTATATCCCGCGGCAGAATTTAGAGGAAGCGTAAGGCTTGCGCCGTCCACGGTGGAAGCATCAGGCTGGCTCTGGTAAGTAATGCTCTGTTCAGACCAACGACCGCTCACCCGATAGATGCGGATATTCATCGGCGCGGTGGCATTGGTATAACAAAAATTGTCAAAAAGATATAGTTTCAAGTAAGCCCTGGTCACCGTCGCATCTAAGGGAATAAAGTGGGAAAGATTAAACTGGAGAAAACTCGAGCGGGAAATATCGCGCGAGCGCACCTCCAGAGTATTAACGCTGCCAAAATTTTGGGTCGGTGCATAAGAGTTCACATAGGTATCCGCGGTTGCATTGATGGTCACTTGAGCGGCCTCTATTTTTCCCGCGATTGACCAGAAAAAAACAATAAATAAAATCACGCGCCATTTCATATTTTTTGTTTTAATATTTTTAGTGAAAATATCTCCTGATTTAAACCCGCAAGCTTAGTTTATCATATTTTACCTTGCCCTGCCACGCCGCTCGCCCTGTCGCTCAAGAGCGACGGGGCTCGCGAGCGACGTGGTCTGCTACTCATTATATCTTAGACGGAGCGGATAACGGTAATCCTTAAGATTATAAAAGGACGCTCCCGATAGAGCCGTCCTTTGTTTAATAAAGTATTGCGTCCATTTCCTCATTCTTCTCTTCATATCTCGCGCATGCTTCTAGGTCCACAAATGGAGATCTACTGATACAAATTGAGTTGTCATGAAAGCCGCGACGATTATAAAGAAAGGAACTAAACTTTTTTTCGACCAAAGGTTGATAGAAAAATTCTGTTAACTTTGATTTAAAGCAACGAAAAATCGCGTCTTCTCCAGCATATTCATAAGCTATTACAACGAACAAACAGTCGGGCTTTCCTAAAGATTGTAAATAAGAGAACAACATACTGGGCTTGTAATAAGGAACCCCCCACATTTTACAATGATGGGGCGAAGCCACCATATGGCTTGCAAAAATTATGTCGTATTTGTTCTCTTGGGACAAATTCATAATGTCGCCCCAATGGACTCTTAAATCAGGTTCTCCTTTCTGCAATCGGCGTAGGGACCTTTTATTTTTCCGACTGGGAAAATCAATCCCCTCCAGACAAACCTCCCTGAATCCTTGCCAATGTTTTAGAAAACCCAGTAAAAAGGGAGCATAGAACCAATCGCCACACCCGAAATCAAGGACGGTAATCTTCGGAGGCAAAACAATCTTTCCAGTTGTAAAGGCTCTTTCCAGCATATCAACGAGAAAACAACTTGGTATGCTGTTTGAGTCCGGTAGTTTTACTTTGACCTCATAATCCGCCTCTACTCTCCTGATGAGTTCTTGGCATTTTCTATCATCCTCAACTAAAACTTTTACTATCTCATTTACATATCTTCTCTGAAACCAAGCTCGTAGGTTCATATTTGTCACCTTCTCTTATTAAACCAAGTTTAATGAACTAATTAAACTAACCCTCATATTAAACCAATTTTTCTAAAAGTCAATAAAAAGGGAAACAAATTTTGTTTCCCTTAGCACTGTCCCAACCTTTCACTCTTTTATCCAATAAGCATAATATCCTTTTACCTGCTTATTGATTTCTTCCAACTCCTCAATCTGATCATCCGCCAGCAATTCTCTGACGGGCAAAATCTCCGCGCCGCTGTATACTCCAAGACCCAAACCAGTATCAAAACCTTTGATCTGCTCTACGTGATCTATCGTTTCATCTCCAAAACAAAACCTCCAAAGCCCCTCTGAACTGTCAAACTTTTTCCAGATTACAATCTCTGGCTCAATAAAGGCCCACAAATTTTTATTTGGATAATGTTTTTTAAGTACTCCATATAACCACTCATCATCCCCCAAAAGAAGCTGTTCCCGGATAATCATTCCCGTTTTATATAGAGGTTGGACTAGCTTTTGCAGGAAAAAATCCAATGCCCTAGAATACGGATTCATCAATAGCTCTTCGTGCTCATACGCCCTAAAGAGTAAAAATTTGAACAATCTGTTTGGGTCCGTAAAAGCAAAGTCATTGCGATCATCATTAAATTTTAAATCTTGCCACACGTCCAGAGTTAAAGGATTTTCTAGCCCAAAGAATCTAAGCTTACAAGGACGACTAGACCCCACGTAATAACAGTCCAATGCCGTATAGGCTACTCTATCTATAATATCCAAGAGTCTGCCAAAGAGCCCGATACCCTTTACCCATTGTTTTGCTTTTTCTATATCAAACCCATACCTATCAGACCATTTTTGGACCAAATCATAATGCCTTAGCACCGATTCAAAATTCTCTTCTTCATTAAGACCTTCAGCATCCACTCTTTTGACCGAGTCCCCACCCGCCGGCGTAGCAACATCATGATAAGCAGCAGTTAAAACAACAGGAAGCCGCTCTTTCTCTGTATAGCCATGCTTAGCAAGAATCACCTCCATTAAAAAGGCAACTAATCTTGAATGGGCCCACCTGGTATGGACAAAATAAGGAGCGGGATAAATTATGGAAACGTTTAGTTTCCAACTCTCAGGCTTTGGTGGAACTAGATATCCGAGCTGACTGATTTTTCCTAAGCGGAAGAACGGTTGCAGAAGAAGCTCCTGGAAATACTCATCCTCATAGATGTCTCCAAAAAAATCGTAAGAGCTAAATGGAAACATAGCATTACCAGGACTTCCAATAGCGATCGTATCCCCGAATCCATCAACAATCTCTATATATTGATCCCTTGGGATAAGATAAACACTCCCTAATTTCGGAATATCAGCTAATTTGACAACATTAGAGGATTGCCCATTGAGCAACCTTCGCCGCCATTTTTTAAACGAGCTTTCAAATTTCGGATGCTGCCCAAACTTGGAGAGTGACCCGTATTCCGAAAAATCAAAACCACTAAACATCTCCATCTTTATCACTTCCTTTCTTCTTATACTTTCTTTTTAGTTATCTTTAAATTATTAAGATCTATGTATTTTATAACTTTTTACTAATTTATCAAAGAGACGTAATATTTAGCAACACTTTATCAATCATTTTTACTAATTTTAACCAAAAAATGGCTTAAATAAGCCATTTTTTTATATGAGCTCCAAACGCTGAACGAAATCCGAACTTTTTTTAGCGAAAATTTTATCCCGTCGGAAGCCGAAGGCTTTCCTTCGGGGCCGAACGCTGAATTTTGAAAAACTTTTAGATCGCCCAAGCTTTCGCCGCTTCTTTTTCCGCCGCCGCAATTTTTTGTGCCAACTTCGTTAGCGCGCCGCCAATGGTTGTTTATTTTTACCGATAAAGGAATCTCAAGTAGAAAGCTGCGAACACCAAGACAATGCCAATGTTCACTATCAGCCGTTCCCAGGGATGATTTCTGAAGAACACTAAATCTACACCGACTATGACGGCTGCCATCGCCACCGCATATAGAATAAGAGGATATTTTTTCATAACTTCATTATATCATTAAAAAGTTCTAACGTCCACGAAGGGGTATAAAAAATATGGATTTGTTAAGCCATATTTTTGTCGGCTCCGCGAGCAGGACTCGAACCTGCAACCCACTGGTTAACAGCCAGTTGCTCTACCATTGAGCTATCGCGGAATATATTCGTAATCAGTAATCGGTAATTAGTAATTAGTAATTCATAAACTATTTTTGTTTCTCAATGGAACGAATCAAACCATTAATCAGCTTTCCTACCTCATTGCACTTTTCCCCTAAATATTTACAAATTTTTAAATCAATATATTTTAAATCTTTGGCTAATAACAAAAAGGTTTGAACCTCGGCAACCGAACCGCGTGCTTGGTAATAAAACTTTACCTTATCTTTATAATGGTATCTCGCAAAACCTTCTGCGATATTAGCTACTATTGAAGCCGCCGCTCTTCTTAATTGGCTTGTCATCCCAAACAATTCTTCCTTGGGAAATAACTTTGTAATCTTATAAATTTCCAAGACCAATTCATAAGCCTTCTGCCAAGCCTCCAGATCATAAAATTTGACGATCTTTTTATCTATAATATTCATATTACCGATTACCAGTTACTGATTACCGATTGCTACTCTAATAATCCTTCAACTTCTTAATCAACGTATGATCCCGAATCTTTTCCAAAGCTTTCGCTTCAATTTGGCGGATCCGCTCACGGGTGACGCCGAACTCCTGCCCCACCTCTTCCAAGGTATGAGAGATGCCATCGCTTAAACCAAAACGCATATTTAAAATCCTCTGCTCCCTGGGGTTTAAATCCCGAATTACGTCCTTAATATGGTTTCTTAAGAGTTCCTGACCCGCCAAGCGGTCCGGGGTAGGCGTCTTTTCATCTTCAATAAAATCGCCAAGGGTTGAATCTTCGTCATCTTCACCCACGGTCGTTTCCAAAGAAACAGTTTCCTGCGACACCTTTAAAATCTGCCGCACTTTTTCCAAGGGAATGCCCATTTCCGCCGCGATTTCCTCAGGCATCGGCTCTCGTCCCAAATCCTGCACTAAACGTCTTTCCGTCTGGGTGAATTTATTAATCGTTTCCACCATATGCACGGGAATCCGAATCGTGCGCGATTGGTCGGCGAGCGCCCGCGTGATTGCCTGACGAACCCACCAAGTGGCATAAGTGGAAAATTTATAGCCCCTGCGGTAATCAAATTTTTCTACCGCCCGGAAAAGACCAATGTTGCCTTCTTGAATTAAATCTAAAAGAGAAAGAGAACGTCCGGTGTATTTTTTAGCTATAGAAACAACGAGGCGCAAATTAGCTTCAATAAGCTTATTCTTCGCTTCCTGGTCATCTTTTTCTTTGCGCTTGGATAAATCAACCTCTTCTTGAGAAGTCAGAAGGGGTACTTTGCCGATCTCCCGCAAATACATCTGAACCGAATCTGAAGAGATATCGCCAAGATCCAGACCCTCCCAAAATCCTATTTCTTTCGGAGACTTCTCCCCTTCTTCCTCCCCGCTCTCTTCTGCCTTCTCAATTAAATCCCCTTTGGTTTCTTCTATACTCACTCCCTCTTCTTCTAATTTAGATAAAAAATCGTCTAGAGCTTCTTCGTAATCTTCAATCTCAGGAATTGCTGCTAAAATCTCGTTCACCGTGATAAAACCCTGCTCTTTGCCTTTATGAAAAAGATAATCTAATTTCGTTTGCGAAACCGCGCTTTTCCGCCTCGTCCGCCTGACTGGACGACGGGTCTTTTTGCGCCTAGCGGCGCTTTTTTTCGCGCGCGAAAAATAAAGAGGTTTTCTCTTCCTTGCGGGGCGAGCTCTCTGCCAAGCCGTTCTTTTAGTTTTAGGCTTATTTTTTTTCCTCTTCTTTATTCCCATTTTTTTGGGCTGCGGACTCCGCTTGTAAGATTTCTTGCGGCGCGATTTGCGCCTCACTGTTGTTTTTTTACGACGAGGCACGAAGGTTAAATTAAAAGTTAAATCATGCCTGCTGGCAGACCTATCTGCCGATAGGCAGGCAGGAATGAAAGTTTAAAAATTTATACCTATAATTTCCCCAATTTTTGGGTGAAAGATTGAAGTTGTTTAGTCAAACTCTGTAAGAGAATTCTATCTTTGATATTTTCCGCTCTCTGCATTTGAAGTTCAATCGCTTCTAATTTTTGTCTATAATACTGCTCCTTAAGCCTTTTTAAAGCCTGTTGCACCTCTAAAGCGATAATGTCCTCCTTTTGGTCATTTTCTTCTAAATCTTTTTCCACATCTAAAATAGCCACTTCTAAACGCGTGACATACTGCGGATGGGAAGTCTGAATTTTTCGCTTAAAATGAATAAAATCAAAGCTCCTTCTCTTATTATAATATTCGCTTAAGACTTTGTAAATATCCTGCCATTCGGAGGATAAAATAGAGGGTTTGGATTCCTCTAAAATTTCCCCTAAAAAACGGGGGTATTTTAAGCCGAGACCTAAAAGACGGCGGCCTACGATATCCGCGGGCGCAGGGCTAAAATCCGCTGGCGGTGCGACAGTATTGCGATCAGGATTTTGAGAATATTGAAAAGTTAAATCTATTCTAGCCATTGCCTCGCGCAAAGATTCCTCGCGAATGTTAATGAGAGATGACAACTTTTGTAAATAATAGGCTTGTTCAATCTGGTCTGGTATTTTTTTAACTGTTGGTAAAACTTCAGCGGCAATCATTTTCTTTCCCGCAAGATCCTCTGGGTTGTAACGCTTTAAAGCTAGATCAAAATAGAATTCCATAATTCCGACTGCTCGCTTGGTGGCTTCACGCCAAAGCTCTGGATTTTTCCTGATCAAAGAATCGGGATCCTCGTCTTTAGGTAAAATAATGACGCGGACAGCTAAGCCAGCCGCGATTGCGTTTTCAATGCCGCGCTTGGCGGCTCCGACTCCAGCCATGTCCGCGTCAAAGCAAAGCGCAAGATTATGGGTATACCTTTTCATTAAAGCAAGTTGAGCGGAAGTAAGAGCAGTACCCGAAACGCCCACCACGTTGGTGACCCCTGCCTGATGGGAGGAGATCACATCCAAATATCCTTCCACTGCGATGCAGAGATTTTCTTTTTTAATCATCTGTTTCGCTTGATCCAAGGCGTAAAGCAAGCCGCTTTTATCATAAATCAGGCTTTGAGGAGAATTAATATACTTGCCCAAATGATCCCTCTCTTCATTTAAAACCCGTGCGCCAAAACCAACTGTCTGACCGTGGATGTTGCGCAAAGGGAATGTCAGTCGTCCCCGAAAACGATCATAAAATCTGCCCGGGGTTTTTTGGCTCGCAAGCCCTGCGGCGAAAATCTCCGCCGCGGAAAACCCTTTCTTGCGCAGAAAATCCATAGTGAGATTCCAGGAAAAAGGAGAATAGCCAAGCAGAAATTTCTGGATCATTTTTTCTCCAACCTTGCGCGAAACCAGATAATCCCTGGCGATCTTCCCCTCACGGGAACGCAAAAGAGCCTGGTGAAAAAAGCGCGCCGCCCACTCGCAAAGGCTAACCAGTCTATCGCGTTCTGTTTCCAAATTCGGATCGCGCGCTTCCAACTTTACGCCCGCCTTATCGGCCAAAATCTTGAGCGCCTCCCGAAATTCAAGCCCCTCCATTTTTTGGACAAAAGTAAAAATGTCACCGCCCGCTTCACACCCGAAACAATGCCAAATCTGCTTTTCCGGCGAAACATAAAAAGATGGCGTTTTCTCGCTGTGAAAAGGACAACGGGCTTTGAAATTGGCGCCGACCGGCGTCAATTGGATATAGTCCGCGATTACATCGGCAACATTAAGCCGATTTTTAATTTCTTCAACCTCATTCATAGGTTAAAATTTAGAATTTGGAATGTAGAATGTAGAATTTAGAGCATTAGTCTTTAAATTATAGTCTATCTGAATTGTAAGATAAAGATTAATTAATAATTTATGAAACAATGCCCTGAAATTTAGACTACGGTATTCGCTGTGCTATACTTTCGCCTTTCAATATTTATTATTTGGTATTTTTTGTTTCTTGCTCATTTCTTATTTTTTGTTTCTTGTTTTACGGATTTCTTAAATAAATAAAAAATGCTTTATTCTTTATATTCTACTTAATTTCATAAACCAAAAACTTCTCATTCCCATAAGCCAAGGGAAAATTAAGTTGTTTCCCATTGCGGAAAGTTACCAGAAAAACCCGAGATTTCTCCCCCGCTCTTTGCCGCGTTTCTTTCGCGATGGCGCGAAAATCTGCTTCCGAAAGAACAAAAAAACTCTCTTTCAAAGGAACATCCCTCTGATAACCCAGTCTTTGCATCCTCATAAGCCACTCCTTGCCAAAAGCCGGATTGTAAAAAGTCAAAGTCCCGTCTTTCCAGTCGCCGTAGATTGTTCTCTCCGATTCAATACGAAAACCCTCTAAATGAGGCGGCACAATGAACACATCCCTTTGTCCTGTCTCTGCCTTCGCTTTTTTCGCCACATCCAGCCAAAATTTCTCTTGATGATTACCCCAAGAAAATCTTTCTCCCTGAAAGTAAAAAATACTGCCTAAAATTAGAACCACAGCCAAAAGAGCGTGGACAAAATAGCGCGGTAATTTAGAATCTGTTCCTCTCTTTTTTAAAACCAAGAGCAACGCTAAAATCAAAAAAGCCGCGTAACCATAAACCCAGTTGCTTGCTCCATAAAAAATGCCGAGAGCGAGAAGAACTGCTGATAATTTACATAATCCCCTGCCGCTTCGAAGTTCCTGAAAAACATAATTGGCAAAATAGATGAAAGCTAAATAAACTAACCACTGAAAACTGCGGAAGAGCTGTAAATTCAGCGCCAGAGGGAAGGAATAAATTTCCGAAAAGATTGTGCCCAAAATGCAAAAACCAATTATTAAAAAGGCGGCGCCAATGATGATCCGATGGTATTGGGCTTGCGGCTTGTATTTCCAACTTGCTAAAAAAGCTAAAAAGACTAATCCCGCCTCCAAAAAAACTACCCGAGACCAAGAAAAGGGGAAAATTTCATCAGCGGACCGCAAGCGAAGCAGTTCTAACCAATCTGCGTTCGCGTGCAAAAGGCTCACGGAAGGAGGCGAGGAAATAATCTTCCAAATAAAAATTGGACTTGCCATGCTTGCCAAAATAATTAAATAAACCAATAATCTTTTCCAGCCCATCTCCCGTATCCAAATGATTGACGCTAAAAATAGAATAGCAATCATATGCGCCGCGCTTAAAGGGTGCATCAGAAAACCCAATCCCTGCAAAACAAAAGACCACAAAAACTTCTTTTTGAGAAAAAAATAAAAAGCAAAAACCAGAATGGGTAGAACCGCCACCCGCGTCAAAAAAGCGCGGTCAAAGGTGGACATTCCGCCTAAGGTCGGCTTGAAAAACAAAAGGAAAAAGAGAGATAGATACGCCACCTCCTGTTTTTGAAAAATGAGTTTGGCAATTAAGTAAATCCCCCAGAAAAAGAAAAACAGGGAAACATAATAAAGAACAAAAAATAAAAGGGGGATATTAAGCGGGAAGTAACGGCCGATAAAACCCAAAGCTTGCCAGAAGTAACTATAATAATAAGACTTTTCTGCTACTAAATAATCATTAGGGTATAGGCTGGGATTTGCTATCGATTTCAAAAAAGGAATAGTAATCGCGTGGTCTGATAAGCCATATTCATATGGATTAAAGGCAAAAATGGAAATCGTGGTCAAAACAAAAACTACCCCCAAACTGATATATTGCTCTTTGCGCGAAAGACGGCTTAAAAATCGCATAAAAATGGACTTCAGTTATAAAGGATTAACAACTAATATTCTTATCATAAGCAAAAAGAACAAAAAAGGCGAGGTTTGAAAAAACCTCGCCTTTGCGCGTTGGTGAACTGATAATATTTTACAACCCCGTATCCGTGGCGCCATTTTCATCATTAGTTTCCGTAATCTTGCAGGCCTTCCGCTCCTTATTAAAAGTAGCCCACGCCGCTTTTAATTCCCGATTATAAGTAAGCCGCGCTTTCACTTCCGCCGCCTTAAAGGTCTTCCATGCCTGCGCTCGCGCTTGCACTCTCTCCCGCACTGTGGCTTTTCCCCAAGCCTCCTTCAGAGCCGCTTTCCTCGTCTCTAAAGCGGCTTTAATCGCATCCGTCTTTTTAGCATAGGCAGCAATAATCGCGCTTTCTCTCTTTTCCGCCGCGCTCTGGATGCAGGCAGTATTAACCTTGCCAGAATTTTGCGCCGCGGCTGTGGCTTTCGCCATTGCCGCGCTTACCCCACCCAGGAAAAAAATCAGGGTAAGGGCAAGAAGAATTTTTGTCCTCATAGTTTTTAAATTTATTAAAATAAAGACAATTCTGCTAGGCTTTTTTATGTGATGCGCTATTAAAAAACTTTCCGTATGTTATCTATTAAAAGCATCTTTAGTACTGCTGGATCCAAGACATAAATGATTACAAAAGCGCCGATAAAAATTAAAACTGCCAGCCACTTGGTGTAAACGCCGTAAGTCCTCACAAAGAGGATAATAGATAGGACAGCGACAATGGCCGGAAAAATAACCCTCAAATCACCGAAAGGAACATAATAACCGCCAACATATCCTCCTTCCTCTCCAAAAAACTTCGCCAGATTAAAATTAATCTTGAAGGAAACGGCAATAATCTCCGCTAACAAAATCAAAAGCATTACCCAAGAAGCCAACTTCGTGGACCTCCCTTCAGTGCGGTAAACCTCGTAGGCAACCGCTGGTAATAAAAACAGAATAATTATAAGAGGGCTCATTTTCCAAACACCGATTATGGCGCCAATGATCAAAAGCGCTGTTAAGCCGAGGCAAATCGGCGTGGCATAGGTAGTGGGTTTAGCCATGGTTTTTATTTATTTTTTTAAATAGCTTTATTTCCTTTATGTTAGCTTAAAATTTTAATGTCTTATAATCAAATATTCTTCCAACAAATTTCTTTCTCTGCCCAGGATAAAAACCCTTTCTAATCCTGGTGAACAAAAATAATTCTTTCCATGTATGAGGATAAACGACGAAATCCCAAAACTCATGCGCGCACAAACTCATAAAAATCAATAATGAAAAAACAAGGTCGGACGTTATTAAAAAATATAACAGTCCAAACAAAAAACTAATGTCAAAACCGTGCGCTATTTTAATTACGCAACCGCCAGATCCATACATTAAGCTGTCTTCGTGGCTCTTTACTCTTAACAATCTAGCAATAGTTCTGTTCAAAAAATGATCCATATCTAATAATAATCCGGCTAAAAAACAAGCAGCAAAATAAACGAGGGGAAACTGGAAAACTATTAGCCAGATTGAAATTCCAAAAGATAAAATAGTATGGACAGAGAGGTCGACAACTGTTCTATACTTGCCAAATAAGCTTTTGTAATCTTTCATGATCTTGCACCAATAGAATGTCGGATATCAAGCCAGCCGACAATCCTGTTAAATAGATCCAAAAAAACATATTTTATCTAACCGCGCCCAAAGCCATATAATAGCCTTGCGGTTTTTGGCAAAGCGGGCATTTTTCAGGCGCCGATATTCCTTTGTGGATATACCCGCAATTTAAACATTTCCATTCAATCTCGGCATCACTTTTGAAAAGCAATCCTTTTTCTAGGCGCTCGGCTAAAATGTTATAGCGCTCGGCATGCTTCTCTTCCACCTCCGCGATTTCTTTAAACAAAGTCGCTATCCCTTCTTCATCTTCCTCGCGCGCGACTTTCTCAAAATCAGGATACATCGTGCCAAATTCGTAGGTTTCCCCCGCTGCCGCATTACGCAAATTTTCCAAAGTCGTCCCCAGTGGATGAATATCGTAAGTATTTGTCATCTCTGTCTTTTCATGCAATTTTTCTAATTCCTCTTGCGCGTGCGCTCTTTCATTGTCAGCCGTTTCCTCAAAAACGCGCGCGATCCAAACTAACCCCTCTTTCATTGCGATTTCCGCGTAATAGGTGTATTTATTCCGTGCCATCGATTCGCCAGCGATTGCTTTTAATAAATTTTCGTGTGATTTTTTCATAAAATTTAGTTGATACTGATAAAATCAATTTATTTTGTAAATTATCTACTGACTAATTATTTTCTTATACGCTGCTTCTGGGTCTTTGCCGAAAATTTCAGCCTTGATCAAAGGGATATTCTTCATCGGCCGATCATTCAAATCCCCGCGTATCCCAAAATCGTAACGCGTGAAAAAAATCCTCTCCGCCCCCAACGAAAGCGCTTTCTCCGCGCTCTTCATAGTCTGCGTCGCATTGACATCCATATCCGCTGATACTATTGCCTCTGCCTCTGTCACCCAAATCGGTTTATTAATCTTGAATTCGGCTAGCATCTTTTTATATGGCTCAACATTAAAGGAATCATAAGTGTCATTGGAAATGCAATGAATATTGGCAATATCAAACATTTCTATCACTTCCTTCTGCTTAAAAATTGAACGGTAAAAATCCAAAAATCTTTTGTCCCCTCCTGCCGCTCCAGCAATTACTACTTTTGCTTCCGGATCCGCTTCTTTAATTGCCGCACTTGTGCGCACTAAGAGTTGCGCGTATGCTGCTATGCTGTCTTTCCAAAAATCCAATCTGTCGTTGCCGTCTAAATCCGGCTCATTCATTACTTCCCAATATTTAATTGGTATTTTGAGTCCCGGCATATCAGCATTGCCGTCGCCATCGTATCTTTCTACTACATTTTTCACCCAAGCCGTATAAGCCGTCCAATCCATAGGAGCGCATCTATGCTGGGCAATATATTCCTCGCCTCTTTTTCCGGTTATATCCAGTAAAAACTCGTCATTCTCGCTCACGGCGCAAAGGTCAAAACCGTCCCTGCTTTTCTGATCCCATTCCGCGAAAGGCCAAAGCGTAGCGAGAATCGCCAAATTATGCTCCTGGTATTTTTTCACTGCGCGGTCAGTGTTGGCAAAGTTATAGTCCGCACTTTTGTTTTTCTGCATGGCGTCCCACAGAAACGCGCCCGGATGCGGCCTCACCCAGCCTGCGCCCACGCTATTCATAAACAAATAATCGTCAAATCCCGCGGACAAAAAGCCAAATTTATTGTCCAAAATCTTCTGTGGAATCGCGGCGGGCCCATTTTTCCCCTCCGGTACTACTCCCGTACCATTCTCTGAAATCACCCCGTCCGGTTTGACTGGTCCCCTATAAATAAAATAGCCAAGAATCGCCAATCCTAAAATCACTATAAAAACAATAAGAACTCCATATGGCTTCGCTAAACCTTGTTGCGGAAATTTTTTGCTTTCTATTTTCATTTCTTTATTTTTGTTAAAAATGTAATTTATTGATTTGGATAATCGCTCCCCCTTTTTTCCAAAGCCCGCAAAATTTCTACTGGAATGGCAAAAACCACTGTATTTGATTTATCCGCGCCTAAGTCATTTAAAGTGTTCAATGTCCGCAAATGCAAGGCGCCATTCGCTCCGGATAAAATTGTCGCCGCCTTAGCCAAATTTGTCGCCGCCGCCGCTTCTCCTTCAGCTTGGATAATCACCGCGCGCCTTTCTCTTTCTGCTTCCGCCTGCTTGCCAATTACTCTCTTCATCTGTTCGGGCAAAGTCACGTCCTTTAATTCTACGGATTGCACTTCAATCCCCCAGGCATCCGTAGCCTTATCTACAATCCCCCTGATCTTCTCCGCAATCGCCTCGCGATTGGATAAAAGCTCGTCTAGATTAACTTCGCCTACAACGTTGCGCATTGTCGTTTGTGCAAGCTGGGAAACAGCATAAAAAAAGTCTTCTACTTCAATAATCGCTTTCTGGGCGTCGCGCACTTTATAATAAATAACCGCGTTTACCGTTACAGAGATGTTGTCTTTGGTGATCGCTTCCTGGTCAGGCACATCCACAGCTTTAATCCGCATATCCACTTTGCGGCAACTCTGAAAAACCGGCACTACAATCCTCCACCCCGGATTTAAAATACCCGCAAACTTCCCCAGTGTGAACTTCACCCCCTTCTGATATTGGTTAATTTGTTTGATGGAGAGCATAGCGATGATAACAGGGACGACTAAAATGACGATGTACATTTTTTTATATTTTAAGAATGGATTACCTGAGCCGCTAGTCTAAAGATCTCGCGTAGCGATGACTAGGCTAGCGGGGTTTCCACTTCTTAAAATAAATTTTATTTTAAAACTTGCAATGTGAAAACCAATAAGGTCATTAAAAAAAGCCAGCCTAGAGTATAGAGAAAAAGCTTGATCGCCTCTCTCTTCAGACCTTGAAGATAAAGAATAATCGGTCGGCCGAGCGTGAGCGCTCCGGTAATCGCGGCGGATAAAACGAGAAGCAGCAAAAGCGCCACGGGCCCGAGAAAATTATCCATCTTGCCGAATATTTTTTCGCCCTGCCCCAGAATCAATGATATCACAACCACATAAGCAGCAACACCAAGCGCGTCCAAAAAACCTGTAAAAATTAATTTTGTCTGCTTCATATTGATTTATGAATATTAAGCTGATAATTCAACTCTTGTGAATTGAACCACGCCTAATACACACTGTTATGTAAATTTTTTGTCTTGCTGTTTAAATTATTTTGACGTATTTTTTCCAATTTCTCAAAAATCTTTTTTTCTACTTCAATGCCATGCAAAGAGCTATAGTACAACAATTCTATGATCACATCCACAATCTCTTCTTTGAGGTTTTCCCCGTCATACTTTTCAGGACGAATTTTTTCACTGAAAATCTGTCGTGCCACCTCGCCAATCTCTTCCACTATTCTGACAAAAGAATAATAGGGATCTGGTTTTAATCCTTTCTTTTTATGAATCTCGTCAAAAATATTTTTGATTTGTTCTTGAGCGGATTTCATGCTCATATATTGTTTTTTTGAAGGCTACTTTTATTAAGGCTTTTAATTATGGCGTATAACGTTCCGAGATATCTGAAGTTCAATTTATTGGAAATCCATTGAAAAAATTTATTTTACTAACCTTTTATTCAACCACCACTGCCGTGCCATAGCAAAGCACTTCAGTTACGCCGGACATAACTTCATTGGCATCATAGCGCACCGCGATAATGGCATTGGCGCCCATTTCCTCGGCATGTTTTACCATTAAGTCAAACGACTGCTGGCGCGTTTTCTCGCACAAGGAAGTGAACAGCGAAATGTTTCCTCCGACCAAAGTTTGCAATGAGCCCCCGATTGAGCCGAAAATTGACCTTGAACGAACAGTGATGCCCCGCACCAAACCCAAATTTTGGGTTATCTTTTTGCCCGGCAATTCCAATGCCGTGGTAATACTTTTTTGGTTCATAATTTTTATTATTTGTTATATTTTTTATAATTATGGTATAGATGATTATTGCGCTTGC
Organism: Patescibacteria group bacterium; assembly: GCA_028717685.1. Classification (NCBI taxonomy): domain Bacteria; species Patescibacteria group bacterium. The sequence goes on along the minus strand of JAQUNI010000001.1, from coordinate 641,972 downwards.
TGTCTACATAACAAATTTTTCAACTTCTGTTTTGTTAATAACATCATATTGCAAATGCAAGTACGAATTTTCTAATACATCGCACCGCTTGAGTTTTAACGCTTTAATCTGTTTTAGCTCATTCAAAGAATGCAATGATTCTCCGCCAATCAAACTAACCGTGTCTTTCCCACCAATCAAGCAAGGCGCAACTACGAGTGAAATATGATCAATTAAATTAGCCCTCAAAAGTGCGGCATTCATTGTGCTCCCAGACTGGATAGTTAATCTTTCAATGCCATAATCCGATTTTAGTTTTCTCAATAAATCCAAAAAATTAATCTCATCTTGATAACTAATTATTTTTAAATTTTTTGATTTGACTTTTTCTGCTGGATGATTTCTATTGGCTGTTACGACAGTTAATGAATTAAACTTTTTTAAAAGATATAGAATGCCACTTTCTTGCAAATGAACTCCGTCTACGATTATGCAGTTAGCCGGAAGCTTAGCCGGCTCGTCTTTTCTATTATTTACATTTAACGATTCGCAATTTTTTGTCATCACTCTGCCCGTGATCAAAAAATGCATATCCGTGGTTTTTTCAAGATCATAATACTGCTGAACTCCCTCTTTTATTCCTTTTATCTTGCGAAAATCAGAATCAGTATCCATATTATCGGTATCACCAGTGGAAATTTTTCCATCAACAGAGCTAAGCATGAATAAAGTTGTAATTAGTCTATCACTCATATTTTATAGTGCAAACCATTTTTAAATTTTTCTTTGGCGGAATAAAAATTCGAGCGTGCGAGGCAACATCTTTCAATTTCGCTAAAAGCACAACTTGGCGGAGAGCGCGAGACAAAGTTAGAATTTTTTATTCTTGTTTTATGCCTATCCCTTGAGAAAATCTCAATAAATACCCATCAGGATCCATCACGAGAATTTCTCGACAACCATGTAATGTATTATCCACTTTGTACCAACTGTCTTTTATTCCTCTTTTTAGTGGATAATTACTGCTCGCAAGTGAATCAATAATTCTTTGCACATCATTTGTCTCTATTTGAAAGTTTAATCCTCGCCCATAAGGATACTCTGGTTTTCCATTATGCCATTCTTCAACATTATCTTCTTGCTGAATCATAATTTGACTACCTTGGTATGAAAGAAAGGCAAACAAAGGATTAGGGCGTTGGTATTCGAGTTTAAAACCTAATAAATTTGTATAAAAATATAAACTTTTTTGAAAGTTAGAAACATACAATTCAGGTTTTAGACTATTAAATTTCATATGTTTTTATTATAGACAATATTTGGCGGATTTATCACGCCGTAGCCGAGCGAAGCCCGCCTTCAGCAGGGCGTAGCTTTCAGCGTGGCGAAGCCCGCCTCCGCCATTACGGGCTTCGGCGAGGCGAAGGCGGAGAGGGCGAGATTCGAACTCGCGATGCCTTGCGGCATACACGCTTTCCAAGCGTGCGCAATAAACCAACTATGCGACCTCTCCCAAAATATTATTTATTAAATTCCATAATATCCTTAAGTAAATATTTCACCCTTTCTCTACCCTTACCCGACTTTAAAAATAACTCTTCTCTCCTAGCGTCTCTCTTACTTAAAAAAGCCTCATAATACACCAGCTGCCATGGAATTCCTTTCTTAGTTGATCTAACTTCACCTAGATTATGCTTTAAAAATCTTCTTTTAAGATTAGATGTGAAACCCTTGTATATTTTTTTTAACCTCGTGCTAAATAATATATATACATAATACATATTAACTAGACCACTACCAGCCCTAGGCTGGTCGGCCTTGGGCCGATGCGACCTCTCCAAAAATGGAATCAGAAATAGGGAATAATGGAATCAAAAACAAAAATTCGTAATTTCTAAATCCCTGCTTCCTTCCTCTTTATTCTACCCAATTTAAGCCAAAAAGAAAAGGGCGTCTAAGGTCGACGCCCTACGATTTTTTGGAACAATGAAAAACTGGTTATGTAGCCTTCAGTAAATGCCCAACATCATTCAAGATCAATCCGATGATGTATTTCGCACTACCCTCAAATCTAACTCTCGACAAACCAATAGCGTTAGCAATTTTGCGTGGAATTTTCACAATTTTCCTTAATGTACTACCTGCTTTTAAGAAGAAGGCAACATCTTTGAAATCACCCAAGGAAAAATTGACCGCTTTGCAAGCCTGTTTAATAATACTTCTAACGCTGTCTTCAAACATCTGTCGATTCATTCTTATTTCCCTCCATAATAGGAAATTTTTAGGATAGCACCAAGAACATAAACACTGAAGGTACAATTCAAGTCGGAAAACGAAACCAATCCCCTCGCATTTATTCATCACCTCCCAAAGCGATGGATTGTCAGTATGCCAAAGAACGAGTCCCCACGGAAGTACAAGCTTCTTTTCACCCTATCACTCCTTTCATTGGTGTTGTGTAAAAACCAAAAAACACCCATATCTGACGGTGCTTTAATTATAATATAAAAATAAAAAAAGTCAAACAGTCACGATGCGTAAAGATGTAGACCAGCCATTGCCTCGCTCTTTAAATCCAGTCATTACTACCACCCTGTCCCCTGCCTTTACCAGTTCTTCTTTCTGAAGTGTCTTTATGCTCTTCTGGATGAGCATCTGGCTATCGTGAAAATCCTGAACAAGATAAGGAGTGATACCCCAAGAAAGTAAAAGTTCGCGGTAAACATTGGGGCTGCCAGTTATGGCGATAATAGAACCGGCGTTCGGCCTGTGGCTCACAAGCGCCCGACCGGAAAAACCAGAGCGCGTGGTCACCAAAATCGCCTTGGCGCGAATATTGGCAGCTAAGATGCAAGCCGCCTGACTCATCGCTAAAACCGGCGATAACTCTTTCTTTGTGGGATGAGAGGGATAAATAATATCATCGTAGGGCGAGCGCTCGGTCTCGGCGCAGGTGCGAGCCATAAACCTCACCGCCTCTGTAGGATACTTGCCTGTTGCCGTTTCTTGGGACAACATTACCGCGTCGACATGGTCCATCACGCTGTTGGCAACGTCGGAAATTTCCGCTCGCGTCGGCCGAGGATTATCCTGCATAGAATCCAACATATGAGTAGCCACGATCACCGGCTTCGCCGCGGCTAAACACTTGCTGATAATCTCTTTTTGAATTAAGGGCAGGCGCGTAGGATCAATTTCAATGCCTAAATCTCCGCGCGCGACCATAATACCATCCGCTTCCTCAATAATCGCTTCTAAATTATTTAAAGCCTCTTCTTTTTCAATCTTGGCGATAACCTTAGTCCGAGGCGTTTCCCTATTTTCATAGACCTTAATCAAACGTCTTAGAGCCAACACATCCTCTGTGCTCTGCACAAAAGAAAGGGCGACAAAATCAACTCCTATCTTGATCCCATACTCTAAGTCCTGTCTGTCCTTGGGGGTGATGGCGGATAAACCCAAAGCAGACCCTGGAAAATTCATTCCTCGCCCGGAAGTGAGCAAACCGCCAATCAAAACGCGGCACTTAATCTCTTTCTTGCGAATGGCGAGGACTTTAAATTTAAAGAGACCGTCATCAATCAAAATAACTCTTCCTTTTTTTAGATCTTGATCCAGCTTCTTGTAAGTAACCTGAAAAACCTTGAGCTTATCTTGATTTTTTTTCTGTTGCGGAGTAAGGGGCGCGGTAGTAATAATTACGGTTTCACCTTCCCTTAATGTCAAACCTCCCTTTTTGATGTTGCTTACGCGCACGCGCGGCCCTTGAAGGTCTTGGATAATCGCCACTCCTTTCCCCAATGTGCGCGCCGCGCCGCGCACATTGCGAATCAAAGCGCCGTTATCCTCATGTGTTCCGTGGGAAAAATTAACCCGTGCCACATCCATCCCTTCTTTCAGCATCGTCAAAATAGTCTCCATCCTGCTGGATGCTGGTCCAATGGTGCAGATAATTTTTGTTTGCTTTTTCAACACAAATTAAAATTTTAGAATAACTTAAATGTTTATCGTCACGAGCTGACACCCACAATATTATATGATGGAATAAAACCAACAAGAAATCCGCCTCTTTCAAAAGAGAACCCTCTCCAATTCTAAAAGCCAATTTTTGAGAATTTAAATTTTGATTTTTTCCGCAAGCTGACCCACCCCCGGCACCTTCCACCATTTTCCTGACATAGCCTGAATAAAACCAATGACAATAAAGATGAAAATCACCAAATTCAAAATCCAACCCACCACTGGAATAATCCAACAGACGACTGAAGCAATCCATAAAATCAACCCTTGTTTAGCGTGAAATTTCGCGAAAGGGCTCTCTTTCTTTATCAGCAGGATTACCAAACTAATAATCCAGAGATAGCTGATTGCCGCTAAAACTTTATTCTCCTCAACATCTTTGCCTCCCTGAGGAGAAGGAGGGGTCTTTGTGTTTTCGGCCACTTTTTTTAGAGTCACAAATTGGAAATATACCCCCACACCTATGTTATAGATGCGGAGAATAAATCATAAAAAACTCTTTATGATTTTTCCCAGTCTGTGAAATGATAGATTTTTTAAAACTTTTTCTTTGATTTTGTTTTCCTTCTAGTATTATAACACAGGGTAAAAATCTAGCAACAACAAAGTGATCTTGTTATAATGAAAGGCGGTCTCTAAAGAGTAATGGCATTGCCATTAAAAATCGGGGGTTCGCGATTTACTAAAAGCAAGTTATCCCCAAAAAAACCCTATGTTTCCCTCAATCCCTGACCAAAAAAACAACATTGCCCCGCTTCAACTAAAAAATATTCCCGACCCAAAAATTCTTTTTATCGTAAGTTTATTTAATAATGAGGAGTTTATTCAAGAATCCCTTTCCGCAATCATCAGCCAAAGAGGCGCTTGGCAGAAGAAGATTTTAGTTATTAATGACGGCTCCCGTGATCAATCTGTCCTAAAAGTGCAAGAGTTAGCGCGCCGATATCCGGAAATCCAAATCCTGCAGCAGAAACATCAAAGCCAGGCAGCGGCTTTAAACTTTGGGCTCAAAAAGGCGCAAGGCTACGACTTTGTCGCCCTCGTGGAAGCGGATGTAAAAATTGAAAGGGAGTGGCTTCAGAAAAATCTCCCTGTATTTCAAAGACCTGTTATAATGGGAGTGGGAGGTAGCTTACAACCATTCCGAAAAGACAAGTGGATTGCGCGCTTGGCAGGCTCCGAAATAGAATACAAGCTGGCGCATCAACCGCGCTGTCCAATCCATCTTACCTCGGCAAATGTTCTTTACCGCGCGTCTATCTTCCGAAAAATTGGTCAATTCCGTGCTGATTTAAAAAACTCCTCTTTTGATATAGAATTCAATTCAAGAGTGATCCGTGTTGGCGGTCGGCTGGTTTATAACCCCGGCGCGAAGGCCTGGCATCATTACAAGCCCACACTCTCGGCTTTTTTAAAACGTTCCTATGCCTATGCCCGTTTCCGGCCATATCTAAAAGGTATTACTCCTTATCCTTATGATTATATCATTAAGCTTCAAATTGTTCTGGCTTTTTTAATCCCTGTCATTCTGCTCTTCGCGGTTATCTTTAATGACCCGCTGCTCTTTTTCGGTTGTTTTTTATTCGCCGTGCTTTACCTTCTCTCCACCCTACCTCCTATGATTTGGACCCTGCGGCGCAAAAATGATCGGGTGATGCTGCTTTATCCCGCGATCAGTATTTTGCGCAACAATGTCGCTCTTCTAGGATTAGGGGTAGGGGTTCTCAAATATTGGCAAACATCGGGGCGCAAAAAATAATCATCATCACAAAATGGGACGACCCTGTTGCTCCCCTAATTATAAGAAAGGCGTCTTCCTTATATCGACGCTATTACTTTATGCAAAACTTTTTAAAAAATTCCAAGCTGCTGGCCGTCACCATCTTTGTTTACGGATTATTCCAAAGGGTTATTTTGGACATTGCTTTTTGGGAAAAATACGGCTGGCACGCCTCCCATCTCACCGAAATCTGGATCTACTGCCAAAAAGCGACCCAAGCCTTAACTTTCAAGAACAAAGATATCACGCTTTATTTATTAAGGCTCATCGGCAAAATTTTTCCTTTTGATTATCTGCTTCATGCGGTCAGCATTTTCGCCGCTATTCTTTCCAGCCTTACCGCGGTGATGATCTTTTATTTAGTGAAAAATCTCATCCTCCCCAACACCAAAGAGGAATCCAAAGAAGATGATTATTTTATTCCACTCGCCGCCGCTTTTTTCTATACGGGTATCTCTTCAACGCAAGCTCTGTCAGTTGTTTCTTTTACCCATGATCTTATCCAGTTTCCTATTATGTTGGGGTTCTTGACCTGCGTCGTCGCTTTCTGGAAAAGATTTAATGCTTCCGAGAAGTGGCAAATTGGCCTGAAAAAAAATTGGCCCTACTTGGCTGCTTCTTCACTTTTAGCTTACCTTGGATTCAATATCAATCCTGTCTTTTTACTCACCCTGCCCTTTCTCTTAATTTATTCCATTTTCCAAATCCTCTACCGAAAACACAAAAAGGTAAAAAAAAGTACTGTTCTTTTACTTTATGTTTTTGTTTTCCTGACTTTGGTTTTAAGCCGTTATGTCTTCTATGATCAAATTCTTCAGCTTCTTCAGCATCTACTGCTCAAACTGCAGGGCATTGACCTTCTTTATATCCTCGGTCAAAATTCCAAAGACCTTGTGCCGACGGATATAGACAAAAAATTCTTGGATTTATATGTTTTATGTTTCTTTCTGCCTTTTGGTTTTTACGCCGCCTACGAGAAAAGGAGGGTGATTGCCCCGACCTTCTTTATTGCGAGCTACTTCCTCGCGACCACGATGGACCGCGGCTCCCGCCTGCTCAACATTGCCGCCGCCATTTTAGCTAGCTATGCCTTCTGGTATCGCCAAAAATTCCATCTTCTTAATTATGTTGTGGCTTCAGCTTTAATCATCTTATTTATTTTGAATCCCGGGTCAGGAATGCTCAAAACACCGGATAAAGTCATCTTTATTCTTTTGCCCTTAATTTTGCTTTGGGCTTTTAAAAAATACTTTCAGAAATATAGGGAGATCGTGAACAAAAAAATCTACCTCACCGCTCTCTTAATTCTCCTTCTCGCCCCTTCTTTTTTCTCCCTTTTTCTTTATAAATATTGGATCAAACCCGCGCTTACCGAAGGCGAATACACAATGGCGCGATGGATGAAGGCGAATACGCCGCCGCAAGAAAAAATCTTTTTAAACTGGGGCGAAGCCCCTTACTATGACTTTTTGACCAATCTCACGCCCGTAAATCGCCTGGCAAAAACTGGCTTTGACCAAAACAAAATCTACTGGCAAGGGGAGGAAGAAGCTACAGCCTATGCGAAAGAACAAGGAATCAAATATTTCCTCATTAATTCCGATGATTTTGCTATTTATAAAATGCCTCAAGACAAAATCGCTTACAGTTTCCGCGGGGCGCTTGAACAGTCCCTGGGCACAGAGGAATTGACTAACTCCTTTCTGGCGCAGATGGTTTATCATCCACGGGAATTGAAAAAAGTAAAACTCGTCCACGAAGAAAAAGATCGGGCAACGGAAAAATGGGTAAGATTATTTGAAATGAAAGAAAACTAAAAATTCTAAAAACGAATAACCTTATATTATATTGATATACTTAGTCTAAACTAAATACGATAGCTAACAATTAAAAGTTTTTGTAACTTGTAACCTATAACTTGTAACTCAAGTCTTGGGTTACAAGTTTCAAGTTATAAGTTAAAAGAATGAAAGTTCCCCAAATCTCAATCATAATGTCTGTTTTCAATGGCGCCCAATACCTAGAAGACAGCATCTCTTCTATTTTAAACCAAAGCTTCGCAAACTTTGAATTTATTATCATTGACGATGCTTCAGAAGATGATTCTTCGTCAATAGTAAAAAAGTTCGCGAGTCAGGATAAAAGAATAAAGATCATCAAGAATAATCGCAATCTCGGCTTAACCCGTTCTTTAAATGAAGGGCTTAAGGTCGCCCGCGGCAAATACATCGCTCGGCAGGACGCGGATGATCTCTCTTTGCCTGAACGTTTGCAGATTCAATATTCTTACTTGGAAAATCACCCTGAAATGTCTTTAATCGGCAGTTCCGCTGTATTTATTGACGGTCAAGGTAAAAAAATCGGTCATTATTTAAAAAAGGATAATCCCCAAAAGACAGCACAGACCTTGACCCGCCGTAACTGTATCCTGCATCCTTCAATTATGTTCCGCAACAAACGAGTTTATCCCCACACCAAAAATTTTGGTGTGGGGATGTATCGCGAAAAATTTTATTATGCCCAAGATTATGACCTTTACTTAACCCTTTTAACGGCAGGGGAAAAAATTACCAATCTGCCTCAATGCTTAATTAAATATCGTTATTATCGCGGCTCTTTAAGTTTTAAAAATCTTAAAATCCAAAAAAGGTTTGCTCAAAAAGCCAGAGAGTTCTATAATCAAAGATTAAAATTGGGACAGGATGAATACCATCTTTTTAACGCCCAAACCATCATGGAAAAGACAAAAAGAAGAGTGCCCCTCCTGCCTCTCCAAACAAGAATTTTTTTAAACCGCCTTTTCCGAAGGCAAAATTAGTACACCCCCCACCTATAGTATAGGTGGGGGATAAATCACCCCTATGCCACCAAGGATACGGAATAAAAATCTGGCTTTCTTTCTTACCTGCGGCCTTTCTTTAAAAAAATGGTCAGAAACAGGCCTATTAGAACGAGAGATTGCTCTTTACAATCTCTTGGCTTCTCAATTCCGAAAAATATATTTTTTCACTTATGGCGCGAGACAAGAGCTAGCCTTTCAAAAGTATCTTGCTTCCAATATTAAAATCATTTTTAAAAACAGCAGACTGCCAGACTTTCTCTATTCTCTTCTGATCCCCCTGTATCACCGTCATACTCTGAAAAGCTGTTCTTTTTTTAAATCCAATCAGGCTAATGGCGCCTGGAGCGCTTATCTCTCTAAATTGATGTGTAATCGCGGAGGAAAGTTTGTCTTCCGCACTGGCTTCACTTGGTCCCTTTTTGCCAGGGAAGAGAATAAAATCCTGCGCCTTTTTACGGTCATCCTTGAAACATGGCTTTACCGCGTCTGCGATTCGGCTTTAGTTTCCTCTGCCGCAGATAAAGCCTACTTGCAAAAGCAGTATCACTTATCTTCAGCCAAATTAATAGTGCTTGCTAACTATGTGGACACTGATCTTTTTAAACCCCAGCCTTATGTTCCTAAACTCGCGAAGTCCATCGTTTATGTGGGTCGCCTCCACCCCCAAAAAAATCTGTTTAATCTAGTGAGGGCTCTTCAATACACCAGCCTTAAATTAGACATCATTGGTCAGGGTAAATTAAAAAACAAACTGGAAAAATTTGCGCACAATTTGGGTGTCTCAATCCGATTTTTAGGCATCATCCCCCATCAAAATTTGCCTGCCATTCTTAATCGCTACAAAATATATGTGCTTCCCTCCCTATATGAGGGTTTGCCTAAAGCTCTGATTGAAGCAATGGCTTGCGGCTTGGCTTGTTTGGGCACCAACATCGAAGGGATAAGAGAAGTGATCCAACATAATGTTAATGGATATTTAGTGAACCCAAACGTAAAAAGCATACGCAAAGGGATTCAGAATCTAATCCAAGATGACTGTCTGCAAAATAGATTGGGCAACGAGGCCAGACGAACGATAGAAAAAAGATTTAATCTTAAAAATATTGCCAAGCAGGAAATTAAGATCTATGAACTTTTATTTAAATAAGTGAACCAATATTTTGATCCAACTTTGCGTCGGTTGATTTTTATTGGTACCCGGGCTGATCCCCTCTTTTGGGACCAACATTGGAGGAGATATAACATTCAAAAATTATACGCTCAAAACTCCTCTTTTGATCTGGTCGTAAAATATACCAAAAAATTCCTCCCCCGCGGAAGTAGAATTTTAGAAGGCGGCTGTGGGAGAGGTCAAAATGTATACAAGCTCTCCCGAGAGGGGTTTAACGCCCAAGGGATAGATTATGCATCCCAAACCATAAAGCGGGTAAAAAAACATTTTCCTCAATTAAATATTCAAGTAGGAAATCTCGAACACCTGAAAGTCCCAAATGGCTATTTCGATGGTTACTGGTCAATCGGCGTCATTGAACACTTCTACGCGGGGTATGAAAAAATCATTGACGAGATGGCGCGCGTTCTCAGAAAAGATGGCTTTCTTTTTTTATGCTTTCCTTTTATGTCTCCTCTCCGAAAAATTAAAGCTAGATTAAATTTTTATCCTTTATGGAAAGAAAATCTGGATTTACGAAAAAATTTTTATCAATTTGCGCTGGACGCGAATCAAGTAAAAAAAGATATAGGGAAAAGGGGGTTGACCTTAATCACTCAACATTATCTAGACGGCACCAAGGGGCTTAAAGATGAATGCGGCATTATAAGGCCTGTCCTTCAAAAACTGTATGACTCTCAAAATTCCGTAATGAAGGGGGCGAACCTCCTGCTCTCTCTACTCTCCTCCAGAATTGCCGCCCATTCCCTCCTTTACATCTTTCAGAAAACTTTCTAGAACATATGAGAAAAAAAATCTTGCCAAAATTTATCCTCAAGATACTACTCCTCACTGACAATTTTATTTACCGTTTAATCTCTGAAACGGTCATGAAATTCAATCACGGCGAACACCCCAAGCACAGGATTATGCAATATCACCAATTTTTTCTAAATCACATTTTAGAAGGAAGTCGGGTTTTGGATCTTGGGTGCGGTAATGGAGCCTTAACGCGCGACCTCGCCGAAAAGGCGGAGTATATTTTAGCGATTGATTTTAATAAAAAAAATATTGCTTGGGCGAAAAAAAACTACAACGCGCCGAATATAGAATATAAGGAAGGAAATATTACTCATATTGAAAATTGTCAAAAATTTGACACCGTTGTTTTATCCAATGTTTTGGAGCATATTGAAAAGCGGACAGATTTTTTAAAAAAAATCAAAACTCTGGCTCCAAAAATTTTAATCAGAGTGCCAATGATAAACAGGGATTGGCTGGCTTTATATAAAAAAGAATTGGGCGTAGAATGGAGACTCGATAAAACTCATTTTATTGAGTACACCCTAAAATCTTTTGAAGATGAATTGCAAAAATCAGGTTTAATAATAGAAAATTATTCCATTCAATTTGGTGAAATATGGGCAGTCGTCCAATCAAAATTTTAAAAGACTTCATCCTTAATCTTGGCGCCAAAGAATCCAACCAGCTGTTTTACATTGTGGAAAATGCCGACTGGATCATTAACAGAATGGGTAAAGACATCACGGAAAATATGAGAAGTTTTGGGCTGTTGCAGGCTCACGCCACCACTACCCCATGGGGATTAAAAAAACAAATCATCCACTTTGGTTCTCTCCACGCCTTCCTCGCCCAAAAAGGATTTTTAAAGCTGCGCTCTTCCAATAAAATTGTAGTAAGCTGCTTTCATCTTATGCCTCTTGATCCCAAAATAAAATGGATTAAAAAGGCCGCGAAGTATGTGGATTTTTTCCATACCTCTTGCCAATCTACTAAAGAGAGGCTCTTGGGGCTTGGTTTGCCATTAAAAAAAATAATTACTATTCCCCTCGGCGTGGATTTGAATCTCTTCCGACCCGTGTCCGTCCATCAAAAACTAAAAATAAGAGAGGCTCTGGGTCTGCCTCAAAAGCGGCTCATTATCGGCTCTTTTCAAAAAGACGGCATTGGTTGGGGCCAGGGCTTGCAACCTAAGCTCATTAAAGGGCCGGACATTTTTCTGCGGACGGTGACGGCGCTCAAAAAATACAAGCCCTTTATTCTTTTAACTGGTCCCAGCCGCGGTTATGTTAAACAAGGTTTGACAAGAGCGGGTATCCCTTACAAACACTTTTATCTGAAAAACTATTCAGACATCTGGAAAATGTATAATGCTCTCGATTTATATCTTATTACTTCACGGATTGAAGGCGGCCCGAGTGCTCTTCTTGAAGCTTGGGCAAGCGGCGTGCCTATCGTCAGCACTGCGGTAGGGATGGTGCCTGATCTTGCGAAAAATACTGAAGACATCCTCTTAGCTAACAAGGCAGACATCAAAAGCATTGTCGCCGCGAGTAAAAAGATATTTAAGGATCAATCCCTGCGGGAGAAAATCATTCAAAATGCGCTCCAAAAGGCGCAGCAATACGGCTGGCCTAAAATTATCCGCAGATATTATCAAGAAATTTATGCTCAATTGCTATGAATAAAAAATTGAAAATTGCGATCGGAATGAACCTCCAAAAAGGAGCGTTCGGAGGCGGAAATCAATTTGGAAAAACTCTAAGCAATTTTCTTAATTCCCGCGGCATTGATGTGGTTTTTAATTTAGCTGACCAAGACATAAACCTCATTCTTTTAACTGAAACAAGGAGGTGGCTTTCTTCTTGCGCCTTTGATGGAAGGGAGGTGGCTGAATATCTTTCCCAAAAACCAAACACTTTAGTGGTCTTCCGGATTAATGAATGCGACGAAAGAAAAGGGCAAAAGATTAAACTCCTGAACAGATTTATCCTCCAACATGCAAAATTAGCTGATCACGTGATTTTTATCTCCGCGTGGCTGCAAAATTTATTTCTCCGGCAAGACTCCAATCTAAAGCGCAAATCAACCCTGATTTTAAATGGGGCAGATGAAAGAATATTCAACCCCATAGGATATCAAAGATGGGCACGCAAAGGGCCTTTGCGCCTCGTTACTCATCACTGGGGCGCGCATTGGAACAAAGGTTTTGATATTTACCTTGCTTTAGACGCGCAACTAAATAAAAAAAGGCAGAACCAAATCGAATTCACATTCATCGGTAATCTGCCACAAGGAATTCAATTCAAAAAAACCAAAGTCATTATCCCTCAAAGCGGTCAAATGTTAGCCAATGAAATTAAAAAAAACCACGTCTATCTCACTGCCTCACGGAGCGAACCCGCGGGCATGCATCACATTGAAGGGGGCTTGTGCGGTCTTCCCCTCTTATATCGGCAAGAGGGAGCACTTCCTGAATACTGCCAAGGATTCGGGATCCCTTTTCGCAACATCCAAGATTTTCCCCAAAAGCTTGGGGAAATGCGAAAAAACTATCATATTTGGGCGCAAAAAATGCTCCAATATCCCCATACAGCAAACAAAATGGCGCAGGGTTATCTGGACCTTTTTATTGCTTTAATAAAACGTAAACAAAAAATCCTCTCCGAGAGAAGATTAACCGGGCATAAATTACCTTCTTACTCTGCCACTTACCAAATTCTTCAAAAAACATTATACCTCAAGGAAAAAATACTCCAATAACAACGCCTACGCCTTATTTGACGCTTAATTACTTGCGAAAAAAAAGGTGGATTTCTTATTGGCATCAAATTAAGGAGGCGGCATCCTTAAAAAACGTTCACTCCGTTTTAGAAGTTGGGTCGGGAAACAAAATCGTTGCCGACACCCTTTTAAAAATGGGCTACAAAGTAAAAACCCTAGACTCAAGCCCTAAAACGCGACCCGATTTTCTGGCAGACATCATTCAATCCAAAAAATTACCCCCAGAAATATTTGATCTGGTTTTATGCTGCGAGGTGCTGGAACATCTGCCCTATTCTAGTTTCGCTCTCGCCCTCAAAAATCTCTATTCCCTGACAAAAAAATATCTCCTCATAAGCCTGCCTTATACCTCGACCGGCACCTTTAAGCCTTACTTTAATATTCACCTTTTCCCTTTTCTAAAACCAATATCTTGGGTGAAAATCTTTAACTTCTTCCCGCGTCCTCATATATTTAACGGTCAGCATTATTGGGAAATCGGCAAAAAGGGATATCCATTAAAAAACATTTTAAGGGATGTGAAAAGGATTGGATTTAAAATTGTGAAAAAATATCCTGTCCCGGAAAATCCTTACCATTATTTCATTCTTTGTCAAAAGAGACCTTACGGGCAAAGTCTCTCTTAAAAAATCGCCAAACTTATGGAAACTTATACTTGGATTTTTGATTTAAAAAAAAGAGTGCCTCTTTTCTTGGAACAATTAAAGGGCAAGGCCACGCCCGGTTTCTTTCATTATTCTCTAAGCGGCGATTTATATAATGAAAATATAAAATGGGGATTAGGCAACACAGTGTTTGCCGTTAAAATCTATGCCGTTTTAGGCTTACTCGAAAGTCTGTCGGCAGAACAAAAGAAAACAATGGCTTCCTTTATAAAAAGTTTTCAAAAAAAGGATGGCGCTATCTGTGATCCCCTCATCAGAAGATTGGCTTGGAAAAAAAATCTGCTGCTCTCCCTTAAGAATAAAAATTTCCGGAATATCTTTGGTAAAGAGACGATGCGCGCCGAGACTCGACAAGCGATTTCCAGCCTTAAACTTTTAGACCCGCGCGCCAAAAATTGGGATGCGGGGGTTCCTCAAAACAAAGTTGGAAATCCTGACAAAGGAAGGAAAAAAATTATAAAATATTTATCAAAGCTAAATTGGCAAAAACCCTGGCATGCGGGAAGCCACTTTTCTCATCTCTTGTTTTTTCTTCAAAACAGCGATCTTGCCAATAAAAACGAACTTACTGATACCGCGATCAAATGGATTAACAAACAGCAAAATCTTCAAGATGGCACTTGGTACCAAGGGCACCCTTCCTTGCAACAAAAAATTAATGGGGCGATGAAGATTATTACCGGACTAAAAGTCGCAGAAAAAATAAATTTCAAATATCCGGAAAAATTAATAGATTTGTGTCTTTTAGCTAAAAATAATAAGCATGCCTGCGATAATTTCAATATTATTTATGTTTTGCATTACGCGAATAAAGTTGCGGGAAATAACTATCGGGCTAACGAAATTAAAGTATTCGCAGAAGATAGATTAGAAACTTACGAAAGATATTATTTCCCCGCAATCGGCGGTTTTTCCTTTTCGTCGAATCAAGCAAATATTTATTATTATGGAGCGAAAATTACTAGGGGTTTAAATGAACCCGATATTCATGGAACCTGTATATTTCTACAGGGCATAGCGCTCGCTGCCCAAATTCTAGGAATCGCGCCAGTATTAAAATTCAAAGAACTGGTATTATAAAAACCCGCTATGAAAATCTTTTATCTTTATGCCGACTCGGCTGCGAGAAAAAAAATATTGGACCGTAACGAACGCGATCGCAACACTTACCTCCTGTATGGTCAGGATTACGCCGCGCGGTATGGCTGTTCCGCGCTGGATGATCTGGATATTTGCGAAAGAATTGAGAATAGTCTCTATGGCAAAACCATAGACTTCGTTATAAATAAAATCTGGGTGAGCGTAGGGGCTTTGGGCGGATCTTGGCATAAAATTTTTGCCCTAAGGCATAGGATGCGCGAGGCCGATCTTATTCTCTCCACGACGGATAGAGTGGGCGTTCCTTTGACGCTCCTTAAATATTTCAAATTAGCTCCCCATAAACCCATTATCTATGTGAGCATCGGCTTCTTTGAAAAATTGAAAAAACTGCGGCCTCGCTGGCTTGCCTTTTATCGGAAGGTATTTGCGCAAAACATACAAAAAATTATTTGTTACGGCTATGAAGAAAGCTTAAGACTCCAAGAAATCTTTGGCCAAGAAAAAATAGAATTTATTCCTTTCGGGGTAGACACGGAATACTTCCAACCCCTGCAAACCGAAGAAGATAATTATTTACTGTCTATTGGCAAAGACCGCGAGAGAGACTTTGATCTTCTGATAAATTTGGCAAGTTTGATTCCGGAAAAAATTTTACTAATTACCACCCCAGCGAGAATGCGGGAAATCAAGAAAAAATGGACAGTTTTGCCTCCTAATGTTTCCATAATTTTGGATGTCCCCTTTTCAAAAATCAAAACCTTTATCGCCCGCGCGAAATTCATTGTTTTGCCGGTGAGAGAAAATTCCTACTCTGGGGCAACCACTACCCTGTTGCAAGCGATGGCAATGGGTAAAGCAGTGGTCGTCAGTAAAACTGGAGCTATAAAAAAAGGATATTACTTAGAACATGGCAAAAACTGTATTCTCGTTGAGCCAGGCAGTATAAAAGAATTGTCCCAAGCCATTAATAATCTTCTGCGAGATGCGCCCCGCAGAAAGGTCCTGGGGGAAAACGCGCGAAAAACCGTCCGAAAATATCTTTCTTGGAAAAATTACGCGCAGAACCTATTTTCTGTGATCACTCACCACTAGAATCTTGCAAATTATGCAGTTTATAAAATGCGCTCTATGCGGCTCCAATCAAACTTTCAACCTCTTCGTGAGTAAAGATTTTATTTACGGCTTGCCCGGAAAATTTAAACTTGTCCGATGCGAAAAATGCGGACTCGTTTATATTAATCCCCAGCCCACCCGCGAGGAAATAGATCTTTTTTATCCCCCAGAATATGCCGCCCATCAAAACAGCAAAGACTTTATGGAAAAAGGCTCAAACTGGAAACGAAAAATGAAAAAGTATTTGAGATTGCGTCAAGAACCCTTTTCCAAAATCAAAGGCGCGCCCCCGCGCCATCCGCAAAGGGGTAAAATTTTGGATATCGGTTGCGGCTCTGGCCAATTTCTAAAGCGTCTTAAAAATTCAGGCTGGCAATGCTACGGCGTGGAATTATCTCCTCTCGCCAGCCAAAAAGCGAGAGGATTGGGTTTGAATATTTTGACCGGCGATCTGCTCTCTGCTCTCTACCCCGCGGACTTCTTTGATGTTATAGTGTTGAACCATACCTTTGAACATCTGCCTCACCCCAACGCCGTCTTGAAAGAAATACATAGAATCCTAAAAACTGACGGGCTTTTGCAAATTTACCTACCTAACATTCAAAGTTTAGCCGCTAAGACTTTCCAATCCTACTGGTTTAATCTTGATCTCCCGAGGCATTTGTACCACTACGCCCCCGCTACTCTAAAACTGATACTGCGAAAGCACGGATTTGCAATCCAAAAAATGAAATATGGAAGCAGCACTGCCGGTATCCTGGGCAGCTTCCAAAATTGGCTGAAAGAGAAAAAAAGGTGGCGCAAGAATTTTAGAAAAAACAAGCTTCTGTGCCTTACCATCAAACCGCTAGTTAAATTAATTGATCTCTTGCGAATGGGAGATAGTTTCTATATTTACGCCTTGAAGTAATAATTATTGCTTTGATGTTAAAAAATTCCCAAAAATCAGCTTTTAAAGAAACCGGTAGTATCTGGGAAAGATGGAAAGCTAAACTCGCCACCGAGCCGAATTTTAGATTTTGGCTTTACCGGTTGAAATGGCATCTCGCTCCCAAATTAAAATTAATCACGCGTTTTCCAATTAACCTTGATATTGAGGTCACGAACCTCTGCAACTTAAGATGCGTAATGTGTCCGCACGGTTTTGATAATCCTAAAATGATAGCATTCCATCAGAAAAATTTAGGTTTTATCAATCTTAAACTAGTTAAAAGAATAATCAATGAAGGGGCTGAAAATGGCCTCTCCGCGATAAAATTTAATTGGCGAGGCGAACCTCTCTTACATCCAGATCTCCCTGCAATGATTAAATATGCCAAGCAAAAAGGCATTCAGGAAGTTATGATCAACACTAATGGCCAGCTCTTGACCCCTCAAAAATCAGAAGCCTTAATTAGCGCCGGTTTGGATAAAATTATCTTCTCGTGCGACGGAGCCACGAAAGAAACATATGAAAAAATAAGGCGGGGAGCTAGCTTCGCCAAGTTTAACCGTAATGTTAAAAATTTTATCGCAAAGAGAAACAGCAAGGGATTAAAAAAACCATTGGTTAGGATTCAGATGGTGAAAATGAATTCTAATCTCGCGGAACTTGATTGCTTAATTAAAATGTGGAAGCCCCTTGTGGATTCCGTCACCACTCAAGACTGCACAAAAAGAGGAGAAAAGAACCAAAGTTTATCTTCTGCTAAAAAAAAGTTAAACCGATTGCCCTGCCCTCAAATATGGCAAAGGATGGTGATTACTTGGGACGGAAAAATAGTGATGTGCTGTCGGGACTGGTTTCTAAAAAACGTTTTAGGAGAAATTAAAAATGAAACCGTGCGATCTTTTTGGAAAGGAGAAAAATTAAATCGGATTCGCCGATTGCATCATCAAAAAAAACTCTGTAAAATAAATGCCTGCCGAGAATGCACCCTTAAAGAGACCTTTTTACTGGAGTAAAAAAGCTGAATCTGAAGCTTCTATGAAAGATATTAATAAACACGACCTGAAAAACAATTTAAAGCGGGTTGCCTCCGCTCCCGGACGGTTTCGCATGGGAAAAAAGGGGTGGGACTTAAACCCCAACGATTTTATGGTTATCGCTGGACCTTGCAGAGTGGAATCAAAAAAGCAGATGACTGCCGTGGCTCAAACGCTGCGCGAAAATCATTTGAAATTGATCCGCGCGGGCGCGTACAAACCAGCGACTTTTCCTTACTCTCCTCCGGGTTTAGGTAAAAAAGGGTTAAAAATTATCCAAGACATCGCTCATCAATATGACTTAATTAGTGTTTCCGAGGTGATGGCCATTAGCGAGATCCCGCTGGCTAAACAATATATTGATGTCTTTCAAGTGGGAGCCCGCAATATGCAGAATTACGATTTATTAGCCACTATCGGCAAAACCCGCAAACCCGTGCTTTTAAAAAGACATCCTGGTGCGAGCCTCCGAGATTTTTTAGGCGCGGCAGAATGGCTCTTATACTATGGCTGCCAAGACTTGGTTTTATGCGAACGCGGTGTTACTGCGCCTTACACTCATGATCCTAACGCGCGTTGGTTATTAGATATCACCATTGTTCCCGCGATCAAGAGAATTAGTAAACTGCCTATTATTTTAGACGTAAGCCACAGTTGCGGAGTAAGAGAGTTTATTCCCTCTTTAACCGCCGCCGCAACTGCTTCAGGGGCGGATGGAATGATGGTTGAAATCCATCCCGAACCCAGAGAGTCTAAAAGCGACCCAAATCAAACCGTGAGTCTGAAGCAATTTTGCGCCTTATTAAAGAAGGTGAAAAAAATCGCCCAAGCTTTGGATAAAAAAGTAGTTTAAAGACAATTAAATTTATGACAGAGCCAAAATTAAAACCCCAAAATATTATTGCCCTCATTCCCGCCCGCGGACAATCTATGGGGTTGCCTCGCAAAAATATACGCCTATTAGGCGGGAAACCCCTCATCGCTTATGCGATAGAAGCGGCTAAAAACTGCCATCTTGTAAATAGAGTAATTGTCTCCACTGATGATAGTGAAATCGCTAAAATCGCCAAAAAATACGGGGCGGAAACGCCTTTTAAAAGACCAAAAAGATTGGCAGGCGCTTCCACGCCCACCGAACCGGTTTTAAAACACGCCGTGGAATGGTTGGAAAAAAACGAGCATTATCAAGCTGACATCTTAGTTTTTCTGCAAGCCACGGATCAATTCAGAAAAAAGGGACTAATTGAAGAAGTAGTCAAAGAGTTGCTCGAAAACAAAAAAACGGATTCGGCTTTTATAGCCACGCCCACCCATAAAAATTTTTGGAGAAAGCAGGGTAGAGGATGGGCGCGCTTGGCTTCTGATATTCCGTATGGCGGACCAAGACAAAAACGAGAATCATTATACCGAGAGGACACAGGCCTCGCCTGCGCTACGAGAGCGCGTTTCATTAAGCAGGGCAGGAGAATCGGGGATAAAATCGCAATCATTATTAATGACCCCGCGGCGCCTTTTATAGACATCCATAATGAATTTGATTTGTGGCTGGCAGAAAAAATTTTACAGGAATTAAAAGAAACAAAACAGACTGAACAATATGAGCTATAATCCCGAGCAAGCAAAAAAGTGTATTATCTGCGGCTCCAAAAATTTTCAGATTTTATTAACGCACCGCAATGACCAATTTGTCCAAAGAGTAAGCTCCTGCAGACATCAAATTAGAATGGTGGTCTGCAAAAAATGCGGCTTGGTCTTTCAAAATCCGCCTTTAAATGCTAAAACACTCGCTGCAATCTACTCCCGCAAGTTCAGGGTAGACGCTCCTTCGGAAAAATATTTCAGAATTATTTATCCTGACGCGCGAGAAAAAATACAATGGATAGAGCATCACCTGCCTAAAACTAAAAAGCGCAAAGTATTGGATATCGGAAGCTCCGCCGGCGTTTTGTTAAATATGTTTCAAAAAAGACAATGGGACGCCTTTGGCGTAGAGCCTTCTCTGTCCTTTGCCGAGTATAGCAGAAAAGAATATGGATTAAATGTGAAAACGGGTTTTTTTAAAAGAACAACCTTCCCTGAAATCAAATTTGACCTCATTGTCATCTCTCACGTCCTGGAACATATTTCCGACCCGATTGATTTCTTGTCAATCGCCGGAAAAAAATTAAGCGATAATGGCTATCTATTTATAGAAGTGCCTGACATCCGCAGGCCGAAAATAAAAGTTTTATACTCCAGTTTTTTCGCGAGCGCGCATCTCTATTTATTTTCCCCTGCCACCCTCAAGATGATCCTCACCAAAGCGGGATTCAAGATTATCAGCGCGGCTAACGCGCAAAGAGGCTGGAGAGTGCTGGCGCGAAAGGCTGAACCATCAAAAAATTTCTATACCCCTAGCGAAAAAGACGATTACAAAAAAATTCTGCGCCGTGTCCGCTACTCAAAAACGCAATATTTGCTGACTGTCGCGGCTAAAAAATCGGTTTTGAAACTTACTAGGGGGCTGATCCTAAAAATCATCGGCTCAGCGCGCGCGCGACATTTCATCATAGCATTAAAAAAAACAACCCCGCAAAAACGGAAAAAAATTGCTCTTATTGTGGAGATGGAAGGCGAAATCAGAAAGTCTTTAAAAATCGCTCGGAGATTATCTCCTGAAAATGATGTTCTCATCTGCTTGTATGATTTTTCCCTCCGGAAGCACTTTACCAACCAAAATCTCCGCTCTCTGGTCTTGCCCGAAAAATATTTGTCCGAGAAAGCCATTGATGAAATTGACCATTCAGCATATCAATCTTCTACGAATTGGTTTCTCCAAGATGGTCAAGACCCGACTCTCTACGAAGATATTTCCTTGGGAAAAATTTTACAAGTCCCCATCTTTTTTTATTTTAAAAAAACCCTGGAGAAGATAGAGATGATTTTAAGCTTGGTTAGGCGGAATAAATTAGATGAGGTCATCTTCTTTTCCGACAAAGAGATAGTTCAGTTAATCAAAAAAAGGGGTAACGCCCAAACCAAATTTTACGCATTATCTTCCCTGTCTTCTGGATGGAATAAAATTCTGAAACTACTTTATTATCGCGGCCGGCTGGTTTATCTTGCATCTTATTTAGAAAAACTCATCCAAAAAATAAAATCCGGAAAAAAACAAAAATCTTCTCCGGAAATATTATTCTTTTACGATAAAGGATTCAAAATTCTGGAACCAGTCCGAGAGATTGCCGCTAGAAAAAAAGGGGGGGCATTTGAAATCATCACGACCGGAGACCCTAAAATAGATAGCTATCTCCAAAAGCAGAATATTATTTACTCTACTTTGCATTCCGACCTTAATATCGAGCCTCTCTTCTTCCTTAAAAAATTGGTTTGGCTGGAGAAAACTTGGCGGAAAAAAATTAAAAGTCATCCCATACTAAGCTACCGTGGCATAAATTTAGGCTCAAAAAACAACAGTTTAGGAAATCTATGGAAAAAATCCGGGCTCTCCTCTTTATTTCATATAGAAGCGGCGGAAAAATATTTCAAGCGAAGAAAAGATCTGAAAACAGTTGTTCTCCCGCAAGATGTTTGGCCTCTCGCCAAAACGATTACCCTCATAGCCCAAAAAAATAATATCTTTACTTTAGTGGTCCAACATGGGGTTACCCTAGACAAAGAATACTACCGGATCGCTTACCTTCCGCTTGCTGCGGATAAAATCGCCGTGTGGGGCGAGGAAAGTAAAAACTATTTTCTACGCCGCGGCGTGCCAGAAAATAAAATAAAGATTACCGGCTTTCCCGGCTTTGACAGGCTGAAAGCGCCTCAATTTCAGTTCAACCATCTTGCGTTCTGCAAGCGCCATGACATTAATCCAAAGAAGAAGCTCATCCTCTATGCCACGCAAAATTTTTCCGAAAATAAAAAAAGGGCGGTTTTTGAAAGTATCCTCCAAGCCTCCGGAGCCCTGCCTCAAACATTTTTCATAATTAAACTCCATCCCGCCCCCGAAGAAACAATCCCCTTCTACGCTTCCATCCTTCAGGAAAAAAAGTTAACTCCGAAAAATATCCTATTTTTAAAAGATGAAGACACATTAAGTCTAATTCAAATTTGCGATTTGCTAATCACCGTTCACTCCACTGTTCATATTGAAGCCGCTCTCTTGGATAAAAACATTATTATTATGAATCTGGATCATGATCCAGAACTGCCCATCGTGCGATCCAAAGCGGCTTTAAGCGTGGAAAACTCTAGAGAGCTTGAAGAGAGCATTAAAAATATTTTAGATAACTCAAAAACACAACTGGAGTTAAAAAACAATCGACAAAAATTTGTTAAAAATTATACTTTTAAAAACGATGGGCAAGCCGCGCAACGCGTTTGGCAATTGATTAAATAAACTATTGCATCCTTCTTAAAAAAAATAATAAGAGGGCAAAATTAATCACTTGAATAAGTATGGCGGTGATGATTGCTCCCCAAATTCCATATAGAGGAACCAAAATCAGAACTAAAACAATGCGCACCAAAGGAGAGGTAAATTTTATAATATAAAGCTCTTTCTTCCTCATATGCGCCGCCAAAACAGCGCCCAAGGGCACTTGGGGAATCATTAGCAGAATCGCCACCGTGTAAAATTGAGAATAAGAAACGGCCTCTAAATAAATAGGAAAAAAAAGTTTGTAGATCCAGGGAGCTAAAATTACATAAAGACCCATAAGAGGAATAACGGCAAGGAAAAGTTTGGCAGTTTTTTTAAACAGCTTGGCTTTAATTGCCCCCAGAGACTGCTCGCTGAATTTGGGCAAGGATAAAGGAGCAAGATTTTTAAACAGGTTGCCAATGTGTTCGCAAGGAGTAGTGGCTAAAGCGTAGGAGGCTAATGACACAGGGCCTAAAAAATGCCAGAGAAGAATTTTATCCAACTGGCTGCTCACCACTCCGATCGCATTCATCAGGCTTAAATGCTTGCCATAAGAGATAGTCTCAAGATCTTGTTTTGGCTTAAAGGATGATTTCCGAATAGTCATCCAAAAGCAAATTAAACGCAGAAAGGTGTAGAGGCAAAAATAGACAAGAAGGATAAAAAAAAGGTTTTGGGTCAGAACCAAAGTCGCGACCGAAGCCAGCGTCGCGACGATACGAATAGAGATATTATAAAGGGCCCGCGTTTTGAAAAGTTTTTTCCCTTCAAAAAATGATTCATAAACAGTCAGGGAATCCATAAATGGTAAAAAGGCGGCGGCGACCAAGAAACAAAAAACCAAAGTAAGGTTATTGTTTAAAAAATAAAAGCCAGCCAAACCTAAACTTAAAATTCCCCCCGCGGCTCCCCAGCGCAAACGCGTTTTGAAAGCAGGCGCCAGCACACCTTCATATCCCCGCGCTACAGCCCGCACGATCGCTGTGTTCATACCGGACAGGCTGAAAACAGATAAAATACCCACTAAAGATAAAACATACCTGTAAACCCCATATGTTTCTTTGGGTAAAAGGTTGGCAAAGGCAACAGCGAGCAAGATTCCCGCAAGGGAAGTAATGACCTGCTCCGCTGTCAGCCAGAATCCGCCGCGAGCAAGGTAAACCATATCGGTTCGGGTATATTTTTCCGACCAGCGCAAAAAATTGTAAATTCTCTGTTTTGGACTCATATTTAGAATATAACAATTAAACCCTCATTGGGCAATGCTCTAAAATAGGGATCTAAAAATATTATGAATATCCTCATCACAGGCGGCGCGGGGTTTACCCCGCACCACCTTTCACTATCCTTGTAATGCATTTTAGTAATCGAATAACTTAACTTTTTATAATTATGCCCCAAAAAATATTAGTAACAGGTGGTGCCGGGTTTATCGGCTCGCATTTAGTGGAAAAATTATTGCAACAAAAACACCAAGTCTTAAGCTTGGATAATTTTGATCCTTTCTATAATTCAAATATCAAAAAAACAAACATCACAACTGCGTTAAAAAATCCGCGCTACACCCTGATCCGCGGCGACATTCGTGACCAAAATCCCTTGAAAAAAATTTTTACGCAACATCATTTTGATTTCATTATCCATCTTGCCGCTAAAGTGGGAGTCCGTCCTTCTATAAAAAACCCCGCGGAATATCTGGAAGTAAATGTCAACGGCACTTTAAACCTTCTAGAACAAGCGCGTCTCCATAAAATCAAAAATTTTATTTTTGCCTCTTCCTCCTCGGTCTACGGCGCAAATGCCAAGGTGCCTTTCTCTGAAAAAGACATGACCGACCATCCCCTTTCGCCTTATGGAGCGAGCAAAAAGGCAGGGGAGCTCTTATGCTATACTTATCATCAACTTTATAAAATCAATATTGCTGTCTTGCGTTTTTTTACGGTCTATGGTCCGAGGCAAAGACCAGATATGGCAATACACCAATTTACTGGATTAATTAGTCTCTTTGAAACCCTTCCTCTCTATGCCCATGGCAAATCGCAAAGAGATTACACCTATGTTGATGACATTGTCCAGGGTATTATGAATACTATTAAATACCACCGCGGCTTTGAAATCTATAATCTTGGCAATTCTCAAACTACCCCTCTCATAACCCTAGTTAAGCTACTTGAAAAATATTTAAATAAGAAAGCAAAGATAAAAAAATTACCGCCCCAGCCGGGCGATCTTCTTAAAACCTGGGCCGACATTACCAAAGCTAAAAAACTATTGCATTTTGATCCCAAAACCAATATTGAGGAAGGGATACAAAAATTTATTCAATGGTACAGAAAAAACAAAAAATAGTAGAAATGTAAAATTTTGTGTCTCTACTGCTTTTATTAATATTATTTTGCATTTTACGCTTTACGCTTTACGCTCTTTAGCGCTTCCTTTCTCACCACCTTTTCCATTTTCTTCCTCAACCTTTGCACGACCACATAATTATAAAAAAGCAAACCAAAAGCAATAATAAAACCAAGTACCATAAATAAATCCATTGCCCTGATTAAGCCCAAGCCTTGGAGAAAAAAATTCGTGGAATGGGGAAAAATAGAAACAAAAATCAAAGCGAGCCACAAAACTTCCCAAAAAATCAAAACCCCCAGCGAAAATTCACGGCGTTTAAAATAAATAAAACTAAAATAAGCCATAAAAACGCCGAAGAAAACACCTAAGATTTGAATACCTAGAAAAGAAGTCATAAGTTAATTTTTAATTTCTAATTTCTAATTTTTATTAAATTTCTAATGATTTAATTTCTAAACTTCCTTTTAAAATAAGTATTTAAAAATTGATTAATTAAAAATTTAATAGAAATTGAAAATTAAAAATTAGAAATTTTTTAAAGATATCCTCTGCTCTAAAATTTTCATTAATATTTTTATCCCATCCACTATTGTCGTTCCCTTATAAATATCATAGTAAATGGCTTGAATCGGAATAGCGGCGCAACGCAATTTTTTTCGCAAAGCGCTAAGCAGCATCTCTGTTTCCACCTCATACCCTTGAGCCATCCACTGAATTTTAAAATAGACCGAAGCGCGAAGAGCACGAAAACCGCATTGAGTATCAGGCAAATTAAAATTGTAAAGGTAATAAATGAGTCTAGAAAAAATCTTGTTGCCCACCAACATTGAAAATGGCATTCTCCGATTGAAACGCCGCATCCCAATCACTAAATCATAACCCTCTTTAATGCCTTGAATGAAATGCGGTATATCCTCTGCCTGATGCTGACCATCTGCGTCCATAAAAACTAATATCTTCGCTCCCAATTTTAAAGCCGCCTTTGAGCCAGTTTTGAGCGCCGCGCCTTTGCCTAAATTCACTTTATGGCGTAAAACAATAATTTTATGCCGCTTTGCGACCTCCGAAGTCTCATCATCCGATCCGTCATCCACCACGATAATATTGCGGCAATACTTTTCCGCTCCCTCCAAAACCGCCCCGATCCGAGCGGCTTCGTTATAAGCGGGAATAATAACAAAAATTTCATCTCGCATTTTGTTTCCAAAATTTCTCTTTATTTTAACGCAAATAAGGAAAAAATAAAAGAGCAGCAGAGACAGGTTTAAAACCTGTCTCTGCACAGAAGATCATCTTACTGTTCAAGTCTGAATTTAAACCAGTAGAAGCCAATAAAAAAAGCCCGCATAAATATGCGAGCAAGGACAATTATTTCCATTGGGTAACTACTTTACCCGATGGATCAATCTCTATAACCCTGTCTCTATAGACAGCGAACAAATATCCGTGTTCATTGGTAACGAGATTGAGCATAGAATGCCCCTTTTCAAAATCTAACATTGAACCTGATAATGGTTCATTGAGGGAAAATTTATGAATGTCTCCATTATCATATGCAATATATAGCCAATCTCTTAATTTATCAATGGCTATATGAGAATATTCCAGACCGTAATGCTTCACTCCCCACTGACCACCATATTCATAAGAAAATAATCTCTCATCCCAGACAAACTTTTCTATCTGATATGTTAGATGATTATCTGGAGAATATTGCTGTGTTAAAACATATAAATCTCCCTTTGAACTAACATCAAGGGATAAAGGGTCTCCCTCCGTATCCACGAAAATTACCTTCTCTCCATCTATCTGGGATCCAGAGAATCTGTAAATCTCCACTCTAGGTCTTTTAACACTGACCACAAAGAGAAAGTCCCCGCCTCTTTTCATTCCCCCTTTTGCGACATAAGGTTCTTCCCGCCAACCAAATTCATCTGTATATTGTCCTTGTATCAACAGTTCCTTATTTCTAATAATGTAGTTGAATCCCAATATTATCTGGTTATCTAATAGATATAGCTTCCACATATTGCTACAAACCATATCCATCGGATTGAAAAAATGATCATATTTCAACTTTAACCACTTTCTATGCGATCCGTCCGCGTTCAAAATTAAGACATTCTGATGTTCATCCATCGCTATCGGATCACCATCATCATTAAACGCAATAGGTCCCGCTGGGTGGAGTTTATGGGATTCAATAAAGATTGAAACCGCTAATATAATAAGAGCCACCACCAATATTGCAATAATAGAGCAGCATATCTTTTCACCCTTTTTCATCTTTCTCCTCCTTGATAATCTGCTATGCGCTTACTTCATCTTTTCAATTGGGGATCACTAAAGAAAACAATCCATGTTTTTTTAAAGCATTCTAATCCTTCAGGCATAATTAAACAATCAACCATCGCTTTTCTCAACTTCTTTGTGTCTCCATCGCTCTGAAATGCTTCCAAAGCTTTAGAAATATTCGGATTGTCTTTAAAGGCGCTTATTACTAAACTTCTATACCATTCCTCAATACTCTTGAAGCCGGCTTTCAGGACCTTCTCACGGACTTCCCGATAATTAATCCCTGTCTCGGAAATCTCAATCACAACATCAATGGGAAGCTTGATCCCAGGGACATCGTGTTCCAGTTCAAAGTAGGTAATATTATTGTCACCTATGACGGGAAATTTAAAAACGTAAGTATTCTCTTTTCCCCATAACGCATCTCCCCGCATGACATCCTTTTCTCTGATCCCGATATTTCCCTTCTCAATCTTGATTATCTTATAACCATTGCGCCTCTGTTTCCTGCTTGTTTTGGTAATATGTTTGTAACTCACCGCCAAATAAAGTACCAATAACACCATTATCAATACTGCTATCACGATCCATGCCACTTTTAAATATAACCAACCATTACAAAATAAGGGCACCAAACTGGCGACAAATAAACATAATGTGAACAATACGAAAGTATATACCGGTCTTAACGCTACGTACAGAAAGAATCTTTTCAACATTATTTTTACCTCCTTAACAGAAAAATTGAATATTTATAAGTCTTAAGAACCATCAGTTCAAAGCTGAGCCGAAAAGATTTGATTTTTTTCGACACTTCAATCTAACATAAAAATTTATTTCTGTCAAACTTTTAGTACAAATTCCTGCACCTTGTAGAGACAAGTTTAAAACCTGTCTCTACCGCAATAAAACCATAAAAACAAAAGAGACCCTTTTAAGAAGGGTCTCTTTTTATCTAAAAACTTTGATTTTTTACATATCCATTCCGCCTTGGGGCATTGCGGGTCCTTTTTCTTCCTTTTCAGGAAGATCAGTGACTACCGCTTCAATAGTCAAGAACATTCCGGCAATAGAGGCGGCATTCTGCAAAGCGCTCCGGGTAACTTTAGTCGGATCAACAATACCCGCTTGAATTAAATCCTCAAATTTATTTGTTTCCGCATTGTAGCCAAAATTGCCTTTTTCCTTCTTCACGCTTTCCACAATTACCGCGCCTTCTTTGCCCGCGTTATAAGCAATCTGTTTTAATGGTTCGCTTAATGCCTTGTAAAGGATTCTCGCGCCGGTCTTTTCATCGCCTTTCATCTTCTTTATTAAATTAGCTAAAATAGGCATCGTACGAATCAAGGCGACGCCACCACCGACCACAATTCCTTCTTCAATGGCGGCTTTGGTTGCCTCTACGGCATCCTCCACCCGATGTTTTTTCTCTTCCAGCTCTGTTTCCGTAGCGGCGCCCACTTTAATAATGCCTACGCCGCCGGAAAGACGCGCTAAACGTTCTTGCAATTTATCACGATCATAATCCGAATCCGCACGCTCAATCTCTAGCTTAATCTGCGCAATTCTCTCTTTAATCATTTGAGGTTTGCCTTTACCTTCAACAATGGTGGTATTTTCTTTGGTCGCGATTACTTTGCGCGCCTGACCTAAATCCGCAACTTGGGTATTTTCCAATTTCAAACCTAAATCTTCGGAGATCACCTTCGCGTTAGTCAAAACGGCGATGTCCTGAAGCAACTCTTTGCGGTTATCCCCAAAACCAGGAGCTTTCACCGCCAAAGCATTGAAAGTGCCGCGCAATTTATTGACCACGAAGGTGGCTAAGGCTTCGCCTTCAATCTCCTCGGCAATCACCACTAATTCTTTCTTGCCGGTCTGAGCCAATTTTTCTAAAAGGGGTAAAATTTCATTAACCGCGGCTACCTTCTTGTCTGTAATTAAAATGTAGGGATTTTCAAAAATCGCTTCCATCTTGTCCGCATCAGTAACCATATAGGGAGAAACATAACCCTTGTCAAACTGCATCCCTTCCACGACCTCTTTTTGCAAACCAAAGGTCTGCGATTCTTCCACGGTAATGACGCCATCCTTGCCGACCTCTTCCATAATATCTGAAATAAGTTCTCCGACCCGCGGGTCTTGCGCCGAGATCGTGGCGACCTGCGCGATTTCACCCTTGGATTTAATCGGCTTGGATGATTTTTTTAAAGCCGCAACTACTCCCTCTACTCCTTTTTCTAAACCGCGCCTAACGGCGATGGGGTTTGCACCCGAGGTGATATTCTTAATCCCAGCATGTATCATACTTTTCGCCAGCAAGGTAGCTGTAGTCGTGCCATCGCCAGCCGCATCATTGGTTTTCTCGGCTACTTGTTTTACTAGTTCGGCGCCGATATTTTCCAATTTATCGGGTAATTCAATCTCTTTGGCAATCGTTACGCCGTCATTAGTAATCGTCGGCGCCCCGAAGCCTTTATCTAAAACTACATTACGCCCTTTGGGTCCTAACGTCACTTTGACAGCATCAGCCAATTTGTCCACGCCGCGCTTTAAGGCTTGGCGCGCTTTTTCGTCGAACTTAATTTGTTTCGCCATATTCGTGTAACATGTAACTCACAACTTATAGCTCAAATTTTATGTTCCTCTGATTTACAAGTTTATTAGTTACAAGTTTTAAAATTATTTAAGGATTGCTAAAATGTCAGATTCAGAAACAATTAAAACCTCTTTGCCGTCAATCTTGATTTCATTCGGGCTGTATTTAGTAAATAAAACCACATCCCCTTTCTTAACCATCATCGGAGATCTCGCGCCATTATCCGAAATTTTGCCCGGACCAACAGCTACCACTTTTCCTTTTTCGGGTTTTTCTTTCTCCGCGGTATCAGGTAAAACAATGCCGCCTTTGGTTTTTTCTTCTTCATCTAATGGTTTAATCACCACTTTGTCGTCTAAAGGTTGGATGATCATAATTTTTTGATTTATTGGATTTAATTTCTAATAATAATTAATTATAGAGAATTAGCAGACTCCTGTCAAGAGTGCTAAATTATTTTAGCAAAATTAAATTTCTTGTCAAGCCCCTCTTGATAAAACCCCCTTAAATCCCGTTCGTGAAATTTCAGGATTTGATCCGAAATAATCACTTTCGTATTTTGTTCGCGCGCCACGCTTTTGGTATTGTGTGACATTTTAGCGAGTTGTAATTTCTTTAAAATATCTTCGCCTAAATTGCCAAAAATTGAACACAATAACCATTCTATGCTTTTTTTCCAAATCTTTTTTGGAAGATTATTTTGAATAACGCGCCTCCCTACTCCCGAATAAGGAATATAGTTTGGAAGATATTTACGCATCCAATTGTTTTGTAATAAAAAAGATTTTCCCCTCCCTTCATCGTAAACAGGACTCACCTTACTCGTCCAATAAACTAAATAAGGATCATTAATCGCGCCATTTTCTTTCCTTAAAGCCACTCTTCTTAAATCCAAACAATTGTCCGCTAAATAAAAAGACAGGCAAATGCGGTCAGCGATTTTGCGATGATGTCTTCTAAGGCCCAGAAAGGAGACGAGAAAAGTAACCGCAAAGCGGGTAGTCCACATTTTTCCGTTCTGGACTAAAATTAAAAAATCAATATCACTTCCTTTTCCGGCTGTATCAAAAGCCACGGTATTACAGACCGCGACCATCCTCACAAAGGGCACATAAGACAAAAGACGGGCGGCGCGGCGCGCTCTCTTCCATTTAACTTGAGAAAAATTATGTTCTCTCCGCCTTCTGTCCACTAACCCTCTATGGCCTTTCAAAAAATAAAAACCACGAAAATTTGCTACCTTCGGATGTTTCCGAAGAATACTCTCTATCTCTATAATGCTTGCTCCGGATTTCAAGGGAAAG
Organism: Patescibacteria group bacterium; assembly: GCA_028717685.1. Lineage (NCBI taxonomy): Bacteria > Patescibacteria group bacterium. The sequence continues at coordinate 610,814 of JAQUNI010000001.1, read as the reverse complement.
ACATTAAAAAGATATTGCCAACACTCAAAAATGGTCAAAGGTTTGCCAATCAAATCAAAAAAGGTGAGAGTGTATAAGATATTTTTTTGAATACCAGCTTTCATCCTTAAATAAAATTTTAAATTATAAATTTTTAATTTTAAATCAATTTTAAATGCTTGAATTTTAAAGTTTAAAACGAAGAAAAAAAAGTTTTAAAATTAAGAATTTAAAATTTGGATTTGATTTAAAATTCAGAATTAAAAATTAAAAATTATTGAAAGTATTTCTTCAAGAACTGTCCCGTATAACTTGCTTTCACTTTGGCGACTTGGCGCGGCGTGCCTGCCGCTACAAGATAGCCGCCCGCCTCCCCGCCATCCGGTCCCAAATCAATAATCCAATCCGCGGATTTGATGACATCTAAGTTATGCTCAATCACCAAAACCGTATTGCCTTTATCCACCAGTTGGTTTAAAACCGCCAACAGCCTTCCCACATCGTGAAAATGCAAACCCGTGGTCGGTTCATCTAAAATATACAGGGTCTTCCCTGTAGCGCGCCGCGCGAGTTCGCTAGCGAGTTTCACTCTTTGCGCTTCGCCGCCAGAAAGAGTAGGTGCAGGTTGACCTAACTGAATATAATCCAAACCCACATCGCATAAAACTATTAATTTTTGATATATCGCTGGCACATTGCGGAAAAACTGCAAAGCTTCTGCCACGGTCATTTTTAAAACATCAGCGATATTTTTATCTTTGTAATAAATCTCCAGGGCTTCTTTGTTGTAACGGGTGCCATTACATTCTTCGCATTCCACATACACATCCGGCAGAAACTGCATTTCAATCCTGACTAAACCCTCACCCCGGCAGGCCTCGCACCGACCTCCTTTCACATTAAAACTAAAACGACCCGCGCGATAACCTCGAATTTTGGCCTCCTGAGTTGCCGCATAAAGATCACGGATGTGGGTGAATGCGCCAGTATAAGTCGCCGGGTTGGAACGCGGAGTGCGGCCAATCGGTGATTGATCAATACTGATCACTTTGTCCAGATATGAAAAACCCGTGATCTTCTTATGTTTAGCCGGTAGGGTGCGGGCGCGATAAAAATATTGAGCCAAGGACCGCGCCAAGATATCGCAGATTAAAGTGGATTTACCCGAACCCGAAACGCCGGTAACGCAAACTAGCTTGCCCAAAGGAATCTCCGCGGTAATCTCTTTTAAATTATGCGCCGAAGCGCCATAAATGGTGATTTTTTTGTGGCTTCCAGGACGATATTTTTGAGGCAAGGGAATCTCCAGATGACGGCTTAAATATTGACCCGTAAGAGAACGTTTGTTCCTTTTAATCTCTGCCGGTGTTCCACAAGCGACGATTGCCCCGCCTTCTCTCCCCGCCCCTGGTCCGATATCCACGATAAAGTCGGCGTTTAAAATCATTTCTTCATCATGTTCCACTACAATTACCGTGTTACCCTGATCTCTCAATTTTTTTAAGGTTTCAATTAAGCGCACATTGTCTTTTTGATGCAAACCAATAGAGGGTTCATCCAGAATATAAAGCACGCCGACTAAAGCAGAACCGATCTGGGTTGCGAGCCTGATTCTTTGGGATTCGCCGCCCGCCAAGGAGGCTGCCGGCCGATCCAAAGTTAAATAAGAAAGACCCACATTTTGCAAAAAAGAAAGACGGGCGCGGATCTCTTTTAAAATCTGCTTAGCGATAATTTTATCCCGAGCGTTTAAATCCTTTTCTAAATTTTGGAAGAAAGTTATGGCTTCAGCAATGTCCTTTTGCGCAATATCCACAATGGAACGCCCCATAATCTTTACCCCTAAAATTTCTTTTTTGAGACGCATACCATTGCAAGTGGGGCAAGGATAAATGCGCATATATTTTTCAATCTCACGGCGCACATAATCAGATTCTGTCTCCTGATATCTCCGAGCCAAATTAGGGATCACCCCTTCAAAAGGAATTTCGGCTTGCAAATAACGATAATCTCTTTTAAACGCGGTAGGAATGCGGGTATCGGCAGTCCCATAAAGGATAATCTCCAGATCCTTTTTTTTAAGCCCTGCCACAGGGGTGCTCAAGGAAAAACCGTAATAAGAAGCCACTGCTTCCAACATCTGAATATACCAACCATTGCGCGAAGCGCTCCTTGCCCAGGGCCGAATCGCGCCCTCATAAATAGAAAGCCTTTTATTCGGAATCACTAAGAGAGGGTCAACCTCTAACTTAGTGCCAAGACCAGTACATTCCGGGCAGGCGCCGTGCGGCGAATTAAAAGAAAAATCGCGCGGTTCTAAGCTAGGCAGACTTAAGCCGCATTCCGGGCAGGCAAAATTTTCTGAAAACATCAAGTCCTCACTGGTGTTCAGATTATGCACAATAATTAAACTATTGCCTAAATTTAATGCTGTCTCTATGGAATCGGCAACCCGCTCTCTGTTTTCTTTGTTTCCACTGATCTCTAGCCGATCCACCACAATCTCTAAAGTGTGTTTCTTTTTAGGATTAATATTGCCCTGAAGCGCCTCTTCCAATTCTAATATCACTCCATCTAAACGCACCCGCACAAACCCTGCTCTTTGAATCTCTGCCATTTCCCGTTTATGTTCGCCTTTGCGATCGCGCACCAAGGGGGCTAAAATAATTACCCGAGAATCGCGAGGAAGGGCAAGAATCTTGTCTGTAATCTGGCTCGCTGTCTGGGCGGTAATCGGCTTGCCACAGGAAAGGCAATGAGGTTTGCCGACGCGGCTGAATAGCAAACGTAAGTAATCGTAAATTTCAGTAATCGTGCCCACTGTAGACCGCGGATTAGAGGAAGCGGATTTCTGATCAATGGAAATCGCTGGTGATAATCCTTCGATTTGATCCACATCCGGCTTATCCATTAAACCTAAAAACTGCCGCGCGTAAGCGGATAGACTCTCCACATAACGGCGCTGACCTTCGGCATAAATCGTATCAAAGGCAAGCGAGGACTTTCCCGAGCCGGACAAACCAGTAAAAACCACTAATTTATCTCGTGGAATCTCTAGATTGATATTTTTTAGATTATGCACCCGCGCCCCGCGGATAATAATTTTCTTCGGCATTATTTTTTGTTTTGAATTATCTTACTTAAAAATTTTTAAACTTTATAATTATATACCAAAAAAGCCCTTGGGTCAAAACTTGATAATAGGGTGTTGGCTCCATAGTCCCCAAAGGGGCTGTGGAGTCATATTGCAAGATGAAAATATCCGTGCGACTCCATTCCCTTCCAATAAAAAAAACTGCGAGAATCTAATCACGCAGTATTGCTGGTTTCTTCTGTTAAATAATCTTCAATTATTCCTTTAATCTTTCCATGCAGAACCGAGGAAGGTTTGCGGCACCTTAAAGTAATATTTATTCTGCCTTTGTCAAAATCAACGGCATCTAAAACACTGTTAACAAATTCTACAATAACTACCAATATTCTTTCCTCAATTTGTTTTAAAATATCTTCTAAACCTCTATCTTGGCTAAGACTTGCTTTTCCCTTCCTTAAAATTCCACCTACCTCACTCGCCAAGTCGTCTAAAAATGTTGGTTCACCCCCTAAACTTTCCAAAGAACCAACTCCCAAAACATCAAACAGCTTCTAGACGATCCCATCCTCAAAATCCACTATTTCCGAAATTATATTCTCTATGCAATTCTCTAATTCATCCTCATTAATCACTTTCATTTCTCCCTCTCTTTCTAAAAGATTTTAGATTTTCCATCCTTTCCAAAAAAATAATCAAAATCTATAATATAATAAAGAACCAAACTGCCCAAATTTCAATTCACAATTATCCTATGAACCTCAAAATAAGTCAAGAAAACTTCCCTCCTGCTCCCGGCATCTATATCTTCCGCGATCAGAATCAAAAGGTAATCTATGTGGGTAAAGCCAAAAACCTTAAAAAAAGGATTGCTTCTTATTTCAGAAATCAAGAGAACCTTGCGCCTGATAAAAAGCTTATGCTCGCTCGCGCTAAAAGCCTAGAACATATTGTCGTGGACAACGAGCAGGAAGCCCTGCTTTTGGAAAATAATCTAATCAAAAAATATAGGCCCCGCTATAATATTGTCTTCAAGGACGACAAATCCTATGTTTACATTAAAATCACGGCTGAAAAATTCCCTCGCGTTTTTATAGAAAGGGAAAACCGCAAAACCAAAAAGGAAGAGGGTATTCTTTTCGGACCCTATCCTGCGAGCGACGAAGCGCGCACCACCCTTAAAGTCTTGCGCAAAATTTTTCCCTACCGCTCCTGCCGAATTTTACCCCATCGCATCTGCCTTTTCTCGCACCTCAAACTCTGCCCTGCCCCTTGCGAGAATAAAATAGAGAGAGAAGCATACCAAAAAATTATTAGCGAGATTACTTCTTTTTTGCGCGGTCATAATCTCCCTATTATCCGAGAAATAAAAAAGAAAATGGGGAAGGAAAGCGCTAAACAAAATTTTGAAACCGCGGCTATCCTGCGCGATCGGATTTTAGCCTTAGAAAAAATTCAGGAAAAACAAAAAGTAGTAAGCCGCGATTTAAAAAGCCAAGATGTGATTAGCGTCACCCGCGGCAAAAAGATGGCCGTGGTGAATCTTTTCCGTATTCGCGAAGGGCATCTCATAGGTAAAGAAAACTTTATCCTTCTGCATACAATGAAAAAAACAGACAACGAAATTTTGCAAAGATTTATAGGTGAATACTATTTTTACAAAGAGAATCAACCTCAAGAGATTATCCTCCCCGCCACAGTGAAAAAAACGCCTCTCCTTAGAGCAAAACTCACTGTCCCCCAGAAAGGCCCAAAGAGAAAACTGATCAAAATGGGAGAAAAAAACGCCCGTGAGTATTTAAAAACGCGCATCAGAACAGAAAAAACGCAAAAAAGAAAAATAGAAAAGGCGCTTATTGAACTTGCGAGCTATTTAAGGCTTAAAAAACCTCCTCAAAGGATTGAGGCTTATGATATCTCCAATATTCAGGGTCAAGAGGCGAGCGGTTCTCTTATTGTTTTCGAAAACGGCAAACCTCAAAAAAATTCCTACCGCCGCTTTAAAATTAAAACCATCCACTCCCCCAATGATGTCGCTATGATGCGGGAAATCCTCGCTCGCCGCCTGAAAAGAATTAATCAAAAGGATAGCTGGCCTCTGCCAGATTTAATTTTAGTGGATGGCGGCAAACCTCAACTCAATGCCGCTCTTCAGGTCTTCAAAAAATACCAAATCACAATTCCCCTCTGCGCGCTGGCGAAAAAATTAGAACAAATCTATATTCCCCATCAAAAAGAACCCATTAGCATTCCTCTGGCTTCCGCGGGTCTGATGCTCTTAAAACGCATTCGCGACGAAGCTCACCGCTTTGCGATCGCCTATCACCATAAATTAAGAAGTAAAAATTTGTTAAACCCAACCACTCTGGACTGAAAGTCCAGAGATTAGAAGAGCAGACCTAAGTCTTGAAAAGTTAAAGTATAATTTGGAAGATATCATCGTCTCTTTGTCTGCCTTGCTCTTTAATGACTCTGTTGGCTCCATAGTCCCCGAGCGAAGCGAGGAGCTTATGGAGCCGCAATGCACATAAAGTCTGATCATATTTTCTCTTCACGGCTTGCATTATGGCTCCATAGGGCTAACGCCACTATGGAGCCAACAAAGGGAAAAAATAAAAAAAGCCAACTGAATGTTGGCAAAAAGCTGATTTTCTCATCAGCCTTAATCGTTATAAGGGCTCTAGATAACTAAATCTGCCGCAATATCGCGAAAATCCTCCTTTCAACTTAACTCTGTCCGAGCAAATAAGTCAGCCTCCTCGTCTTTTTCTCCTTTTTGGAGCTTCTTAACTAACTCGGTAAGTTCTGCAACTTGTGCTTCTAAGGCATCAACCCTCTCTTGTAATCTTGATGGTGTGGCTATAAATTCTACCGGATCTGAATAGTTCATTGGAGAATTCGGATAAGAATCTCCCTTATTAGACAGACCACAATCAACTCTTCCTGCTCCACCCATAAAAAATACCTCCTTCTAAATATCAAATACCTATGACCCACCCAATTAAAAGAGCCCAGCAAAAAATCAAAAACCGAAACAGAAAAATCTTGCCGAAAATGAAAATCTCCGGCAAGAGTGTCTTTGTGATTAAAAGAACACTGGATAAAAAGAACAATAAAATGAATTAGAAATAAAGAGATAAAAGAATTATTTATTATTTATAATTCCCTATTCCCTATTCCTGCTTCCCTTCTTATTGACTCCTCCACTCTAAAATGGTATTCTATAATCACCTTTTGTTTTAAGCAAGACCTTGTTTTAATATGTCACAAATATTAAAAATTGTCCAGATTATCCTCGCAATATTGCTCACGGCGGCGATTTTAGTCCAAGCCCGCGGCACAGGTTTAGGCAGTGCTTTTGGCGGCGAAGGAGGATTTTACCGCACTAAAAGAGGCGTGGAAAAAATTGTCTTTCGCGCGACTATATTTTTAGCTATTGCCTTTGGCGCGATAGCGTTAGTGAACGTATTAATTTAACAATATGTCCAAAATCGGGGAAAAAGAGAAAGAAGTATCCTCTAATCTTTCTTCCTCCTCTCTCTTCAAAAAATCCCTGGATGGCCTAAAACAAATCCGCCCCCTGCGGACTTCCTTTTTTTCTAAAGAAGAATCAAAGAAAATCCGCATTCCTAAATTAAAACAGATTGCTAATATCCCCCGCACCTTGAAACCTTGGGAGCGGATCGTGATCTTTATCTTAAGCGGCATCATTCTTGCCAGTGTTGTCTTTTGGATAGATATCTATTATCTGAAGCACTCCAAATTAGTGCCAGCCCAAGGGGGGCAATATACCGAGGGGCTAGTAGGTCAGCCTAAATACGTGAATCCTATTCTGGCCCAAACCAACGACATTGATATGGATCTCGCCTACCTCATCTTTTCCGGCTTAATGATTTATAATGACAAACAGGAATTGGTTCCAGACTTAGCCCGAGATTATGAAATTTCAGAGGATAAAAAGACCTATACATTCACGTTAAAGCCTAACCTCATCTGGCAGGATGGCGAGCCTTTGACTACTGACGATATTATTTTCACCATTCACAGAATTCAAGACCCGGACTTTAAAAGCCCCCTGCGCTCAAGTTTTTTGAGCGTAGAAATGGAAAAAATCGACGCATTAAAACTTAAGTTTACCCTCAAAGAACCCTATGCTCCCTTTCTTTCCATGCTCACCTTTGGCATCCTGCCCATGCATATCTGGGAAACAATCCCCTCGGCGAACGCCCCTTTATCTGAATATAATCTAAAACCAATCGGCTCTGGACCATGGCAATTTTACAAACTTAAAAAAAACAAAGAAGGCGGCATTGAATCCTACTCCTTAAAGCCGAACCCTAATTATTATGGTCTGAAGCCCTATCTAGAAAAACTAAATTTCCAATTCTATCCCGATTTTGATACTCTACTTTCAGATCTGCAAAGCCGCCAGATTGATGGAACGGGCTATATTCCTAAAGGATATAAAAATAAACTTGCTAATAACGACTTTCTAAATCTCTACTCTCTAGAATTGCCTCATATATATTCTATATTTCTAAATCCAAACCGCAATAAATTATTTAAAGAGAAGTATATTCGCGAAGCCTTAGAATATGCGACCCCAAAGAAACAAATTATTGAGGAAGCTATCGCAGACGCCGGACAAATAACCTACTCCCCCCTTCTCTTGGCAGACTTCAGTCCCGAAAGGGCTTCAGCCCCGAGGGATGTAGAAAATCTTACCAAACGGGAGTTTAACCCCCAAGAAACAGAGCAAATTTTAGAAAAAGAGGGCTGGACAAAAGGGACGGATGGAATATATGCTAAAGGTAAAGACCGTTTAAGTTTTACTCTTGTGACTACGGATTGGACGGAATATGTCCAAACCGCGGAAATTCTAAAAACCGCCTACAGACAAGTGGGAATTGAACTGATCACGGAATCCTATAATACGGCAAAAATTCAACAAGAATATATCCGACCGCGTAATTTTGACGCCCTCATCTACGGAGAAGTGTTAGTCCACGATCCTGATCTTTATATCTTTTGGCATTCTTCGCAAATCCGCGACCCCGGATTAAACTTAGCTTCTTTTGAAAACACAGAAGCGGATAAAATTCTAGAAGAACTAAAAACTATCGATGACCCGATCTTACAGCAAGAAGATTACAAAAAATTAGAACAAATATTAAATCAAGAAATACCAGTTATTCCTCTCTACAGATCCATCTATCTCTGCGGCGTCAATAAAAAAATCAAAGGTATTGAAAGTGAAAAGGTCGTCTTCCCTTACGAACGTTTTGCGGGACTATCCTACTGGTATACAGAACAAAAAAGGCAACTCTTACGCCAAGACGAATAAAACTGTTTTTTCCTCCCCTTTTAAATAAAAAACAAAATAATAATTTATTGATTAACCAAATTGCAAGGGTTTATTCTAACCTCTCTTCTTGCTATCACTGCGCGAGATCTTCAGAAAATCACGATTCTTGTCTGAAAATCGCTGCCGTGATGCGCCTTTTCAAAAAATGCTGGGATGGCGAAATTTGGCAGACGCACTAGCTTCAGGGGCTAGCGGTAGCAATACCATGGGAGTTCAAATCTCCCTCCCAGCACTAACATAAACTCAAAACTCAAAAATCAAAACTCAAATCTTAACTACAATAAAAAATTCAGAATGATACTTTTAACTTTTGAGATTTGACTTTTGACCTTTATATCATGCTTCATCACAAAAAACCAAAGTTTACTACCAAACCCCTACCCACACTTCCACCCGCTATCAAGTCTATCCCGTCTCCCCCTCTTTCCGAGCCTCGCGACTCAAACCTAAAAATCGTTCCTTTAGGCGGCTTGGAAGAGGTGGGTAAAAATATGACGGTTTTTGAATATGGAAATGATATTATCGTGATTGATATGGGGCTAATGTTTCCCAACGAAGAAATGCTCGGCATTGACTATGTGATCCCGGATATCTCTTACCTTGTTAAAAATAAGCATAAAATTCGCGGCATAATTTTTACGCATGGTCATCTAGATCATATTGGGGCAATCCCTTATCTTTTGGAAAAACTAGGCAACCCCTACCTTTATGGTACGCCCCTCACCATTGAACTCATCCGTGATCGCTTGGCAGAATTTGGAATGGACAAAAGAGCGCGTCTCAATACCTTCACGGTCAATGACAATATCCGGATCGGCAATTTTGAATTAGAATTCTTTCGCGTCAATCATAATATTCCGGATGGTGTGGGCATCGCCATCTACACCCCCGTCGGGCTGTGCGTGACGACTGGTGATTTTAAATTTGACTACACGCCTGTTGACGAAAAACCGAGCGACTTCTCGCGCATCGCACTCCTCGGAGGCAGAGGTGTCCTTGTCGCGATGTGCGACTCCACAAGCGCCGAAAAAGAAGGCCACTCTATCTCTGAAAAAAAGATTGGTAGAACATTGCACCGCATCTTTGAAACCGCTAAAGGACGCATTATTATGGCCACTTTTTCTACTTTGATCAGCCGAATCCAGCAGGCTGTAAACTCTGCTTATCAAACCGGCCGTAAACTCGCCTTCTCGGGAATGTCGCTGGAAAAAGCAGTGGAAATTACTGTGCGCCTTAACTACTTAAAAATTCCTCCTGATACAGTCATTAGCCTGAAACAAGCCAAAAACTTACCCGATAATAAAGTGGTAATTGTGGCTACGGGAAGTCAAGGTCAAGAGTCATCCGCCCTCGCCCGAATGAGCCGCCAAGAACATAGAGAAGTTAAAATTCATAAAGGGGATACCATTATTCTCTCCTCATCTCCCATCCCAGGAAATGAACGCTCCATCTATAATATGATGGATAACCTCTTCCGCCTAGGCGCGCGCGTATTTTATGAAAAAATTATGGATATTCATACTGGAGGACACGCCCATAAAGAGGATATGAAACTAATGCTCTCCCTCCTGAAACCAAAATATTTTGTCCCGATCCACGGAGAACATCATATGCTCGTGAATAATGCTTGGATTGCCCGGGAACTGGGCATACCGAGCGGAAATATTTTTATTATGGAGAACGGTCAAATCCTGAATATTGACCAAGAACAGAAAGGGCTTATCTTAAAAGATAAAGTACCCTCTGGCTATGTCCTAGTTGATGGCCTCGGTATCGGCGATGTTGGCCATGTAGTCTTGCGCGACCGTCAGCAAATGGCCAAAGATGGAATGTTCGTGGTGATTATCACTGTCAACAAGGATAACGGCGCTTTAATTGGCGAACCAGATATTGTCTCTCGCGGCTTTATTTATATGAAAGAATCTGATAAACTACTGAAAGAAGTCAAAAATCAAATCAAAAAGATTGTAGATACAAAAGGTAAAAAAGAATTAAGCGTGAATGAGGCTTACATTAAATCGCGAATCAGGGAAGAAATCGGTGAATATCTGTTTAAGCGCACAGAGCGCCGGCCAATGATTTTACCTGTGATTATTGGAGCATAGTAAACCAAAAATTTTAAAATAGTCATTCTGCGTGATATTATCTGAAAAAAATAGCCGCTTGACTAATGCGCGACTAATTCCAAAAATATGGAGAAAAAATTATTTTCAGGAATCAGACCATCGGGTACTCTACATTTAGGCAATTATTTTGGTGCAATTAAAAATTGGGTGGAACTGCAAGATCAATACCAATGTGTCTTTGAAATCGTGGACTACCATGGCTTAACCACGCCTTTTGAGCCAGAAACCTTGTGCTCAGAAATTATAGAGATGGCTACTGGTCTTCTCGCTTGCGGTATTGACCCTCAAAAATCCATTTTGACTGTCCAATCTTATGTCCCGGAACAAACTGAACTTGCTTGGATTCTGGGAGCGCTCACTCCCTTGGGGATGTTAGAGCGCATGCCCACTTATAAAGAAAAAAAAACACAATTTCCAGATAATCTGAATTTAGCCCTGCTTTCTTACCCTGTTTTAATGGCGGCCGACATTTTAGTTTACAAAACCGATGCTGTTCCTGTTGGCGAAGACCAAGATCCTCATCTGGAATTTACTCGCTTTATCGCCGAGCGCTTTAATAAACGTTTCGGCGAAACCTTTCCTCTGCCCCAAACCTTAAAAACCGAAGCGCCGCGGATTATGGGCTTGGACGGTAAAAACAAGATGAGCAAAACTTTGAATAATTACATTGGGCTCTTTGAATCCCAAGAAGAAATTGACGCTAAATTGCGCAATGCTTTTACAGACCCTAAAAAAATAAAAAAGGGCGATAAGGGGCATCCAGAAAAATGCAATATCTTTGCCTTGCACAAATTATTCTCCCTCCCCGATTTAGTAAAAACCATTGAAAGAGATTGCCGTTCGGGAAATTTGGGCTGCGTGGAATGCAAGAAAATCTTGGCTCAAAACATTGCCTTGCACTTTGGCGATATGCGTGTAAAATATGCGGAGTTGAAACAAAAGCCCGAAGAAGTAAAAAATATTTTAATTGAGGGCGCAAAAAGGGCGCGCGAAATCGCGGGGAAAAATTTGCAAGAAATACGAGAGAAAATTGGGGTGAGATAGTCTAAAATCTAAAATTGAAAATCTAAAATCTCTAAAAAAATAGACCGTGTAATAATTAAGAAGGGTCTTAATTACACACGGTCTTTTGATTTCAAACAAAGAACTAATTATAGAGCTACAACAGTTCTTAAACCTTCACAGCCTGACTGCATACAAAGATCTAGAAAACTTTGAGCAGTCTCTTTTTCTGGTCCGCCTGCTTGGATAACTTCTTTAGCACGATTCGCTGCTGTAATATAACAAAGTACAGCGACCGAATCATCTGCCACGCCCCCATTCTCAAGATCGTTCTTGAGATTCTCTATATACTTCCCCAAGTTCATCTTGCCCCCCTTCTTCTGAAACTGACATCAACAAAGCTTCTACATCATAACCCCCCATAAAAGTTTTTATTCCTGCATTTTGCAGCTCAATTAGTGCCATCTGAATCTCCTCGGCACTAATATTCTTTGTGGGCCTAGGCAAAATGTCAAAAATTTCTTCCTCCTCCACTACTCACCCTCCTTCAAAATATCTCCAAACATTGTTTGAACGCACATTAGACTGCCTAAGCTATCTTTCAGCCCTTGGATAGAAGAAGCGCCTTCCACATCGTCACAAACACTCTTTGCTCCAGGGCAACTCCCTCCACTTATTCTGAATTTTATATTCTCTCTCCGCCTCAAAGAGCAAGCCGCTACTGTACTATCGCATCTTACTGACGCCACGTGCTCAATCTGACTCAAGATATCCTGTTTAACCTCATCAAAAGATCTCATTGCTCCTCCCTTATCCAAAAATCCAATACCACCAAATCATAAATCATAAAGAACCATTTTGGTTCAAATCAAAGATTTAAACCAACTTAAAAAAGAACTGATCAAAAAAATAAAAAACGCAACCCTGCAATCTAAAAAATCTCTTATTCAATTTTTAATTTTGCATTGCAATTTTGCATTTTTCATTTTTCTGGCTCCGCCAGATCTCGCATAGCGAGACAATTTTTCATTTATTTGATCCCGTTCCACTCCTTAATCACCCGCGCGTAAATTTCAGGCGTGCCAATGTCAAACCATTGCCCCTCAAAAGGATAGCCATATAGTTCATCGCTTTGCGCGAGCTTTGGGAAAACATCTTCTTCCAGGCGAAAAATATTTTTTCCGGGGAAATAATCAAAAATCTTAGGCTCCACGACATAAATCCCTGCGTTGATAAGCCGCGATAATCTCTGGCTCTGTTTAGGCTTTTCCACAAAATCCCGGATTTGGGAGCCGTGAAGCTGCACCACTCCCCAAACCGATGAATCCTCCACGCTCGTTAAAGCCATCGTCATTGTTTTGCCATGGCTTTTATGAAAGTCAATCAAATCATTTAAATCAATATTTGCTAAGACGTCTCCATAGAAAAGCAAAAAAGGATGTCCCGCTAGATTCCTTGCCACCTTCAAAGCGCCGCCCGTCCCCCGAAAACCCTCTCCTTGATCCGCATAGGTAATTTTTACCCCGAACCGCGAGCCGTCGCCAAAATGATTCCGCACCTTCTCTCCCAGGTGTCCGATCGTAATCACAATGTCGCGGATTTCATATTTCTTTAATAAATCCAAAGTGTGCTCGAGAAGAGGTTTGCCGCGCACTGGAATCAAACACTTCGGCATTTCATAGGTAAAAGGCCGCATTTTTAAGCCTTGGCCACCCGCTAAAATAATCGCGCGCGAAACCTTGGGCGCCAGCGTTTTACTCAAAAGATACTCAATCGCGTGCGAACGGTTGCGGATCTTCTCACCGTCAATAAAATCGTCTAATAAGCCGATGAGTCGTTTGTTAATGGTAATTGTTAATCTTTCTCTGGACATCGCTATAATTTTCTCCCCCTTACCAAGGGGGAGGTTGGAGGGGGTCTGTTAACCACTTTTAAAAAATTTGTTAATAAAAAAAGTATGATTCAATATGATACTATCATACTTTATCATACTCTGCAATAGAGAGTCAAAAAAATTATCCACAAGAGGTATAAACAACACTAATCATTCTTGCGGTATTTATTTACTGAAGTGATTCAAGATTAACACACAGCTGGTCTTCCCAAATCATTTCAGGATATCTTTCCAGCATTTCCCGGACATATTTCTTCCGCTTATCATAAACTTTCTTGCTCCGCGCTTCAAATTTGACCGTAATATATGGGCCATTTTGAGAATATCTAAAAATCATCATACCATCATCAAAATCAGCGCGTGTTCCATCATCTCCTGGAATAACTGTCGCGTCAGTAATTTTTGCGTTCGGAAAATCCTTTCTAAACCTTTTAGCAATATCCGCAACAGCAGCGACTTTTCTCTCATCCGCGCATCCAATCTTAATCTCGGGCGAGGAAATATATCGCGGAAAACTTTGATACAATTTACTCAATGAAAGCTTTTTATCAGATAAATACTCTAAAATTCTCAATGCGGCGTATGTTCCATCGTCATGACCATAGGCATTATCATTAAAGAAAAAATGTCCGGAAAGTTCTCCTCCGAATGCGGCTTGCTCTTCAGCGATTTTTTTCTTAATAAATGAGTGTCCGGTTCTCCACATCATCGGAATCCCGCCATTCCGACTAATAACTTTCTGAACCACCTGTGAACAAAGCGTATTATAAATAATTTTTGAATTAGGAAATCTCTCTAATATTTCTTGCGCGAAAATTGCCACCACAACATCATTCCATAAAATATTTCCCTTTTCGTCAACCATTCCTATCCTATCGCCATCGCCGTCAAATGCGAGTCCTAAATCGGCTTTCTCGGCAAGAACAACCTTGCCAAGTTCCCTGATGAATTTTTCATCAGTAGGATCCGGGGTCCCCGCCGGAAAATTGCCATCCACATTCTCTCTGCGTAAAATCAGTTTGCAACCCGCTCTTTTGAAAAGTTCAGGAACATACATAGCGGGTGTTCCATGCCTAAAATCAACGACAACCTTAAACTTTCTCTTTAAACGAAGACGCTTTAAAACATCATTAAAATAATCTTCTCTGATGTCAGCTTTTGTGATAGAACCTTTCTTTTTTGAAACGTAATACCGCTCGGTTTGAGTATTTTTTCTTATCTCCTGCACTTCCTCCGGCCCAGTTGTCAGGGAAAAACCAATTCCCAGCTTAAATCCATTAAAATTATACGGATTATGAGAGGCTGTAATCATTACCCCGCCATTGGTCTGGAAACGGTATTGCGCGTAATACATCATTTGCGTCATCACCATACCAATATCAATAAGATCAATGCCCATCTCTCTAAGACCTTTAATAAATACTTTTTTAAATTCTTCTCCGCTCACCCGACAATCTCTGCCAATTACTGCCTGGCGTATTTTTCTTCTTTGTAAAAAAGTTCCATACGCCTTGGCAATTGCGTATACTTTCTCGCTATCTAGCTCTTTGCCCACAATGCCCCTGATATCATAGTTTCTGAAAACGAAAGGATTGATTCTCATATTTTTACTTTAAAAATCTCAAAATTAAATTTTAATAAAAACACTATACTCTCTTTTAATGACTTTAGCAAGAGAATAAAGGACAGAATCTTAAACCTTGAATCCAAAATATGGATTTTTCATAGAAAGAACTTTAATCTGGATTTCAAATTCCAAAATCCAGATTCAGACATTATCCTTGCTTTTTTAAAATTTCTCTGCTATTATTTACCATATAAATATTGTTAAAAATAGAAGAAAAATAATGCCCAAATACGAAATAATGTATCTTTTTTCGCCACAAATCTCTGAAAAGGAAGCGGCGGAAAAAATTGCCCAAGCGAATAACATTATTAAAGAATCGGGTGGCGAGATTAAGAAAGAAGAATATTGGGGACTGAAAGATTTGGCTTACAAGATTAAACACTTTAAACAAGGTTATTATCATATCACCTGGTTTAAATTAAATAAAGATCAAGTAGATTCTTTAGATAAAAAACTGAAATCTGTAGTCCATCTCTTAAGATTTTTGTTAACAGCGGTCACAGAGGAAAAAGAAACTGCCATTCAGAGCGAAGAAAAAGAAAATATTATAGAACAAGCTGAACCCGCTCTTCCTAAGCCAGAGGCTGAAAAATCAATCTCTCTTCCCCAAGAAGAAGCGCCCTCCGAGAAGAAAAAAATCTCTAAAACCTCTAAAGAGCCTAAAGCTGAAATGGAAGACTTGGATAAAAAATTGGAAGAGATCCTAAAAGAAGAAGTGCTTTGAAATATCTAATTTTTTAATTCAAAACAACAAGGAGGTAGTACAAATAAAATGGACCTCAATAAAGTAATGATTATCGGGCGCTTAACCCGCGATCCGGAAACCCGCAATATCCCTTCGGGAGATGCGGTGGCTAATTTTGGTATTGCTACCAACCGCGTCTGGACAAATGCCCAGGGTCAGAAACAAGAAAATGTTGAATATCATAATATTGTCGCCTGGCGCAAGCTAGCCGATATTTGCGGTCAATACTTAAAAAAAGGGGACCGAGTTTATATTGAAGGCTCGCTCCAGACTCATGACTGGGAAGGCCAAGATGGCATCAAGCGCTATCGCACCGAGATTATAGCCCGGGATATGATTATGTTATCCCCGCCGCGCACCCAAGGAAGGTCTCCTTATCCTAATCAGCAAGCCGCACCCGCTCCTACCGCCACGGTAACTCCCCCCGCCCCCGCCTCCGAAATCCCCACCATTAATGTAGAAGAGGAGTTAACCAGAGAAACGGAGAATGAAACAATAACATCTGAACAGGAGGCGAAACCGCGCGCTCCAGAAAAAAAGGAAGAAGATGAAGGCATTAGCATTGAAGATATACCGTTTTAAAAAATAACTGATAAATTGTACTAGTAATCAGTGACAATTTTTAATATTTTACCAATTACGGATTACTGATTACTAGTTACTAACTCATTTATGCAACCTAAAAAATATTGTCGTTTTTGCGTTGACCCCAAGAAAAATATTAACTACAAGAATGTAGAATTAATCAAACGGTGCTTGTCTAATTATGGTAAAATCAGACCCAAAAAGAGAACAGGCACTTGTTCATTCCATCAACGCAAATTAGCGCGCGCGATTAAAAATGCCCGCTTGATGGCCCTTCTTCCTTACACAATTAAATAAAACTCCACTATGCTGGATATCAATGATTTAAAAATTGGCACCAATATTGAATATAATGGCGAACCCTACACAGTGATTGCTTCCCAACATGTTAAATTGGGCCGCGGCGGCGCAGTGCAGCAAACAAGATTGAAAAATCTCATCAAGGGAAATGTCCTTAGTAAAAACTTTAAGGGCAACGATAAATTTCAAGAGCCGGATATTACTAAAAATAAGGTTCAATTTTTATATAAAGACAGCAAAATTTTCTATTTTATGGATGAAAAGACTTATGAACAGTTTGGTCTCCCGCAAAAAGAAATTGGTCTGAAGGCGCAATTTCTTAAAGAAGGAACAAGCACTGATGTCTTAATCTTTAAGGGTCAACCAATAACCATTGACCTCCCCCTGAAAGTAGTGCTTGAAGTTGTTGACGCGCCTCCGGATGTGCGCGGCGACACAGCTCAAGGAGGAACCAAACAGGTCACCTTAGAAACAGATGCCAAACTAACCGTTCCCCTGTTCATTAAGAAAGGAGATAAAGTAAAAGTAAATACGGAAACAGGGGAGTACGTAGAGCGAGCATAAAATTTTTTAATAACGAAAATAAAAAATAACCTAACATCGCTTAAAGGTTATTTTTTTATTGGATTTAATCCTGTCTTGAATTTTGATTGCTCAATTGTTCTATTGTTCGATTGTTGACCTTATCTTTTGGAAAATAAAATGAACCTGTAACAGTTGAGCAATGGAACAATCGAACAATGGATTCAAAAGTTATCCACAACCTAAACCTCTGCCTTTCTTTGCTCATTCACTCTCTCCCAAATCTTCTTCTGAATCATCTCCGCGACCTTGGGATTATTTCTTAAATATTGCTTGCTCGTCTCTCTGCCCTGTCCCAGTTTCTCCTCGTCTAACTGATACCAAGAACCGCTTTTAGTTAAAATTTTATAAAATACTCCCATATCAACCAAATCCCCTGCGTAAGAAATTCCTTCATTATACATAATGTCAAATTCGCAGGTTTGGAATGGCGGCGCCACTTTATTCTTCACTACTTTCGCTTTCACGCGATTGCCGATAATCTTATCGCCTTGTTTAATTTGCGCCGCCCGCCTCAATTCAATGCGCACCGAGGAATAAAATTTTAATGCCTTTCCTCCCGTGGTATCCTCGGGATTACCGAAAAAAACGCCGATCTTCATCCGTGTTTGATTTAAAAATATCACCGTGGTTTTGGATTTAGAAATAGCCGCAGTGAGTTTCCTTAGGGCTTGGCTCATTAAACGCGCTTGCAAGCCCATGTGGCTGTCCCCCATCTCGCCTTCAATCTCAGCCCGAGGAGTAAGAGCTGCTACCGAGTCCACTACCACCACGTCAATCGCGTTGGAACGGACTAAAGTTTCTACAATCTCTAAAGCCTGTTCACCCGTATCCGGCTGGGAGATAAAAAGATCATTGATATTCACGCCAATCACTTTAGCATAATCAGGATCCAAAGCGTGTTCCGCATCCACAAAAGCCGCTACTCCTCCGCGCTTTTGCACCGTAGCGACAATATGTTGAGCTAACGTCGTTTTGCCGGAAGATTCAGGGCCGAAAATTTCAATCACCCGGCCTCGCGGCACGCCGCCAATACCAAGAGCAATGTCCAGCGAAACTGAACCAGTCGGAATCGCTTCTACCTGCATAATCTTTGCTTCACCCAATCTCATAATTGAACCCTCGCCGAACCTCTCTTTAATCTGGCTCACCGCCATTTCCACGGCTTGGGATTTTCCCTCCTCCATAGTATTAATTTTAGTCATTTTATTTCTTCTCCCCTCCTGAAAGAAAAGAGGATAAAAAAGATTAATTTATTATAACCCACGAAATATTAGAAAGCAACTTCTAAAATTAAGGATAAGTGCTATATTCCTTTTTCCAAGGAATATCCCCCTTCCTAAATTCTGTTTTGAGTTTGCGTTTCACGATTTTCAACATTCCCTTTAAAGCAGGAAAATTCTGCACACTCAAATCAGCATAATTCGCGATAAACTCTGGCGCGTCATAAGTTTTGTAACCTGCCTCTGCAAGTTGGGTTAAGGTCTCTAACTTATCCAGCGCCTTTACGAATTTTGCTTCCGGGGTTAAACTTTTCTCATACTCAAACCATAAATCATGAATTTCGCGGCTAAGTCCTAAGGGTAATTTATTTTTGATCTTTTTAATCGCTTTAATTTCAAGGCGATGTTTCTCTTCTTTGGAAAATTCCTTTCTGCCAATCTTAACGGCATCAATATCTCCTGTGACGGATTCAGCAATGTCATGGACAAGGGCGACTCTGACAGCGCGATTGCTGTCTAAATCCAATTTTAATGCTTCAGCGACGAGAAAAGTCATCAAAGCTAGTCGCCAAGAATGTTCTGCGCTGGATTCCTTGCGTCCGCTCGCGAGCGAGGTATACCTCAAGGTGGATTTTAAGTGTTCCACCTGATGTAAAAAATTAAACATTTTCTCCAAATTTTTTGCTTTGATTTTGTAAGACATAAATTAATTTTTATCTGGTATTTTAAGATCCTTTGTGAATTCTACATTTCGAACCACATCCCCGTTTTCACCTAAATTTCCTAAATCCTGACCATTAAAGACAATATAAGTATTGCCCGCGCTCCCGGAGGTAATCGTGATTTTATCGCGCGCCTTAAACTCCCGCGAAGTTTCCGGCAACATTGTCCCCTGAAAAACATTAGTCCCGTCCGTATCTACTGAAATCCAAGTCGCGCCCTCCTTAATCTTAACGAGCAATGATAACTCTTGGAGTTTTTCCTCCTTATTATTTTCTTTCGCCGCGTCCATTACGGCGCCCGCATTCGCCGGCAAATAAACTAAAACATTCCTTGCTACTCTGCGTTCCCGCCCTATTTTATTCCGCGCTAAAATCTCAATGGGGTTCACGCCTGCGTTGAGAATAATCTGCTCCCGAAAATTGCCCTCCTCGTCCACAAAAACCGGCTGACCATTAATAAAAACTTCTGCCTCTTTCTCGCTCTCCCCTGCAACCACCATGGAGTCGGTAGTCACCTTTTCATTCTCCTGCGGAGAAATAATCTTC
Source organism: Patescibacteria group bacterium (assembly GCA_028717685.1). Lineage (NCBI taxonomy): Bacteria > Patescibacteria group bacterium. The sequence goes on along the minus strand of JAQUNI010000001.1, from coordinate 591,027 downwards.
AGTGACGGCGGGGCAGAAAACCCCGAGAGTTCCCATCCCAAATAGATAAAAAACATCACTATCCCTAAGGCGATAAAACCGAATTTGACTGCCTTTGGGCTGATATTCAAAAGAGAAACTCTCTTGATTTTACTTTGATAAACCAGATTTTCCTCCGGATGAAGATTATCTAAAATATTCCGCTCTGTCCTATAATATCGTAAAATTGTCTCCTCTGGAAGCCCTAAAAAACGAGCATAATGCTTTAAAAACCCCCGCACATAAACAGGAGGAGGCAACCCCTGCAAACTTTCCGCCTCTAGAGCTTTAAGATAACCGAAGTTAATCTTGAGGCGATGCGAAACCTGCTTAAGACTGTAGCCCATGCTCTTTCTTTTCTTCTTTAAAATCTCGCCAAAGGTTTCCCCTTGAATTTTTTTAGAACTAAAACTGGTCATTGTTTTAAATATTCTAAATCCCTATTATCATTTTAACTTTTTATGGAATCATTGGCAAAAGTGTAGCTCCGCCTATTTGAGATAAAAGCGGTCTTTTTAACTTGTGGAGGCGGATAACCTCCCCTTGACTTTTTATCTTAACACAAATAAAATAAAGTTAGAACTAAATATAAGAATTAAAAAAAACCCTGTAAATAATTTTAACTATAATTAAGGGTTTTTATATTTTGTAAAATTAAAATAAATAGAAATTTTAACATTTTACACTATCGTTTTGATGGTTCGACTTTATTCACCATCAATCTTGAGCGCAGTCGAAAGATTGATTTTTAATTTTTGCATTCAATATTATGACCACTAAATACATTTTCATCTCCGGCGGCGTAATCTCTAGCCTAGGCAAAGGGATTACCGCCGCTTCCATTGCTAAACTTTTACAAGCGAAAGGCTATCGCGTCACCAATGTCAAATGCGAAATGTATGTTAATATTGACGCGGGCACGATTCGACCGACTGAACATGGCGAAGTCTTTGTCACAGACGATGGCATTGAAACTGATCAGGATATTGGCTCTTATGAAAGATTTACAGAAACAGACCTTAACGCTTCCAATTTTTTAACCACCGGTCAGATTTATGAGGCGGTGATTCGCCGCGAAAGGAACCTGGAATATGATGGGGAGGATGTGGAAGTGGTGCCTCACGTTCCCGAAGAAATTATTTGCCGCGTCAAGGAAGCGGGGAAAAAAGCTAAAGCTGAATTTGTGATTGTTGAACTCGGAGGCACGGTCGGCGAATATCAGGGGGTACTTTTTTTGGAGGCAAATCGGATGATGAAATGGGAAGACCCCAAACACGTCTCCCATGTCCATGTTTCTTACCTCCCTATTCCCTCTACTGTAGGAGAGATGAAAACCAAACCTGTCCAATATTCTGTCCGCACTTTAAATGCCGCGGGTATCCAGCCTGATTTTGTAATCGGCCGCGCTGCCCGGCCTTTAGACGAGAAAAGGAAAGACAAAATTTCCGTCTTTTGCAGCGTGCTCAAAGAACACGTAATTTCTAACCCGGATGTAGAATCAATTTATGAGGTGCCCCTCATTCTGGATGAACAAAAATTAGGCGAAAAAATTCTCGCCCACTTTCATCTTAAACCAAGAAAAAACGACCTTGCGGCTTGGAGAAAATTAGTGCAGACAATTAAAAACGTCAAAAGAGAGGTAAAAATCGGTATTGTGGGAAAATATTTTCAAACCGGCGATTTTACGCTGGAAGATTCATACATCTCGGTCATAGAAGCAATAAAACACGCCGCTTGGGCTAATCATTTAAAGCCAATTATTCAATGGCTTGCCAGTGAAAAATATGAAAAAAACCCCAAAGATTTAACCGAGCTAAAAAATTACGATGGCGTCATCGTGCCCGGCGGGTATGGTTCACGAGGTGTGGATGGAAAAATTTTAGCCATCCAATATCTGCGGGAAAATAAGATTCCTTTCTTGGGCTTGTGCTACGGCATGCAACTCGCCACTATAGAATTTGCCCGCAATGTGGCGGGGATGAAAAACGCCCACACCACAGAAATCAATCCTAAAACCTCTTATCCTGTGATTAGCTTAATGAGCGAACAAAAAGAATTTTTAAAAAACAAAAAATACGGGGACACGCAACGTCTGGGCAATTATGCGTGCGAGATTCTGCCAAACACAATCGCGCGCCGCGCTTACAATAAAACCCACATTGCGGAACGCCACCGCCACCGCTATGAATTTAATAACCAGTATCGTAAAATATTAGAGAAGAAGGGATTAGCGGTCAGCGGAATTAACCCGGCAAGAAATCTCGTAGAAATTATTGAACTCGCCTCGCATCCTTTCTTCTTAGCCACCCAATTTCACCCCGAATTCACTTCCCGACCCCTGCATCCACATCCGTTGTTTCTGGAATTTATTCGCGCGAGCGCGAAAAGAATCAAGTAAGGAGATTAAATAAAAAAAACGATTCTTCTTATTTCAATTACAAAATCGGGCTTTTGCCCGATTTTTTTAACTTCCTGATTCCTGATTCGCGTATTAATAATTCCCATTATTCCTTTCTTCATCTTCAAAAGTTTTAATCCGTTCCAGATCCTCTCGTAAGACCTGATTCCCTGTATTCTGGGATTCGCCATTGGCATTAATAATCTGCACATTCCCTTTAGTTAAAATCTCTCTCGGCTTCGCGCCGTCTGACGGCCCCACAATCCCCTGCTCCTCTAAATAATCTAAAAGCCTGGCGGCGCGGGCATAACCCACCTTTAAGCGACGTTGTAAAAGAGAAGCTGAAGCCTTGCCGGATTGAATTACTAAATTTTTTGCCTCTTCAAACAACTCATCGTCAATTTCTTCCTCCCCCTCGGGCAAAGGGACACCCCCGAAACCCAAGCGGCCTTGTTTTTCCGTTACTTCAGGATTGAACTCGGGTTCTTCTCGTTTGCCTAAAAATTTCACCACTCCCTCAATCTCTGAATCCGATACTAAAGCACCCTGAATCCGTTTAGGTTTACTTTCTGTGGAGGAAATAAAAAGCATATCACCGTTACCAAGGAGTTTATCTGCGCCCGCGGTATCGATAATTGTCCGCGAATCAATGTGGCTCGCGACATTAAAAGCAATTCTACTCGTAATATTAGCTTTAATTAAGCCTGTGATGACATCAACCGATGGTCTTTGAGTGGCAACTACAAGATGAATCCCAGTCGCCCGCGCCATTTGCGCCAGCCGCACAATAGCGGCTTCAACCTCATTAGCGGCCACGGCCATTAAATCGGCTAGTTCATCAATAACAACTACAATATAAGGTAAACGTTCTTCCGGAACACAAGCCGCATTAAAGCCTCCTATATTTCTCTTCCCTGCTTCCGACAAAACTTGAAAACGGCGGTCCATCTCTTTAACAGCCCATTTTAAAGCATTAACGGTCTTTTTGGGTTCCGTAACCACGGGCGTTAAAAGATGAGGGAGATCATTATAACTAGTCATCTCTACTCTTTTAGGATCCACAAGAATAAATTTTAATTCCCTTGGCGAACGCTGATATAAAAGACTTAAAATAATGCCATTCAAGCATACGGATTTGCCGCTGCCGGTCGCTCCTCCAATTAAAAGATGAGGCATCCTCTCCAAATCCGTAACTACCGGATGCCCCGCCACATCTTTGCCTAAAGCAATCTTAAGATCAGAATTTAAACCGTAAAATTGATCAGAAACAAGAATATCTTTAAGGCGCACTAAAGCCACCTCTTGATTAGGAACCTCAATCCCCACCAATGACTTTCCCGGAATCGGCGCTTCAATACGGATCGGATGAGCGGCAAGGGCGAGAGAGAGATCGTTCTGGAGAGTAGTGATTTGTCTAAGCTTCACGCCCGTCGCTGGCTTGAGGGTGTATTGGGTCACAGTGGGCCCTATATTCACCTGATCCATTTCCACCGCAATGCCAAAATCCGCTAGAGTCTTTTGAATAATCTGCGAGCGCAATCGGATATTACCCGATACTGGCTTGCCTCGCGCTTCTTTAAGGAGAGTAAGAGGGGGTAGAATCCAACTAGTATCAATGAAAGATTCTGCTCTCTTACTGCTTGCTATATTTAAATCCACATCCACAGGTAAATGAATCTGGGGCCGATCTTTCTTTTGTTCCCGCCGCATTGCTTTTTCAATCTCTGCGGTGCTCATTAAATTCGGCTCGCCATCCAAATCCCTAATCGCAACATCATCCCCTTGCCCGAATTTCAATTTCGCGCCCAATAAATGAGCTTTATTTAGTCCCTCTTTTGTAGTTTGGGCCACACCCCTTAAAGAAATATTAAACATTAAGAAGACGCCTAGAACAAAAAGTCCAACTACCAAAACCAAACTACCCCCGAGGCCTAAAAATTTCTGGGGAAAAAAGGTGGCCGCAAAACCTAAATAACCGCCGCCGGCGATTCCTTTCATCTCCTGAAAACCCAAATTGCGGGCTAAAATCAGCTGGAATAAAGCGACTAAATTTACTAAAAACAAAGCCGCACCGAGATAATTCCATTTACGCAAATGATAATGTTGAGCTCTCAAAACAAAATAAGCCAAGATCAAAATAAAAAATGGGATAAAAAAATAAGACCAGCCAAAAAGATTAATGAGAAGAAGTTTACAATATTGTCCTAAAATGCCGGCACGACCAAAGACACTTAAAACCCCTAGAGCGCCGCTTATGAAAAACAAGATTAAAACCACTGCCCGTGTCATACGGGGATTAAGGCGGGAAATTAATTCCTCATGGCTCTCTCCCATAATGCTTTGTTTTTTCGGAGGCCGACCCCTTCTTCTGCTTTTTGCTCCTTTGGGTCTGCCCCGGCGCCGCGCGTTCGGAGAATGAAACATAAGATCCATTTTTTTAATAAATAAACCAGACCAGTATTGACCACCGATTAAAATCGGCGGCTTCCTCTAACGAGGTAAGGGAATTAAATAAATTATAACATTTTTTGTTTTAAAAAACAAAAACAACCTCTTTTCAACAAAAAGGTTGCACACCTTAAATTATTCTAAATTCAAAATGAGAGGCTTTACAATTTGATAATGTATATAAACCCTTAAAAATATTACCCCAACAATATCAAAAGGCTTGACATAAAAAGACAACCTAAAAAACTTTTTAGGCAATACTTTTAGACATCTCTTCTAAAACCTGTGCCCGCCGGGATTAAACGACCAATGATCACGTTTTCCTTTAATCCTTCCAGTTTATCTTCTTTATTCATCACCGCGGCCTCTATGAGCACCCGAGCAGTTTCTTGAAAGGAGGCAGCGGATAAAAAGCTTTCGGTATTTAAGGAAGCCTTCGTGATCCCCAAGAGAAGATGTTCGCCTGTAATCTCTTCGCGACCTTGTTTTTTTAATGCCTGATTCGCGCGTTCAAAACGCAATTTATCTATGATAGCGCCAGGGATGAAATCGGAGTCTCCGGGATTTTCCACGCTTACCTTGGAAAACATCTGACGCGTGATAATTTCAATATGTTTATCATTAATATCCTGACCTTGGGTAGAATAAATACGCTGTACTTCACAAATAATATATTTCTGCACTGCTTCCGCGCCCGAAACCTTAAATAACTTGCGTAAGTCTAAATAACCTTCGGTAAATTGATCACCCCTTATAACCTCCTGCCCCTTTTCTACCCATAAAGGTGTTTCCAAAGGTAAAAGATGTTCTTGAGCCGCATTTTGTTCTCTTACCACGGATAATTCTTCCCCTTGGATCTTCACAATACCAGCAGCTTTAGCTTTAATCTTCTGACCTTTATCCGAAATAGCCAATTCTTCACCAGCCTCCACATAACTACCATTCTCTACTCTTGCTTTTTTGCCTTGCAGTGAATAACGGTCAGTGATGATGTCTTTAGTAAATATCCTGACGATTTTTTGATCACCGCGGTTTTCAATATCCATGATGCCATCCACTTCCGCCATGACTGCTGGATTTTTGACGGGTCGGCATTCAAAAAGTCCTTCCACCCGAGGTAACCCTTGAATAATATCTCCTTCCGCCACACCTCCGGTGTGGAAGGTGCGCATCGTAAGCTGGGTCCCTGGCTCCCCGATGGATTGAGCGGCAATAATCCCTACCGCTTCCCCTAGCCTAACCAACTGTTTGTGCCCGAGATCCCAACCATAACATTTTTGGCAGATACCCTTTACTGTCTTACAAGTAAGGGACGAACGGATATAGAACTCGCCAGGATCAATCTTGGCGATTTTCTTCGCTTGCTCCTCATCAATAAGATCGCCCTTTTTCACAATAATCTCGCCTGTTTTCAAATCGCGCAAATTAGTTAAAGAGACCCGACCGGTTACCCTTTCAGCGATGGTCTCGCCCATTTCTTCGGTTTCCTCTCTTGTAATTAAAAGTCCCTTGGTATCGCCGCAATCCCCATCCCGAACCACCATATCCTGCGCCACGTCCACGAGCCTTCTGGTTAAATAACCCGCGGTGGCGGTGCGCAGGGCAGTATCCGACATTCCCTTCCGCGTGCCATGAGTGGAAATGAAATACTCCAATACCGAAAAGCCTTCTTTAAAGCTATCTTTCACCGGCAATTCAATGGTCTTGCCGGCAGGATTAGCAACGAGTCCCTTCATCCCAATCATTTGGGAAGCCTGGCTCCAGCTCCCTCGCGCTCCAGAATCCAACATTGAGTATAATGGCCCATATTTATCTATTGCTTTCTCGGCTTCCTTGGTAATTAAATCTTTAGTGCGAGCCCAAATCTCTAAAACCTTGGTATAACGTTCCTCGTCGGTTAAAAGTCCTTCCTTAAATTGCCTGTAAATCTGATCTACCTCTATATCCGCCTTTTTCAAAATCTCTTCTTTCCTGGCAGGAATCTGAAGGTCATTCATCCCCCAAGAAAGCCCTGAACGAGTCAAATATTCAAAACCCATGTCCTTAATGTCATCAATCAGTTTAACTGCTCGTTTCCGACCATATCTCTTCAGGCAGGAATCAATCAAATTTTTCAATGCCTTTTTATCCATGACTTGATTTTGAAACCTTAAAGCGGGAGGTAAAATTTGATTAAAAATAATTCTGCCCACGGAGGTCTGAACTTTCTCCCCCGAATTCATTCTTGCAAAAATCAGGGCTTGAATATCAACAATCCCTTCCTCATGCGCCAATAAAGCTTCCTCGGGCGTAGCAAAGATCTTGCCTTCCCCTTTCGCTTTTTCTCTAATTCTTGTCATATAATAACAACCCAACACAATATCTTTAGAAGCAGTAGTGATTGGTTCGCCGGTTGCCGGCTTGAGTAAATTGCGCGAGGAAAGCATAATCTTCCTTGCTTCCTCCCGCGCCATCCGCGTCAAAGGAACATGGACTGCCATCTGATCGCCATCAAAATCAGCATTAAAAGCGCTACACACCATAGGGTGAATTTGAATTGCCTTACCTTCGATAAGAATAGGTTTAAAAGCCTGAATACTCAAACGGTGCAGGGTTGGGGCGCGATTCAAAAGGACATACTGATCGCGAATTACCTCTTCCAAAATATCCCAAACCTCCGGAGTACCAGCCTCTAAAAGTTTACCCGCCGAGCGGACATTATGGGTATATTCTTTTTGAATAAGTTTAGAAATAACGAAAGGCTTAAAAAGCTCCAATGCCATTTTTTTAGGAATGCCACATTGATGCAACTTCAGTTTCGGTCCCACAACGATTACGCTGCGACCAGAGTAATCTACGCGCTTCCCTAAAAGATTTTGTCGGAAACGGCCCTGCTTGCCTTTGAGCATATCCGCCACCGATCGCAAAACTCTTTTTTGTCCTGTAGTAGAAGAGGCCACCTTGCCGTGCCGCGCTTCATTGTCAATTAAAGCATCCACTGCTTCTTGCAACATTCTTTTCTCATTACGTTTGATTACTTCCGGGGCATTTAATTCCTGCAATCTTTTTAAGCGATTATTGCGGTTGATAATGCGCCGATACAAATCATTAAGATCGGAAGCGGCGAAACGTCCTCCATCAAGTTGAACCATAGGTCGAAGATCGGGGGGAATGACCGGAAGCTCGGTTAGAATCATCCACTCGGGACGAATCTTAGCTCGAATCATACCCTCTACTAAAGAAATCCTTTTTTTAAGCCGCTTCTGCTCTGTAGAAGATGCTTTTTTAAACTCTATGTTCAATTTTTGCGCCAACTTCTCCAAATTAATTTTAGCTAAAATATCTCGGATTGCGCCCGCGCCAATTCCCGCCTCAAATACCTCGCCATACTTTAAGGAAAAATTACGGTATTGCAATTCGGAGATGACGGCTAGACGTTTAATGCTAGCAAGCTCTCGCTGGGCAAGTAACACAGCGCCCGACAATTCTTCAAGCGCTTTTTCCCGTTCTTTATGCTTTGCAATAATCTTTTGATCAAATCCTGCCTCAATCTTTGCCCTCTTGCTTTTTGTTTCGAGGCGCGAGAGCGCCTTGCCTTTCTCTTGTTTTAATAAACTGACGACTTCCTTATATCTGCGAATGATATCTTCTCGTTTCACTTTTAACTCTTTATTAATCTGCACCCTCGCTTTTTCTCTCGCTTCTTTATACACTTTAGTAATAATATAACTTGCAAAATAGACTACTTTTTCCAAACTCTGTACTCCGAGATTCAGCACCAAGCCAACCTTGGAAGGCACGCCGCGCAAAAACCAAATGTGGGATACGGGAACGGCTAGAGAAATATGCCCCATTCTCTCACGACGAACAATGGAACGGGTTACCTCCACGCCGCACTTGTCGCAGACAATTCCTTTATAACGAATCCTTTTGTATTTACCGCAATAACACTCCCAATCTTTCGTGGGACCAAAAATCTTTTCACAAAACAGCCCATCCTTTTCCGGTTTACCGGTGCGATAATTAATGGTTTCAGGACGAGTGATCTCTCCATATGACCAAGCAAGAATTTCTTCAGGAGAGGCGAGTTTTAATTTGATTGCTCTAAAAGGGGTAATATTAGACATTTTGGTATAGATAAAGCTCCACGGTCTTGAGCCTGTGGCATCTTACAAAAAAAATTAAATCTCGTGGAGCGGCCCCGCTACCACCCGCCTCAGGCGGACTGGCGGGGAGATAATTGTATCTCAATTAAAAATATTTAAAGAAGAAAAAGAATAAGAATGCGCTTAAAAATATAATAACTGAAAATTCAAAAAGGAAATAAGGATTATCCCACTTTAAGAAACGGTCTACCCAGGCTTTATTACTGCGTTGACTTGTAAATTCGTCTAACTGTTTTTTGGTAAAGCCATGAAAACCACTCTTAAAGCTCAAGCTGTAGTATTGATTGGAAAACGGCCAAAACCAACGAATGCCCCAAGGCGAACGAACGCTGTCCAAGATTAAATGTGACAAAGAGGCAAGGAAAAAAGTTGCGCCCCAAACTTTACTCCCAAAGAAAAAAATTAAAACTGCGATGACGACATAAGGAGATAAGCTATGGGTTAGGACCTGGCGGTGCTCATGGCTATATTTTGCGGGTCTGATGCCAAAACGCGCCAAATAATATACATAATCAATGTCAGGAAAAACAGAAGTAATCATTCCAAAAACCACCATTTCACGCGTCAAGGGAACTTTCAAAATAAAACTGCTCAATATAGAACCTAGGACACCGAAAGCTATATGGGTTGTGGGAAGATACATAATCACGAAGCCACAAAGTAATCGCTTTGTGATGATGACTTTGTTAAAATTTTGAAAAAGACCTTTACCCGGAAAGGGATGACTTCGTTAATTTGATCCTTTGGATTCTCTATCTTCTGCCCCGACCAACTCTACATTTAAACACAAACCTTTCAATTCTTTCACTAATACGTTAAAAGACTCGGGTATATTCGGTTGTTGGATCTCCTCGCCTTTAATAATAGATTCATAAGTTTTAGAGCGCCCCAAAACATCATCAGACTTAATCGTTAGCATCTCCTGAAGGGTATAGGCGGCGCCATAAGCCTCAAGCGCCCAAACTTCCATTTCCCCAAAGCGCTGACCGCCAAACTGGGCTTTCCCGCCTAGGGGCTGTTGAGTAACTAAAGAATAAGGTCCTATGGAACGTTGGTGCATTTTGTCTTCCACTAAGTGATTTAATTTCATCATATAAATCACCCCCACTGTCACCTTTTCCATAAAGGGTTGACCAGAGCGACCATCATAAAGGGTCACCTTTCCGTCAGGAGGTATACCCGCCTTTAGGAGCTCGCGGCGCACAATCTCTTCAGGCACTCCATCTAAAACTGGGCTCGCCACCCGATAACCCAAATCTCTCGCCGCCCACCCAAGATGGGTCTCCAAAATCTGTCCGACATTCATCCGTGAAGGCACTCCCAAGGGAGACAAAATAATATCCACTCCCGTCCCGTCTTCTAAGAAGGGCATATCTTCTTGGGGCACGACGCGCGAAATAACCCCTTTATTGCCGTGACGACCCGCCATTTTATCACCGACTTGAATCTTTCTTAAATTTGCTACGCTTACTTGAATAGTTTTAATTACCCCTGTCGGCAACTTATCTCCTTGATCACGGGAAAATATCTTAATGTCCACAACCTTGCCGTGTTCCCCGTGCTGCAAATATAAAGAGGTATCCTTGACATCTCGCGCCTCTTCACCAAAGATAGCTCTCAAGAGTTTTTCCTCGGCAGAAAGGTCACTTTCCCCCTTTAAAGTCACTTTACCTACTAGGATATCTCCCGAGGATACTTCAGCGCCGATGCGAACAATTCCTTCTTCGTCCAGATCTTTTAAACGTTCTTCGCTAACATTAGGAATATCACGCGTGACCATCTCGGGTCCCAACTTGGTATCCCGCACATCAATAGAAAAATCTTCAATATGAATAGAACTATAGCGATCGGTTTGCACGACTCGATCGGAGATTAAAATTGCATCTTCAAAATTTCCCCCTTCCCAAGCCATAAAGGCGACAAGAAGATTTTGACCCAAAGCTAATTCACCATGATCCGTGGCCGCGCCATCTGCTAAAACATCCCCTTTCTTTACCCTCTGACCCTTATTTGCCAAGGGACGCTGATTCATGCACGTGGAGGCATTAGAGCGGTCAAACTTCAATAAAGGATAATTCTCAATTTCGCCACCCTCTGTTAATAATTTTATCTGATCCGAGGAAACCTCAATAACCTTGCCCTCGCTTTGCGCCACCACTACCTGTCCGGAATAAAGCGCGGCCGCGGATTCTGTCCCTGTGCCGACTATAGGGGCTTCAGGTATAATACAAGATACGGACTGACGTTGCATATTCGTTCCCATTAAGGCTCTGCTGGCATCGTCGTGCTCCAAAAAAGGAATTAGAGAAGTGGTAATGCTCACAATTTGACGCGGCGAAACATCTACATAATCTATCTTTTCCGAGGAACGGATCGTAGGCTCGCCCTGAACGCGACAACGCACATTATGTTCCAAAAAATAACCTTTTGCGTCTAGATTCACGGTCGCCGGCACAGTCACCGTTGCCTCCTCGGTAAAAGCATCGAGGTAAACTATCTCGTTGGTGAGGTGAGGTTTAACTGTGATTTTTTCTAACGGCATCTTTGCTATTTCCCGCGCTGCCTTTAAAGTAATCTCCTCGCCGTCTCGCACAATAATTCTCCCCTTTTTATCTTGAAAAGTCCCCCGCGCAATCTCGCCGCTGGTTTCTCCGGATTTATTTTCCACCTCCCGCACTACCTTGCGATAGGGCGTTTCGATAAAGCCATACTCATTGAGGCGAGCGTAACTCGCTAAATGTCCGACAAGACCAATGTTCGGCCCTTCAGGCGTGGCAATAGGGCAGATCCGGCCGTAATGCGAACGATGAACATCGCGCACATCAAATCCTGCTCTTTTCCTATGCAACCCGCCCGGTCCCATTGCGGACAATCTTCGCTTGTGTTCCAGTTCCGCTAAAGGATTTGTTTGGTCCATAAACTGAGATAATTGCGAAGACATAAAAAATTCCCGCACCGCCGCAATTACTGGCCGAGCGTTAATCAGTTGAGAAGGTGTGATGACGGATAAATCCATCGTGCTCATCCGATCATGGACAATTCTCTCCATGCGCGCCAAACCGACACGGAACCGATTTTGAATAAGCTCCCCCACAGCCCGCACCCGACGATTCCCAAGATGGTCAATTTCATCCAGCTCGCCCTGGGTATTATTCAAACGGATAATCTCACGAATAATCGCGACTAAATCCTCCTTCTGCAAAACCCTCCCCTCTTTGCTTATCGGCGCATTGAGACCGAGCCTCTTATTCATTTTATAACGGCCCACCCTGCCAAAATCATAGCGGTCAAAATTGAAAAACATCGCATAAATTAAAGAGCGGGCGTTGTCCGCGGTAGCGAGATCTCCTGGACGAATTCTTTTGTAAACTTCCTTCAATCCCTCTTCCTGATTTGTAGCGTGATCCTTACTAATCGTCACTTGAATATAGGATAAATCCGGGTGCGCATCCACTTCTTTAAAAAGGCTTTTGATTTCTTCATTGGTGGTGTAACCAAAAGCACGCAGAAGGCTCGTCACCGGCACCTTTCTTTTGCGATCAATTTTCACTGCAATGACGCCTTGGGAGTCAGTTTCAAATTCCAACCAAGCTCCGCGGTTAGGAATTACTTTCGCCCCGAAGAGTCTGCGCTCCCCGTTGAACTCCGCGGTAAAAAATACGCCCGGAGAACGGATTAGTTGTGAAACCACTACTCTTTCCACGCCATTAATAATAAAAGTACCTCGGGGTGTCATTAAAGGAAAATCCCCAAGGTAAATTTCTTGCTCCTTAATCTCGCCTGTTTTCTTATTCACTAACTCCACTTGGCAACGCAAAGGAGATTCAAAAGTAGTATTACGGGACTTTGCCGTCAGTTCATCATATTTAGGTTCATCCAGATAATAGTCTTTCAAATATAATTCCAGCTCTTTGCCGGAATAATCTTTAATCGGCGAAATTTCATCAAAAAGCTCCCTTAAACCTTCGCTTACAAACCAATCATAAGATTTTGTTTGGATTTCAATGAGATTAGGCAATTCCATCACCTCATGATTCGTAGTAAAATATTTCCGCGGCGGAAATTTATTTACTTCATTGGAGAATTTACTTGAAGTTATAGTTTTCTTATTTTTTATCTTTTTAATAGAGCGCATAAAATTAATGCCGCAAATAAAAAATAAATTGTGGGAGCTACAGATGGAATACCCCATCTCTCGCTTTAGTAAACGCCCTGTATGGCGCTTCTGTGGCAGCTCCTTAAAACCCGCATTATTCCGCCAATAATAGCTATAATAAAATGCAAATAAAACAAATCTCCTTTTGGATCAACCAAAAACGAGTCTTTTCGGAAAGACTAACAGTCCGAAACTAATATATTATTTTCCATAGATTAAGTGTAACATAAGTAAAAAGGCTGTCAAGGGTATTACTCATCTTTATCACTATACCGGTTTATATTGATAAAAGGGAACGACAGGTTTGTCAAATCCACCCCCAGGAAATCTCTGGAAAATTTGCTTCACTAAATCTTTGCCTTCTTGATATCTTATTCCTTTTACTGGGATGTTTAAAGCAAAGCCCAAGGCATTAGTGCAGGCGACGCCAACGCGCACGCCCGTAAAAGAGCCCGGTCCGCGCACCACGCCAATACCCTTTAAATCTTTCAAGATTAATTTATTTTGGGACAACAACTTTTCCACCGCAGGCAACAGCTTTTCCGAATGATTTTGGTAAATATCTGAATCAGTTCTATCCAAAATCCCGAGAGTATACGACACAAGGGCAATCGTGAGTTTATTATTTAGGGCAGTATTGATAAATAGAAACATAATATATAAATCCCAAGCACCAAATCCCAAATCCTAAATAAATTCAAAATTCCAATTCTCAAAAATTCAACTTTTCATCTATGTTTTTAATTTTGAATTTTGGCTATTGTAATTTATTTAGGATTTAGTGCTTTGAATTTGAAATTTATCTTCTTTATATAGTATAATAATAGCGGAGGCACAAATTTATGTATCAAATTATTCTCATTCCTTTAATTGTCGGCTTCGTCGCCCAAGTGCTTAAAATCGCGATTAAACTCGCCAAAGGGCAAAGCTTTAATCGCGGTATTCTAATCGGTTACGGCGGTATGCCCAGCACCCACACAGCGTTCTCCCTTTCCGTCTTAATCTTGATTGGCCTTTATGAGGGTATCTTTTCCAGTATTTTTGCTGTGGCTATGGTTTTTACAATATTGATTGTCCGCGACGCTTTGGGTTTAAGACGTTATCTAGACGAACACAGTAAGGCAATTAATAAGCTAGTATATGAACTGTCTGACGACAAAAAAAATGGCTTTGTAATCCAAAGAGAGAAAATTGGGCACACTCTATCAGAAGTGCTAGGAGGGGCAATTTTAGGAATCATTCTTACCCTTTTGTTATACTGGTTTTTACCGTGAACCCCGTTAAACCCCGTCTAGAAATTTCTTTCTAGTAGGGTCGACATCTACATTTTTTCCGCCACTTTGGCGGCGGCTTTCTCTAACGGAGTGAACCGATCAAGTATTTTTCTAACCTCTTCCCGATCGTCCCAAGGGATAAATCCATACTTGACTGCCATTACCCTCTCGCAACCCTTGCCCGTGATAATCACAATGTCTCCTTTTTTTGCCTTCCGGATTGCCTCCTTTATTGCCTCTCTGCGATCTAGAATGTGCCAACAGTTCCCTTTTTCTGTTTTTCCACCGCCCGCGGTCACGCCAGTAAAAACCTGATTCACAATTTCTTGCGGGTCTTCGTCATAAGGGTCTTCATTCGTCACAAAAACTAAATCGCAATACCGCGCTGCTAAACGACCAAGTTCTGGTCTCTTTTTTTTATCGCGGCCACCGCCGGTCGCCCCTAAAACCGCAATCATTCTTTGGTGCGGCATCGCTTTCAAGGTTTCATAAATATTCTCTAAAGCGTCTTCTGTATGCGCGTAATCCACAAAAATGCGAAAACCTTGATGATTTGAAATTTCCTCAAGCCGACCAGGAAGGCCATTGAAACGCGTCAAGGCTTTTTGAATCATCTCGGGAGGCACATTCTGGGCTAGACCCACGCAAATGCCAGCTAAGGCATTATAGATATTATGTTTACCGGCAAGAGCTAAACTATAGAGCCTGTCCCCAACCGTAAAAACAGAACCTTCAGGATACAGTTTGATATTTTCAGCGGTAATCTGATCCGTCACTCGATCATCCCGTGCTCTTTCCGAATGCGCCCCGTAGCCATAAATTTTTTTCGCTTGATATCGCAAAAAATATTCGGCATTAGAATCATCTAAATTAATAATACTCGCGCCATCCTTCTTGATGCTCACAATTTTAAATAATTCCTCTTTTGCCTGGCGGTAAGCCCCAAAAGAGCCATGAGACTCAATATGGTCGCGGGTTAAATTAGTAAAAACGGCAATATTATAATCAATCCTGTAATGGCGAAACTGTTTGATACCTTCGGAGGTAGTTTCAATAATCGCGTAATCGCATTTGTTTTCCACCATTTGAGAGAGCAACTTTCGCAAACGAAAACGACCGGGCATTCCCTGTTTGGTATTATTCTCCCAAGTCCTTTTCCCATCTTGAAAGTCAATGGAAGTAGTCATCCCCACGCGAAATCCCCCTTGCTCTAAAATATCCCGAATCATATGGCAAACCGTAGTTTTGCCATTCGTGCCCGTCACCCCGATTACAATCATTCGGGAAGAAGGAAAGTGATAAATCCAATCCGCTAAAACTGCTAACATTTTATGATAAAAAAGAAGCCAGGATTCAGGAAAAGATTTTTTAATTAGTTTTTTAATCATTTAAATAGGCGATATATTTTATACCAAGAATGATTAAGCGCGAAATCATAAGTGCCGGCATAATTGACTTCCCTGCCCCCAAAACCCTTCTTAAATCTGGTAATACCTACCCAAGAACTCTGCTCATCATTGGTCTTTATTCCTAATTCCTGATTCCTGATTCCTAATTCCGACATGATTCCCCAAAAATCATATTCCCTGCAACCAAACCGTTTTGCCTCTCTAATCTGTTCCCATTGCAAAAGGTGCGGCGCCATCACATTGCGATTCGCATTACCCGAGGCGCCGTGCAAGTAGGTCGCTCGCTCGCCCCAGAACAAAACTAAATTTGCGGCTAAAACCTTTTCTTGTAATTCAGCCAAAAAAATCTTTAAAATCCCTTCTTTACCCAAAAAATCCACCATTTTTTGATAATAAAACTCCGGATGAATCTTAAATCCATCTCTTTGCGAGGTTTCTTTAATTAAGCTTAAAAAAATATTTAAATCTGTCTGTTCTACGCCTTGCCTGACGCGTACCCCCTTTCTTTGCGCTAGACGAATATTATAGCGCGTTTTAGGCTTCATCTGGGCTAAAATTTCTTCTTCTGACCCTGTAATATCCCAAATTAAAGTGCTTCTGGGTTGAATATCCTTGGGAGATTGAACAACCTTGCCTTTCAGAAACTCTGGCAAGTGTAAATCAGGATAATCAAAACGGAAAAAAACTGCTCTTTCTTTTTGAGCTACTTCTCTTATCTTCTCTGACAACAGCTTCCAACCAACTAATTTTAAATTTTGAATTTTAAATTTTGAATTTTCAAAAACCGGTCCCCTCGGGCAATACAAATAACTCCTGCCCAAAGGCAGTCTATTTTTGATAATCAAAGCGGAAAAAACTAATTTTCCCGCTTCTTCTATCCCCACGCGCCAGATGTCTCTACCTAAATTCTTTTGCAACTCTCCCCATTCCCAAGATTGCAAAAAATTACTGCCTCCATACTGAACAATAAAATTGTTCAACTCTTCTTTTTGATTTATTTCAACAATTCTCATTTATTTTCCTAAATTCTGCAAAGCCCATTTGATTCTTTCCGAGGCAAGGATTAAACCTCTTGGCGCTTGCCGCAAAGCCTCGCGGGCTTCTTTTTGGGAATAGCCAAGATGAATTAAAGCGTCTAAAGCCTCTAAATCCTGATTGCCACCCCCCAAAGTGATATCTGCCGGTATTTTAGTCTTCAGTTCCAAAATAATCCTTTCCGCGGTTTTTTGACCCACTCCAGAGACTTTAGTGAAAATACTTTTATCTTCCGTGATAATCGCTGTCTTTAAAGTTTGCGTATCCGCTTGCGCCATCACGCCAAGTGCGGATTTCGGCCCAATGCCCGAAACTGACATCAAAAGCTCAAAAAAATCCAAGTCCTGAAAGTTCAAAAAGCCATACAATTCCTCTCGATCCTCGGAAACATGATGGTGAATAAATAATTCTTGCTCCTCGCCTTCGGCATTCAAAGATTCCAGCACATTCTGCGGCGCAAAAATCTTGTAGCCAATATTATTCACTTCTAAAATCACAAACTTATCCGTTTTGATTTTAATTTTGCCGTGTAAATAAGAAATCATAAAAGTTGAATCAGGAATTAAGAATCACGAATCAAAGGAATTATCTTTATTTTAGCCTAAAGAAGAAGCAAAAGCAAATAAAAAACTGAACTCCTTCTTATAAAGTTCAGTTAACTTGTCCCCTTCCAAATATCTGATTAAAGAACCAGCTACTCATCAGAAAACTTCTTTATAGTTTGGTCGCGATACCCTGCCGCGCAGGCTTTCTCTTCATTAATGTCTTTTAATAAAGATATTGCGGCATTTTCTTTATCATGCACTTTTACAAAATTATATTTTCCCATACTCCAAGAGTACCAACCATCAGTGATTTTATTTTAAGGACTGTCTTTCCCCCTTCTTCTATAAAAACACCTAGGAATATGTATAATGCTCCTGTCTCGGGATCCTTCAGCAAGTCACCAGACTTAAGTTCCCTTTCCACAGCTTATTCCTCCTAAAAAACAAAAATGCCAAATCAAAAAGAATTCTTTTCAGAGTCGAAACGAAAATTGCGTTGAAGGCACATTCTTTGCAGCCTCAAATCCCTTCCTTAATTTACCTATCTCCTTCATAAATTCTTCTAAGGGAATCGGTTCCCAATCTTCTATATCCACGGTACCATCTTCTCCATCTTCACCGATGACAATTAGATCACCCGAGCCAGTTGAAACGTCCTTACTCACAGCCAAAGAATTGTCTGCTTTATTTCTCCATAACTGCATCAATTATCACTCCTTTCTTTTTCTATCTATGCTACAATAAATAATACAACTCTAAATTTTACAAAAATAACCTTTTTATGTCAATATTCAAACTTAAATCCCCTTTCAAGCCCGCTGGCGATCAGCCGCAGGCGATTGAAAAATTGACGCGAGGCGTCAAAAAGGGCTATAAATATCAAACTTTACTTGGCGTAACCGGCAGCGGCAAAACGTTTACGATGGCTAATGTAATCCAAAACATTGATCGTCCGACTTTAGTGATCTCGCACAACAAAACCCTCGCCGCGCAACTCGCGAGCGAATTTCAAGAATTTTTTCCCGAGGCGGCCGTACATTATTTTGTTTCCTACTATGACTACTACCAACCTGAAGCCTATATCCCTCAATCCGATACCTATATTGCCAAGGAAAGCAATATTAACGAAGAAATAGATAAATTGCGCCATGCCGCGACCTCCGCCCTCCTCACCCGCCAAGATGTGATTATTGTGGCTTCAGTATCCTGCATCTATGGCTTGGGTTCGCCTCAAGAATACAAGGACCAAGCCGTCGCCTTAAAAATCAAAACTCGCATGAACCGCCAGGAAGTCTTGCGCGAACTCACCCGCATCCAATATTCCCGCAACGATCTTGGTTTTACGCGCGGCACCTTCAGGGTCCGCGGCGACACCCTGGAAATCTTTCCCGCTTCGGAAGATAAAAAAATAATGCGCGTTGAATTCTTCGGGGATTTGATTGAGAACATCTCTTCAGTAAACCGCTTAACCGGAAAAAAAATCCAGAGCATCTCGGAAATCGAAATCTTTCCCGCGCGGCACTGGATTACCCCTCTTCAAGGTATAAATAATTTTTTGGTTCAGGTAAAAAAAGAACTTAAAGAACAAATCAAATTTTTCCAAAAAGAAAACAAACCTCTGGAAGCGGAAAGGATCGAACAAAGGACGCGCTATGACCTGGAAATGATGCGCGAAGTCGGCTATTGCAACGGCATTGAAAACTATTCCCGCTACTTGGATAATCGCGCTCCGGGAGAGCCGCCCTCCACCCTAATTGATTTTTTCCCGCGAAACTTTCTTCTTTTCATTGATGAATCGCATATGACCATACCGCAAATCGGCGGTATGTATTTTGGAGATAAATCGCGCAAAAAAATGTTGATTGAATATGGATTTAGATTGCCTTCCGCTCTAGATAACCGGCCCTTAAAATTCGCTGAATTTGAGAAAAAAGTGCGACAGTCAATCCTTGTTTCCGCCACGCCGGGACCATACGAAATCCAGAATTCAAAACAAATTGTGGAACAACTCGTTCGCCCTACCGGGCTTTTAGATCCAGCAATAGAGGTGCGACCCATAGAGAACCAGATTGATGATTTAATAAATGAAATCAAAAAGAGAATCGCTAAAAAACAGCGCATTCTGGTAACTACTTTAACCAAGAGAATGGCTGAAGAACTGGCGCAATATTTAGAAGGAGTCAATCTTAGAGTGCATCATCTCCATTCCGAGATTGATACCATGGAAAGATTGGATATTTTGAAAAAACTGCGCCAAGGAATATATGATGTTATCGTCGGTATTAATCTTTTGCGCGAAGGATTAGATCTGCCGGAGGTATCCTTAGTCGCTATTCTAGACGCGGACAAAGAAGGATACTTGCGCAGCGAAACCGCCCTCATTCAAACTATGGGCCGCGCCGCCCGTCATATTGACGGCAAAGTGCTGATGTATGCTGATAAAATGACAGGCTCAATGCGCCGCGCTATCAGTGAAGTGTCTCGGCGGCGTAAAGTTCAAGTAGCTTATAATCAAAAACATAAAATTACTCCGCGGGGCATCCAGAAAAAAATCAAGGATTTTCTGCCAACCCAAGAAATCCAAAAAACTAAAAAAGAGGCATTGGATCTTCAAAACATACCCCCAGAAGAACTGGCATACCTCATTCACGAATTAGAAGACGAAATGGAATTAGCCGCCAAAAATCTTGAGTTTGAAAAAGCCGCAAAATTAAGAGATCAGATTAAACAGTTGAAACATAAAAAATAATTCCTTTCCAATCAAATTCCATTTTTAAACAATGAAAGCCATATGGAAATATTGCCGTAAAATTATGTTTAAAAATTAAAACATTGAAAATTTAATAAAAATTAAGAAATAAAAATTAAAAATTATTCATAAGCAAAAATTTGATCATTTCACTTGCCTATGCTATATTGAAACCAATAATAAATTCATTGAATCTAATATTTATGCCCAACAAACAAGCGGCTAAAAAATATTTAAGAAAAACGAAAAAAAGAACCGCAAAAAATCAGCCAATTAAAAATAATCTAAAACGACTAGTTAAAACGATGCGCAAGCTCATTGCCGACGGAAAAAAAGAAGAAGCAAAAGTGAGTCTCCAAAAGACCATTAAAGCCTTGGGTCAGGCTGCGCAAAATGGCGTCATTAAAAAAAATACCGCCAGTCGCAAAAAATCGCGGTTAACTTTGGCTTGGAACAAAATCGCAGCGCAAAAATAATCTTTAAGCGGTCGCGCCAAAAATAAACATCTCTAAACCGAAAACAGGATTTACTTTCCCTGTTTTTATTTTTATGTCCAAGTCTAATAATTTTTCATAAATTCTTTTCAACTCCGAAAGGCTGAATTTGGCAGCCGCCGCCAGATTTTTTTGAACCACGAAAGGATGTAAATGCGTTTCCCGAATAATGCCCTCTCTCTGCGAACCTTGTTCTGCTAGGTCCTTGATTACGAGCAAGTTGCGAAAGGCGTATGCGATCATTGACGCGAGGTAAAGTTTGTCTGTGCCGAGGTTAAATTGATCGTAGATGAATTTTAAAGCTGGTTCACGTTCTTTTTGTGACAAGGCATCCACGAATTTAAAAATATCTGTTTCTAATTTAGGTTTAATAAGCAGTTCTATATCCTCTAACCTCACTTCTTTTTTGGCTCTATAAGCTAATAATTTTTCCAGTTCATTGTTGATTGCGTCAAGATTACTGCCGAGACGAAAACTAAGTTCCGCTATCGCTTCTTTTCCAATTGCCCCTCCCGCTCTGTGCGCCTGCTCCTTAATCCACTCCTCTCTCTTATAATCTGACAATAAATCAAACTCCTCTTTTTTGCCTATTTTGACCAATGTTTTAAAAAGATGACGGCGCGCGTCAGGGACTCCCTCCTCCCAAAATACTAAAACCGTGGAAGCGGGGATATGCTCCTGCCCTAGAAAACTCATAATTTTTTCCTGCTCCTCTTTTTTCGCTTGGGAGAGATTTTCCAAGATCACTAATCGCGTCTTCCCCAAAAAAGGCATCTGCCGCACCACATCGCGGAAATGGCTAAAAGTAATATCCTCTTTTAAAACAGTGAGATTTAAACCCTGCCTGTCTTTTTCTAAAAATTTCTCTCTAATCTGTTTTAATTTTTCCCGCGAGCGAAAAGTGTCTTCGCCGTATAAAAAAAGAATCATAATACTAAATCAAAATTAAACTTCTATCTTCTTCATCACCCCCCAATTTTTCCCCACGGATACCTCCACTTTCAAAGGCACTTTAAGCTTATACACAGCTTCCATAATCTTCTTGAATTTCCGCGCCCATAATTTAGCCTTTGCGGTTTTAATTTCAAACAACAAGTCATCATGAACCTGGAGCAAAAGGCGGCATTCTTGAGCATCCTTTTGTATTATCTTGCGCACCGCAATCATCGCCATTTTAATGATATCCGCGGTCATTCCTTGGGAGGGCATATTAATCGCCATCCGCTCGGCGGCTCGCACAATCTGCGCTTGGGAAGAATTGATTTCAGGGAGAAGACGCTTACGGCCCAAAAGCGTTCGCACATAACCGTGTTTTTTCGCAAATTTGATCACTTTCTGCACATATTCTTCCAAAGAAGGATAGCTTTCCAAATAACTTTCAATAAACTCCTCCGCCTGCTCGCGGCTAATCTTTAAACTTTGCGCCAAGCCGTAGGCGCTCATCCCATAGATTAAGCCGAAGTTGATCGCTTTGGCAGCGCGGCGCATCCGCGGCGTCACGTCTTCAATGTTAACATTGTGGATTTTTGCCGCGGTGGCGGCGTGAATGTCTTGATCATCCTGAAAAGCGGCAATAAGCTGCAAGTCGCCGGATAAATGGGCGACGACGCGCAAATCAATCTGGGAATAATCCAATGCCACGAGGCTATATCCCTCTTCCGGCACAAAGGCTTTGCGAATGCTGTTCCCGAGTTTCGTCCGAATAGGAATATTCTGCAAATTCGGATCAGAAGAAGAAAGCCTGCCCGTAGCCGTAATGGTCTGATTAAAACTCGTGTGCACTCTCCGGGTTTTAGGGTTGATTAAACGAGGCAACGCCGCCACATAAGTAGATTTTAATTTATAGAGTTCCCGATATTGGGAGATTAAATCAATAATCGGATGCTTGGCGCGCAATTTCCCCAATTCTTCCGCCGCAGTAGAATAACCAGTTTTGGTTCTTTTAATCCCTAGGGTTGATAAACCTAATTTATGGAATAAAATTTGTTCCAGTTCGCGCGTGGAATTGATATTAAATTCTTGCCCGGCTTGGTTGTAAATCCGCTTTTCAAAAAGGCGGATCTTCACATTAATTTCCCAATCCAAATCCTTAAGATAATGCTGGTCCACGCGGATCCCGTTCATTTCCATTTCCGCCAAAATTTTTACCAAAGGCATTTCTACGCCGCAAAACAGTTTTTCCAATCCTTCTCCCCGCAACTTCTTCTTTAAAATCGGCATCAGCCTTAAAGTCATATCCGCATCCTCGCAAGCGTATTCCGCTATTTCAGGAAGGCTTACTAAATTCATTGTAATTTGTTGCTTGCCCTTGCCAATCAATGTCTCGGTCTTAATCTTCTCGTGTCCTAATAAATTAAAAGAAAGGGCGTCTAA
This sequence comes from Patescibacteria group bacterium, assembly GCA_028717685.1. NCBI lineage: Bacteria > Patescibacteria group bacterium. Next base: position 567,983 of record JAQUNI010000001.1, on the reverse strand, counting down.
AGAATGCGCGCGCGAGCCGGGAGACAAAAGATAAGAGGCGAGCATCGTGTCAAAGGGGATGCCCCGCATCTTAACGCCAGCGCGCGCTAAAACAATATAGTCATATTTTAAATTATGACCAATTTTAGGCAAATTTTTATCTATTAAAACGGGTTTTAAAACCTCCAAAGCGCTTTTGCCGTCATATAACACTTCCTGATCCAGGTAGCGCGCGGGAATATAAAAAGCTTGCCCCGCTTGAGAACAAATACTAACGCCCACTAACTCTGCCAACATTGGCTTCTCGCTCGTGGTCTCGGTATCAATACAAAAACCATTTTTTGAGTTTTGAAGCTGAACAACTAAATTGTTCAGCTCGGCATAGCTCTTGATAACCCTGTAATCGCAACTTTTCTTTTTATCCTTTATTTGGAGACCACGCGCGGATTCTGAAAGTCGCTCACTTTGGGGCACCTTAGAAATTAAACTCTGAAACTCTAATTCGCGGAAAAGATTCAAAACCTTTTGCCGGTCAAAATCAACAAGAACGCACTTCTGTAAATCTAATTTTAAAGGCACATCCTGGATAATAGTACCCAGTTTTTTGCTTAAGAAAGAATCTTTTTTGTATTTCCTTAAATTCTCCAAAAGCTTGCCCTTTAATTCTAAACCCTTGTATTTTAATTTCTCTTCTTCGGGATGTTGATCTAAAAAGGCATAAAGATTTTCTATAGAGTGAAAGGCTTTTAAAATTTGGATGGCGCTTTTCTCGCCTACTTTGTAAACTCCAGGGATATTGTCTGAAGCGTCCCCGGCTAAACCCTTGAAATCGGGCAATTGTTCTGGGCTAAGACTATAGCGTTCCCGCACCATTTTCTCATCATAAAGCACTGTATCTTTAACGCCTTTGCGTAAAGTAAAAATCTGTGTGTGATCAGTGACAAGCTGCAAGGTGTCCAAATCCCCAGTCACGATAATGGTTTGAATATCTTTGTTTTTTTGCCCAATCCGCCGCGCCAGAGTGCCAACTAAATCATCAGCTTCAAAACCTTTCTTGGTAAAAATAGGGATATTAAAAGCGCGCAATAGCTCTTTCACCCGCGGAATCTGGGCATAAAGCTCATCCGCGCCCTTCACTCTATGCGCCTTATACAAATCCGAGGCTTTATGGCGAAAGGTAGGCGCAGCCAAATCAAAACAAGCGGCGATATAATCTGGTTTTAATTTTGCCAAAACATTTAAAAAAACCAAAGTAAAGCCATAAACCGCGTTCACAATCTCGCCCGACTTCGTCGTCATTGTTGCGGGGAGAGCGTGAAAACCACGATGCACGAGCGCATTGGCATCAATGAGAACAAATTTTTTCTTTCTTTTTTGAGAAGACATAAATTCACTTAACAATAAAACTCTTAATTTCAATAAACTTTAACTAACTTCTGGATGCTCTTAATTCATAATTCGTGATTCCTACTTCGTAATTCTAATTCCTATCATACCATTTTAGCTAAAATTTGAGAAATAAAAAAGGAGCTCTTTCATTTAGCTCCTTACTGCTATATATCCAACAAAAGTTTCAATAATCCACGCCGTTTCATACGGCGCGCTCCCTGAATAACTAGGTGCCGGAAACTTCGCCGCCTCACGCACTTCTTTTGGCGCATTATATGGCGCGCCGGAATAACCAACGACCTCAAATACAGGAAGTCCCCCCTTGGCGTCGTCAACATAAAGCACATTTTTCGGATCCACGCCGTTTTTATCGCATAGATCCAGGATATTATTTTCTTTGGAGCCTCCAAGGGGCCAGATGTCCACCGCGGAATTTGTGCGGGTGCAGTTTACTGTTTCAGTCAAACTTAGATCTCGGACAAATTCCTTAGCTAATTCTAACAATTCATCCAATGACATGTCTGGAGACGGGTTATAAGTTAAACAAACCTCTTTTTTTTCTTGTTTTCCGCCCCGTTTTTTTATTGCCGAAGCAAGGGTTATATCCAAAGTCTCTCGTGCTTCCAAATACTCTTTTGTTACGCACTTTGAGTATCCGCACGGCCAATCAGGCAGATGTTGCGCCATTATAAGTCCGCCTTCAAATCCAGACCAAAGCCCCGGATGATATTTGATAAGCCCCAAGGCTTCGGCAACTGCCAAGCTGTATTGCGCGCCGCGCCCGGTGAGTAGACAAACACCAAAATTATCTGGAACCTTGGCTATGGTTTTGGCTAGTCCCTCCATCCCACTAAGATCCCAAGGCACGCCAGGTCCACCGGTCCGACTGTTGCAACACCCGTCAAAATCCAACACGGACAAATACTCTATTTTCCCCATCTTTCCTTCCTCCAATTCTGAAAACAAAAATAACTGAATTAATCAAAAGAGCCTCCCAATAAGGCTCTTTTATCTTAACATAAATCAATTCTTATGTCAAATAAAACTCTTCACTCATTACGCGTTATTCGTTATTATAATTCCCCTCTTCCTCTCCCCTAAAACCTCAAATCTTATTCCAATTCTCCCTTGCGGCAAATATTTTTGAATCTTCTCCGCCCATTCTACTAAAACAATATTATTATCCCCCAAAATTTCTTCCCACCCCAAAGCCAAAATCTCTTCTGGTTCGCGCAAACGATAGCAATCAAAATGGTAAAAATATTTTAAACCTTTCTTTTTTAATAAATACCTTTTCATCAAGACAAAACTCGGGCTTGTGATTTTTTCCCTGATACCTAATCCAGCCGCGAAGCCTTGGGCAAATGTAGTTTTTCCGCTACCCAAATCTCCATAAAGGCAAATCAGAACGCTACTCATCAAACTTTGCGCGAGAATCTCGCCAAGCTTTTTTGTCTTTTCAGGTGAGTCAGTCAGGAATGCTTGCTTTAAACTCATAGGCTAAAAATAATTGCTAAAAAACCAACCACGAATAAATAATACGCGAATATATTGAGCTTATGCTGATTTAAATAGGACATCAAAAACCGAATACTTAAATAGCCAACAATACAAGCAGTCAAAAAACCAATAGCCAACATTGATAATTTAATTCCCACCAACATATTATAATTTTTTACCAAATCATAAACAGTCGCTCCCAAAATCGCGGGAACGGCCAAAAGGAACGAGACTTCGGCCGCTTCGCGGCGGGCGAGCTTGCGGCTCATCCCAGCCGCGATTGTCGTTCCAGAACGCGATACGCCAGGAAGCAACGCAATACTTTGGATCAAACCGATAACAAAATAATCTTTCAATGATAATACTTCTTTCGCGTGCGCTTCCTGTTTCTTGCTTCTCCACCATTCAATGGTAATAAATCCTATACCCACCAAAATCATCAAAATCCCCACGGCAAAAGCGGAACGAAAATATTGAGCAATTATTTTTTCACTAAAATAACCTACGACTACAGCAGGGATAGTGCCGATTATAATTCCAAAAGTAAGCTTCCGAGAAGTTGCTTCCCATTTGAAAAATCCGACTATCAGCTTTTGCCAAGTTTCCCGAAAATAAAAAAGGATCGCCACCAATGTTCCAAAATGAAGAATTATATCAAAACTCAAGCCGCTGTCCGCCCAACCGAAAAATCGGAGCGCTAAAATTAAATGCCCCGAGCTGGAAACCGGAATAAATTCCGTAGCACCCTGGACAGCGCCTAAAATAATCACTTGCCAAAGATTCATTGTTTTATTATTTAATTACTTCTCTGTGCCTCTATGTAGCGCGAAGCTTCATTGTTTATCTTACCTAAAAATTAAGAAGATGACAAAATTCTAATTATAATTTTACATTTTGCATTTTAATTTATTTTACCCTATTTGACACCTTTAATAAGATGCGATAAATTAAAGTGATAAACATTTTCAAAAAAATCAAAAGCACCATGGAAATCACCTCCCAAGAACAAATCAAAAAAATCATTGAGCCAAGCAAAGAAATCTTATTAATTGCCGAAGCTCAAAATAGCATTGATTCGCTGTCTAGCCTCCTCGCCTTCCATCTCTTCCTGAATAAAATAGGTAAAAAAAACGACCCGATAGCGCAAGTGGAAAAAATGAAAGACCTAGATTTTTTGCCTGCTTTCTCCGACCTTAAATCTAATTTAAAAGGCGCCAAGGATTTTATTATTTCTCTGGATATCAGCCGAACAAAGGTAGAGCAGTTTAAATATAGCATTAAGGATAATAAACTGAATATCTATATTACGCCCAGCAATGGTTACTTTGAACCCCGCGACATAGAAACAAAAAAAGGGAAGTCAAAATACGATTTAATTATTACTCTTAATACTTCTACCTTAGAAAAATTAGGCAGCCTTTATGAAGAAAACGCGGAAATCTTCTATGAGTCCCCTCTTGTTAATATTGACTGCCACCCGAATAATGAAAATTTCGGCGAAATCAATCTCGCAGAGCCCGCTGTCTCCTCTACCTCGGAAATTCTATTTTCCCTCTTCCAAATTTTTGATCCTAAAAATATTACCCCGGAAATCGCTACCTGCCTATTAGCGGGTATTATCGGCATAACAGAGAGCTTCCAAGCCCAAAACACCACGCCAGCGGCTTTTACCACCGCCGCCAAATTAGTGGAGATGGGAGCGAACAGGGAAATAATTATTCATCATTTTTATAAAACGCGTCCCTTATCTCACCTCCGCCTTTGGGGAAGAACCTTGGCGCGTCTTAAAACCGCGGCGGAACAAAGAGTAATCTGGTCGCTCCTTTCTCCCGTGGATTTTGAAAAATCAAAAAGTGAAGCTTCCCATCTGGATCAAATTTTATCTGATCTTAAAAATAATACCGCGAAGTCAGAAATCGTCTTCCTCCTCGCGGAAGATAAGCCAAACTCCTTCCATCTAAAAATCAAAAAGGTGAATAAAAATATTGATTTGAAAAATCTTGAGAGGATATTTAAAGAACAAGGTTTCCAAGTAAAAGAAAATCCCGATGATTTGATTTCTTTCACGAAAAGTGAAGGTATTCTGGCCAACATGGAACAAGATATTCTGAATGTAATTAAAGGAATCTTGCCCGCTTAAAATATACAGACCTTCCACATAACGACTAGAGGCGTGGAAAAAGGAAGGTCTTTTTGTTTTCCATAAAAAGAGTATAATAAAAGCGTAAAATAAATTAGTGTTTCTATATTTATATTTTGCATTTTGAATTTTTGCTTTAAACTTTTCGCTTTACATTTTACCTTTCTACATTATGCCTAAAGATATTCAAAATCAACAATCCCAAGATGTTACCGAACTTTTCAGCACCGTGGAAGAAAAAAGCATTAGCTTTGAAGAAAAAAGGATTAAAGCCCTGGCGTTAAAAAATAAAATACCCTACATTAATCTGCAAAAGCTGGCGATTGAATCTGAAGCTTTAACTTTGATTTCCAAAGCTGAAAGCGTAAAAGGCCAAATCATCTGTTTCTATAAAAGTAAGGATGTTTTAAGATTGGGCATTACTGACCCTCACAACCAAGCCGCTTTAAGTATTATTGACACATTGAAAAAACAATATCAATGCATTATTTACCTTGTTTCGGAAGCCAGTTTTGAACACGCCATTTCCCTTTATCCGCTCATGGTTGGTGAAATCAAAATTCCGCTTTCGGAAGAAGAAAAAATTAGAATCACCTCGGATTTAATCGCGGGAGCCTCCTCGGAACTGGAATCCTGGCAAGCCTTAGGGCCGGCTCTCATCAATAAAAATACTGAAGAAATTATTAGTCTCCTTATTGCGCGGGGCATTGGGGCAAGAGCGAGCGACATCCATCTAGAGCCTAAAGAGAATGAAGTGGTTCTGCGCCTCCGTATTGATGGAATTATGCGCGACATTATTGCTTTCTCCCCTCAAATTTACCCCCGTCTTCTTTCGCGAATAAAATTAATCGGGGGGCTGAAATTAAATGTCAGAAAAATGCCTCAAGATGGCCGATTCACTGTTTACCACAATCATGCGGAAATTGACATTCGGATTTCTACCCTGCCCACTAATTACGGGGAGGCAATTACCCTGCGCCTGCTTGGTCTTGATCGTGATTACCTGCTCAAGATTGAAAACTTAGGCATCAGCGAGGAAGAATTAGAGATAGTAAAAACCGACCTTAGTAAAACTAGCGGGATGATTTTGCTCACCGGCGCCACAGGCTCCGGAAAAACCACTACCCTTTACGCTTTTTTAAGCCACAGAAAGACATCCGAAATTAAAATTATGACCTTAGAAGATCCTATTGAATATCGTCTTGAGGGGATTTCCCAAATCCAGATTAATGAAAGAGAAGGCCTCACTTTCGCTCGGGCGCTGCGCGGCGTGTTGAGACAAGATCCTGATGTGATTATGGTCGGGGAAATCAGAGATCCGGAAACTGCGGAGATCACCATTCGTGCCGCCACCACCGGACATACAGTCCTCTCTACCCTCCATGCCGGTTCTACCCCCGAGATTATTACGCAGCTCACCAATATGGGCACAGACCCTCAAAACCTCTCCAACGTCTTAAATCTTTTAATCAACCAAAAATTGGTACGCCTTCTTTGCAAAGAGTGCCGCAAGCCTTACGATGTCTCTCCGGAACTTTATGAAAAAATTAAAAAAGTCGCCCAAAATAAAATACCCCTGCCAGAAAAATTAACTCTCTTTAAGTCCAAAGGGTGTCCACTTTGCGAAAATATTGGCTATAAAGGACAGGTCGGCATCTTTGAAATTATGCATATTTCCAGAACAATTCGCAAATTAATCGCCAGTCGCGGCGCGCCCGAAGAAATTTACAGCGAGGCTATTCAAGGAGGAATGTTTACCTTGATCCAAGACGGTTTGCGCAAGGTGATACGGGGCGATACCACCCTGGAAGAATTAAAAAGAGTAAGTTAAATGATATTCATCGCCTTTATTTTAAGGAGCGATGTTCTCAAAAAAGCGAAGCTTTTTGGGATTCACTATTACCCCTCATTATCCGAAATAAATATTAGCTAGAGTTTAAGGTTAGGATCTGCCTGAAGACTATGCCAGTCATCATAGTCTTCTTTTAATACCCGCGGATAAGCCGCCCCTGCAATCATAGCGGCGTTATCAGTAGGGAAATCAGTAATAAGTAACTTGTAATCATTAACTGACAAGGATTTTTTGAAAAAATTTTGAAGAGCTTGATTCGCGGCCACGCCGCCTGCCAATATTATCGTGGAGACCTTAAATTTTCGCGCCGCCCGCAAAGTTTTAATCACTAAAACTTCAAAGGCAGCCTCCTGAAAAGAGGCGCAAATATCTTGAACAACTTTTTTGTCCATTTTCTTAATTCGACGCGCTTGGTAAAGCACGGCGGTTTTTAAGCCTGAAAAACTGAAGTTAAAATTACCCTGATTTAAAATTGGCCGCGGAAAAGAAAAGGCCTGTCTCCCGCCGCCTCGCGCCAGCTTTTCAATAATCGGTCCGCCCGGATAACCCAAGCCCAATAATTTAGCCACTTTATCAAAGGCCTCCCCGCAAGAGTCATCAATGGTTTCGCCAATCACCTCATAATTTCCCCACTCTTTAATTAAAACTAGCATTGTATGTCCTCCCGAAACCGTAAGGCACATCGCCGGAAGTTTTATACTTTTGAGCTTTGAACTTTGAGCTTTGAGCTTTACTGAATAGATATGCCCCTCAATATGGTTTACGCCCAGTATTGGTTTTTCCCATGCATAAGCCAAGGTTTTAGCAGTATCCACGCCGATCATTAAAGAAGTAATCAAACCTGGCCCCGTGGTGACGGCGATCGCATCCAAATCTTTTCCCTCTACTTTAGCCTCTTCTAAAGCCTTTTGAATTACTGGAATGATATTTTCCATATGAGCGCGAGAGGCGATTTCCGGCACCACCCCGCCATAAGGCGTATGGAGTTTAATTTGTGAGGAAACAACGTTAGACAAAATTCTGCATCCATCTTGAAACACCGCCGCGGCTGTTTCATCGCAAGAAGTCTCAATACCCAAGATCAACATAATTTTTAATTCTTAATTTTTAACTAATTTTTATTTGCTTAATTTTTATTGCCATCATAAGCAAGACAATAATACAATAATTCAATAAAAATTAGCTAAAAATCAAAAAATCAAAATTAAAAATTACTTATCTACACGCTATCTTAATTATTGAAAAATTTCAATCTCTATGCTAAAGTCACTTTGTATATTTACCTAAATTTTAAATTTGGATTTTTAAATTTTGCACTTGCTATGCCGCCATCGTCTAGTGGTTAGGACACAAGGTTTTCATCCTTGAAACCGGGGTTCGATTCCCCGTGGCGGTACTAATAAACAATCTAAAAATAAAAAATCAGTTATAGAAAATAGCCTTTTCAATATCTAAAAGGAATCGAACCAAGCAAGGGGGTCGGGGAAACAATAGTTTCCCCGCTGTGGAAGTATTGAAACCATACCCGCCAATACATGGCATGGCGGGCGGGCGCAAGGTTTTAAGGGACTTTAGCGACGTGAAGTTCCCTGTGGGGCTGCTCAAAAAATCAATATAAAGGTATTACTATTGTTCCGTTGGTAAGTAATTATGCAAGAGAAGGTTATCTTTACAAAGAGGAAGTGGAAGTAATATATCGCAATATTATTTCCAAATTGGGTAAAGCGGCATGAATCAGAAAAATATTGTTATGGCAAAAATTCGTTTTTTTATTAGGAGCAACTGGAAAATTTTAGGGCTAATCGTTTTATTAGCCAGCTGTTTTAGTTTGGTTTATTTCTTTCATGATCAGATTCCGGTTGTTGATGACGCTAAGTTAAGCCGTGCTCTCCCTATTGCCGGACTAAAGACCATGCCTCTTCCCAATACTACTTTTTTAAAATCATATCGCCTCTTAGTATCTACGAGAATTAATGGCGCTTGGCCGACTAAGGACGGCGGTTATATTGTTTCCGGCACGACAAATCCCAATGTCATGTTTATCCCGCCGGATGGTTTTGTGGCCAAACTTGATAAACAAGGCAATATTCAGTGGGTGAAATTTTTGAAAACTAAAAACTCTCCCGGCGCCGGAAGTCTTTTGAATCCTCGAGGTGATGAAGATGTCCAATCGATTATTGAACTGAAAAACGGCGGATATTTAATGGCTTCTAAGGTCTGGGGGTTTATTACAGTCAAAGAATTTGATGCTGGAATAGAAGTGAATAAAATATTGCTTACTAAATTAGACAAGAACGGCAATATGATTTGGAACAAATCTTTCAATGCATTCGTTGAAGACGCGAAAAATTCTTTATTGGAAACCAATGATAATGGTCTTTTATTTTACGCGAATATCACCGACCTGGCGCCCAACAAAAGAGGAGAGGACAGCGAGGTTTATTATGACCAACCTTACTCATCGCTTAAAATTTTTCAATTTGATCAGAACGGCAACATTCAATGGTCAAAAAATATAAAGAATTTTATTTCTCGCAAAAATGATTCTTATTTAATCCAGGCCCCCGACGGCGGTTACGCCTTGGCGGGCAATTTCGCCGAAACAAATTCAGAAAAAGACCCTCCCTATAATTATGATACTTATCCGGGATTAGCTAAATTTGATAAAAATTTTAATTTTGAATGGGCGAAAAGCCTTGAAGGCATACCTTATGAAATGGCCGCGGCTGTTCCGAATCCGGACGGAGGCTTTGAAATCGGCTCTCAAAAGTTGCGCCAGGGAGCCAGTAATATCCGCGGTCTAATTAAGACGCAAGACAACGGCTATCTGGTCCTGGGAAATTTATCCGCGGCACTATCTTTGATGACAGACAGCATGGATCTGAAATCAGGACTGCCCCATTCTTATTTAATAGGATTTAAATTTGATTCAGAAGGCAATCTGGAGCGTGTCAAAAAAATTACTTTGGGTTTTAATATATTTGGCGTGCCGATGCTGAATTTTTCCGTTTCTTCGACAGCTGACCGTAAATTGATGTTTGTTGGCCCCATTACTTGGGCTGATGATGATTATCAAGCAAAAGTTCAAAATGTTAATGTCCAGCGCAAATGGTATAGTGAAAAATATGGAGAAGCTGAAATACTAAAAGACGATAGCAAAAAAACCGCACAATCGCGGCAAGATTGGAAAAAAGTTCAGGCGGCTATTAAAGCCGTTCAGGATGCTTTTCGTGAAGGCATTTTTATGATGAAAACCGATCAAGAATTAAATATCAGTTGGGCAAAAGTGGTCAATACGCATCGTGGAACCGCCAACTATGTCTTGAAGGCGACTGCGGATAGCGGGGCTATCATCGCCGGGGAATACGAAACTAATGTAGTTCAATCGGCTTCATATGGCAGTATAACCTATTATAAAGACGGTTTTCTGATAAAATTAGACGCGAGCGGCAATGTTAAAAATAATGCTGGCTGGGTTATAAATTATAATGATAAAATCGTCACGGAAATAATGACGCCCTATGCTATTTCTAATGATTTAAGCGCGCGGGTAGTCCCCTATTCAATCAATTTAACAAAACGAGAACCAGAATTTTCTCTTTATAAAAAAGCAAAGACTACCGTTTATGCCCCATTTAACAGCTCTAAAGATACTCTCTATCCGCAGTCGCCTACGGTTTCTGCTTATGACGCCCCGCTTCAAAATTCAACCGACACTTCAACCGCGAAAAGAACTTGGCCGCAAATTAATTACGAAGGGAAGACCCCCGTTGAACCGACTAATGAGAAGAGCCAGACTATCCACGACGAGTTGATGCCGATTTTGAATCAGCTTTACAATGATCAAGTCAAGCTGACGGACAATATGGGCGGAGCAATGCTCAGTTATGTATTTGACCGTATTGTTACCAAAGACGATATGACCGCGGTAAAAGATTATCTTGAAAATCAGGGCTATAAAACGCAGGATGAAGGGACTTATCAATTGACGATGTATAAGCCGGGTTATTTTTTAATTTTGACTTTTTCTATGAACCATACTGACAAAGCGTTTTTGGAAGTGACTTATTAAAATAGTGATTTTGTCCGTGGCTCTAGCTATGTTCGGGTGGTTAATGGCCGAAATCGGTTTCAACTATGGACGCGGACTCCGGTATCATATGCCGGAATCCGGCCTCCCCTGTGGCTACTGGCTATCCGAGTCCGAGCGGCTCAGATTCATAGACGCAATCAGGGACAGACTGATCAAGCGTACTAAGAACCTTTATTCGTAGGATGAGCTACATCGTCCTTACTACCTCTTTGTAAATCTTGATAAGATTTACCACAGGGAGGTAGTTTTTTATTTATGCAGTATTTCGCATTCTTTCCCGTTATAGTTTAAAGAACAAACTTACTGCTCTTTCAAAATCACGCATTGCCTCCTAACTCTCGTTCTGTTATAATGAACGCGAAATCAACCGTTCTCGTTTTTTGATTATGCGACTTTTATTCTACATCTTGATCGCGCTCTCGCCGGGAATTTTTTGGCTTATTTTTTATCGCCGCAAGGATCGTGAAGAGCCGGAACCCTTAAAGCTCGTCTTTAAAATCTTCATCTGGGGTATGTTGATGACCATACCGGCAGCCGCCTTGGAATTTATCGTGGACTACATTATGCCTTACTCGGATAATAATAGCATCGGTCAAATTATCTGGGGGACTTTTCTCGTGATTGCGCCGGTGGAAGAGTATTTAAAATATCTTGTCATCAAAAGAAAGGTTTACCGCCGCCCTGAATTTGACGAACGATTGGACGGGATCATTTATGGCACGGTCGCGGGTCTAGGCTTCGCTTCCCTGGAAAATCTGATGGCCACCTTAGGCAGCGGTCCTTCTATTATTCTCTTCCGCTTTTTTACCGCCACCCTAATGCATGCCTTAACCTCTGGTATTGTCGGATATTACTTAGGTCGCGCCCGCTTTAACCCGAAAGAGGAAAAAAAGCTAATCCTGCGCGGGCTTTTAATTGCCATCATCATCCATGGAGCCTACAATTTTATGATTACGTTGAGACTGAATATGACTATCCCCTTCCTAATCATCTTGCTCCTCGGTATTTTTATCACTTTAAATCAGCTGATCAAAGGCCTGAAAGGGAAAAAAGCCCAACTCAATAGTAAATCCCGCTAGCCCCGTTAGAAATTTATTTCTAACGGAGTCTAACGAGGTAAAGCCTCACCACCAAAATCTTTAGCGTGAGGGTAAATAATTTTAATAATTAAGAAATAGGAGGCAAAATAAAATGGCAAAAAAAACTTTTTTGGAAAAATTGGCGGGAGCAAAAAATGTTCCGCTGGAAAATGCTCCGCAAAGGAATGAGAGCAATATCCCGCCGCGTGAAGAGCCCGCGCAAGACTATGAAGGCCAACTCACCATTGATGTCTATCAGACTCCCAATGAAATTGTGATCAAATCTACTATTGCCGGCGTGAAACCGGAAGATTTAGACGTCACAATCAACAACGACATGCTCACCATCAAAGGCGTGCGCAAAAATGACGCGCGGAATAAACCCGAGGATTATTACTATCAAGAATGTTACTGGGGTCCTTTCTCCCGCTCCGTGATTCTGCCCGTGGATGTGGAAGCAGAAAATATCAAAGCAGAATTAAAAAATGGCATTCTCACCATCGTTCTCCCTAAAGCCTCTAAAGCCAAAACAAAAACAATCACCGTGGAAGCTACATAAAAGGCGCGCCTCTTTCAATGCGCTTTTAATGGCAAAAGAATCGCGCAGTTTGTCTTTTTTTACCACACGCGCATAAAAAATAATCAATAATTTTCACTCTATGATTACAATCCAAAACAAGATTTCTTCTGTTTGTGACCACATTATTCTTTGGGTATTAATTTTGTTGACCTTTTCGGTTCCCCTCTTTTTTCTTCCTTTTACGCCGCAGCTCACCGAATTCTCCAAACAGGTCCTTTTCTTTGTTACTGTTCTGATTGGATATCTCGCTTGGTTTGGCAAGGGAATTTTAAACAAAAAACTTATTATTAAACGGACCCCCCTGGATATTCCCATTCTAGCCTTTTTAATTGTGTATGGACTGGCGACCATTTTTTCGGTGGACCGCGTAACGAGTATTTTAGGCGCTTACGGCCAAGGCGCCACGGGCTTGGTAAGTGTTATCTTTTACGCCCTTCTGTATTTCATCATAGTAAGTAATGTGAACAGCCGCAAAAAAGTATTGCGGCTTTGTATAAGCCTTCTCATCTCTACCACTATTTTAATTGTTTTTGTTTTTCTCCAAATCTTTAATATCTTCATTCTGCCTTTTGAATTTGCGAAAAACATTTCCTTCAACCCCGTAGGCTCCTTCTCGTCGCTTGTAACCTTTCTCGCCTTTGTCTTAAGTATCGCCGCCGCTTTTCTACTCAAGCCCAAAATGAATATCGTCTTTAGAATCTTGATCTTAATCTTGGTTTTAGCTGCGCTTATTCTGCTCAACACGATTAATTTCAAAATAGCCTGGCATATCCTTATCCTAAGTATGTTTATTATCTTGAGTTTCGGCATCGCCAAGGAAAAAGAATATATTAACAAAGGATGGTTAATCGTGCCCGCGGCTATCCTCGTTATTGCTATTTTCGCCACTACATTGGGTATTCCCTCTATTATTAAAGGGAAGATACCTAGTGAGGTTTCTCTAAGCTTTAAACTTTCCTTGGAAACTACTCGCCATACCCTCTGGCATGGTTTCTTTAATTTTCTTTTCGGTTCCGGTCCAGAGACTTTCGGTTATGATTTTTCAAGCTTCCGACCAGCCAGCTTTAACCAAAATATCATCTGGAATGTCCGTTTTGACAAAGCCAATAACACCTATCTGGAACTTTTAGCTACCAGCGGCGCTTTAGGAGCATTAACCTATATTGTGATTCTTCTGATTTTTATTGGATCCTCCAGCCTCCTATTAATCAAATCAAGAAGAGAGTATCTTTTTGGAATAAATAATAAGCCCCAAAAAACAACGTTGCCTCCTCATCAATCCCTCTTAAAATCAAGATTTGCTTTGTTTCACAAATCCGCGACCCTAAACCCTCCCCCGGAAAAAATAATAGATTCTGGCAACACTAATAAACAAAGGACTGAAACAACAACTCCAACACCAATAGAACTCCCAAATATTGAGAGAGAGGCTGCCCTCCCAGCCACGGAAGAACCGCGGAACATTAATATTAACCTTAAAACAGGAAGGAAAATCTTCCCCCCCCCATCATCTAAAGGAGTCGTGGATTTAAAAACTAGAACAATCAAAGAAGACGAAGAGGAAGAGGAGGAGGAAGAGATAGCGCGCCCCGAACCGCATGCTGATTTTATTATCTTAGGTATCGTAGGCGCTTGGGCGGCTCTGTTGCTCGCTAACTTCTTAAATTTCGCCAACACCACGCTGCAAATTTCTTTCTGGCTCTCTATGGGGTTGATTATGGCCCTCATTACTATCTATCGCCCCCAAGAATTTAAAAAAACAAAGCTTTCCTTTAAGACTTCGCCCAAATACGCGCTGTTTCTCTCTTTTATCTTTGTGTTAGCCCTTTGTATGGTTACGGTTTTATTCACTTACCTTGGAAGAATTTATCTGGCGGACGTCTACCATCAACAAGGATTAGAGAAAATTGCCGCGGAAAAATACAGTGAAGCTACCGGCCTCTTTAACCGTGCCGTCACGCTAAACAAATACCGACCGATATACTATTTAGCCCTAGCCCAAAACTACTTGACCCAAGCTAATTTAGAAGCCGCCAAGGGAGAAGCGGCGGACATTAACCAAATTCAAACCCTGGTTGCCAATAGCATCAACGAATCCAAACTCGCTACCGATCTTTCCCCTAGCGATGTCAATCTATGGGAAGCTCGGGGTCAAATCTACGAAAACACAACTCTCTACTCGCGAAACGCCAATGAATGGGTGATTAAGTCTTATGAAAAAGCGCTGGAATTGGAGCCGACGAATCCCACCTTTTTAGCGAAACTCGGACGCGCCTATATGGTTTCCGCTTCCACGGCAGAAGGCGAAGAACAGGAAAATAACTATAATCAGGCTCTGGAAGCTTTCAAAAAGGCGGTGGAATTAAAGCCAGACTACCTTGCCGCCCATTATTATCTTGCCCTGATTTATGAAAACAAAAAACAGTTTGACGAAGCCTTAGAACAAATCGGCGCCGCGTATCAAATTGCTCCCCAAAATCAAGATATCATTTATGAATTAGGCCGCGTTTCCTACAATAAAGCAATGGTCGGAGATCATAATGACTTAAAAAACAACTTGGATTTCCAACGCGCCCTGGATGCCTTCAATCTCGTGGTCAGTCAAAATGCCAACCACGCAAATGCTCTCTATAGTCTAGGCTTAGCTTATGAAAGTCTGGGTGAAATTGGTAAAGCCTTAGAAAATATTCGAAGGGTTCAGGAACTTAATCCGGATAATGAACAGATCAGGCAAAAAGTCCAAGATTTAGAATCCAAACTCTAGAAACTGGATTTCCAAAAATTATAACGAATGAATAACGAACAAAACCCTCTTTATTTGGAAAGAGGGTTTTAAATTTGAAAAAAAAGCATCTTTTCGTTATAGTATAGTATAGTTAGAAAACGAAGTTCTATAACGGGGTAAATAACAAAAACGCAAAGCGTAGAATTTTAAACCGCAGCTCGAAAAAACGCTTCATAGTTTTAGTTTTAAAATAAAGTTGATTTTATGTCTAAACCTAAAAGGAATAAGAATAAACTGAATCTCCCATTGTTTTTCACTATCATCATCCTTCTGGTATTTGGCGTTTTTATTTTAACGCAGAATCTCTTTTATGCCGAAAAAATTTACCCCCGTATTAAAGTGGCGGGTTTGGATCTCGGAGGTAAAAGTAAAAATGAGGCGCAAAGCATCTTGCAAGAACGTATCAACTATTTTCAAAATCAGGGGGTCTCTATTTTCTATAAAGAAAGGGAATGGCCCCTGGCTGAAAAAGATATCGGACTTACCTTCAAGGTGAACCAAACTTTAGACGAAGCGTTTCTCCTAGGCCACGAAAAGGATATTGTTCAAAGGTTAAAAAGCCAACTTGCGATTCTGATACGGGGCGTGAATCTGCCTCTGCGATATGAACTAGACGAGGATAAGTTGGATCAATATCTAAAAAATAATCTGACGTTCTTAGAAGTAAAACCGGAGATGGCGGAAGTGATTTTGAAAAATTCTGGTTTTGAAATCAAAGAAGAGAAAATCGGTCAAGAGATAGACCTCGCGGAACTCAAGCAAAAAATTAAAAATAGTTTAGATAATCTTCAGGATCAAAAAATTGAGGTAGTTATTAAAGAAAGCCACCCTGAAGTGACTCGCGCCAATGTCCTAGATGCTTATAATATGGCGGAGGAAATGATTCAAAAGCCTCTAAAACTTACTTATGAAAAAAAATATTGGACTGTTTCTCCAAAAATGCTTGTTTCTTGGGTTGACTTTCAACTAAACCAAAACAAAATGATGGAAGCAGGTTTAAAAAGGGAAACCGCGGATGCCTTTTTAAAAAATGTTGCCGCTGAAATTGAACAGGAACCTGAAGATGCCCGTTTTAAAATTGACAACAATCGCGTCGTTGCTTTTGAATTAGGGCAAGATGGCAAAAAGATTGATTTAGAAGAAACCATGGAATTGATTAAAAACGCCCTGCAAACCCCAACCGAAGGAAGCGAGAAAAAAACGGAAATCACAGTGCGCACGGTCACGCCCAATGTAAGCAATCAAAATATTGATGAACTCGGCATTAAAACTTTGATTGGTACGGGAGAATCAGACTTTGCCGGTTCTCCTTTAAACCGCAAACATAATATTGGCGTCGGCTCGGAAAAACTGAACGGTGTTTTAATTGAACCGGGCGAAGAATTCTCCATTATTCAAACTTTAGGCGAAGTATCGGCGGCTACGGGCTACAAGCCAGAACTTGTGATAAAACCCGAGGGAACGATTCCCGAATTTGGCGGGGGATTGTGCCAAGTCTCCACCACCCTCTTCCGCGCGGCTATATATTCTGGACTGCCGATCACGGAACGCAAAGCCCATAAATATGTCGTCTCTTATTATAAACCAACCGGAATGGATGCCACGATTTACATTCCTCATCCAGATCTGCGTTTTAAAAACGACACGCCGGGCCATATCTTGATTCAAAAACGCATCATTGGCAATAAACTCTATTTTGATTTTTACGGCACGGACGACGGCCGCAAGGTGAACATTGAAGGTCCATACTATACTTCAGGGTGGGTTAACCCGAGCCCGCCGGAATACATTGAAACCAACACCCTGAAAAAAGGAGAAAAAAAACAAATAGAAAAGGAACATAAGGGCATTTCCACGGTTTTTCACCGCGCCGTAACCCGTGATGGGCAGGAAATTCTGCGTGATAGTTTTTATTCTAAATACCAGCCTTGGAACGCCGTATTCTTAGTAGGCACAGGCGGAACTGATGTTAAAGGCGAACAAAAAGGAAATACTCCGCCTAAAATAGAAAATCAACAAAAAAAACCGCCCCCACCGACAGAAGCAAAAAAGAATCCACCTGTAGCAAATGAGGAGGAATAAAAAAAATGACGAGTAGACCCCGTCATAAAATAAAAATTCGCTTCTATCTCAAGTGATAAACAAACAGGGCAACGGGTGCCAAAATGATTATATCCATTATAATCATTCCCCATCTTCCTTGAGGAAGCTTCAAGTGTTTTTTAAACAACTGCCATATAATAATGGCAAAAATAGCATAAAGCCCACCATTCCAACATGACAACAATATAAAATCAACTATCGTCCCGTTTCTTATCATTCATATCCTCCTTTGTTATTTTAACAACAACATAAACCTCTGATATAACGCCCCTTAATCTGTAGACGTGCGCCCCCAAGTCTACTTGAGAGCAAGGCTAATCCCCGAGGATAAGGCAAGTCTGCCCCCCCCACCTTTTAAGGATCAAATAATTTGATCTAAGATAAAACAAAACCATTTACTTCCTTTATATGTAAAGTAAATCCTCAAAAGGTGAGGGGTAACTCGCGCTTTATAAATATCCATCGCAGAAAGATTAGCCCTTCTTCAAAACCGCCTACAGATTAAGAAGCACCATCTTTACCCCATTGGAGACGCCAATGGTGGTTTAATGCCACCGTCAGCCCCGTTAGAAATAAATTTCTAAGCGGGGTAAAAAACTTCATTCTCTAACGGGGTTTACAGACGAACACTGTACATTAGCACAGTTAAAATTTCCTGTCAAGCCCTTACGGAGAAAATCCAAAACAAATCTTTGTCAATGCGCAAAATCAATTGTATAATATAATGAACAGGTTTAAATCCAAACCAAAATGCCATTAAGTCCAGTCGTCTCCCATACTGAAAAAAATGAAGACAAAAATCTTGATTTAAAACTTAGACCGCAAACTATTAAAGAATACATTGGTCAAGCTCAAATCAAAGAAAGTCTGGCAATCTTTTTAGCCGCGGCAAAAAAAAGGAAAGAACCTTTGGAGCACATCCTTTTGTACGGACCGCCAGGCTTAGGAAAAACTACCCTTGCCAATATCATCGCGTGGGAAATGGGGGTAGCGATTAAAACTACTTCCGGACCTGCGCTAGAGCGTCCCGGCGATTTGGGCGCGATTTTGACTAATCTTGAAGATGGCGACATCCTCTTTATTGATGAGTGCCACCGCATGAATCGCCAAATTGAAGAAATTCTATATCCCGCGATGGAAGAGCAGGTTTTGGATATTATTATCGGCAAAGGACCTTCGGCTAAAAACATCCGCCTCCCCTTGAACTGTTTCACCCTGATCGGCGCGACCACCAAAATCGGTATGCTCTCCTCACCTTTGCGCGACCGTTTCGGCTCGGTTTATCGCCTTCGCTATTATGAAGTAGAGGAGATTGAACAAATCATCGCGCGCGCGAGCCGCATCTTAAAAGTGCAAAAGATAGAAAAGGCGGCTCTGAAAAAACTTGCCTGCTGTTCGCGCCGCACGCCCAGAATCGCCAATCGGCTCTTAAAAAGAGTGCGCGATTACGCCGAAGTGAAAACAGACGGTTTTATTAATCTGGAGGTGGTTGAAGCCGCCCTGGCTATGCTGGAAATTGATAAGTTAGGCTTAGACCACATTGACCGCGAACTATTGAAAGTGATTATTGAAAAATTTGACGGGGGACCAGTGGGTTTGAATGCCCTCTCCGCTTCTTCTTCCGAAGAACAAGACGCGATTGAAGATGTGCACGAACCATTTTTATTGCAAGCGGGTTTATTGACCCGCACCCCGCGCGGCAGAATTGCCACCCATCTTGCTTATGAGCACTTAAATATTGTTCCCCGCAAACAGAAAATGCTATAATAGTTCATAATTCAAAATTTAAAGTAAAAAATGAAAAATTATCATCGCTTCGCGAGATCTCGCAAAGCGAGACAATGTAAAATGCAAAATTTTTAATTTTGAATTATGATTTTACATTTTACATTTTTCATTTTTAACTTATTACATCTATGCCTTCCCCAATTGACAAAGCTAATATGTATAAAGTCCTGAAGGACTTTCCCCTCCAATTTGGCAAAGCGCTAACTATTGCAACAAAAGTAAAGGTGCCTAAAAAAAAGTATTCCAACATCATTATTGCCGGTATGGGCGGCTCTTCTCTGCCCGCGGCAATTATTGAAACCTATCTCGCTGACAAAATAAAAGTGCCAATTTTGATTTGCCAAAATTATTCCCTGCCCAAAGAAGCAAATACTAAAAGCCTTGTTTTTGCTTCTTCTTTTTCCGGCAATACCGAAGAAACGTTGAGTGTTTACAAAGAATGCCGGCGCAAAAAAATCCAGATGATCGGCATTACCACTGGCGGCGAGCTCGCTAAACTATGCCAAAAAGATAAGCTGCCCTTAATTTTAATCCCCAATGAAAACATCCAGCCCCGCTGCGGCACGGGCTATATGTTCACCGGCATTTTAGCCGCGATGACGCGCGCTGGTCTCGCGCCCGACAAAACCAATGAAATCAAAGCAACCGCGGCAGCCTTAACTAAAATGACTTTTGAAGAAAACGCGAAACAAATTGCTCCCCAATTAAAAAGAAAACTCATAGTAGTGTACGCCAGCGAACGATTCAAGGATATTGCCCGCATTTGGAAAATCAAATTCAATGAAAATTCCAAAGTTCTTGCCTTTTACAATTATTTCCCCGAATTAAATCACAATGAGACCGCGGGCTTAACCAATTTCAAAAAAGAAAATATCCCGACTGTGGTCATCATCCTGCGCAATAAAGCCGACCACCCGCGCATCTTGAAACGGATGGACATCACAAGCGAAATTATCCGCGAAAAAGGCGGGGAAGTAATGAATATTGAAATGCCCGAAGGCAACCCTTTAACTAAAATCTTCGGCGCCCTCTACTTCGGCGACTTTCTAAGCTACTACCTCGCATTGGAGTATGAAACCGATCCCTCTCCAGTGGAGGTGGTGGAGTATTTAAAGAAAAGATTAAAAGAATAAATAAATCCAATCTTACAACCTTAAACCGTGTATGTATATGTTTCTTACCGCAAATAAATATTATCTTATGGATAATAGGAGGCTCGATTTGTCATAATTGCAACCCCCCTAGCCCCCTTGTCAGGAGGGATTAGTACTCCCTCGCCTCTAAAGGGAGGGGAAGGGTGAGTTATTGAAGCCGGAGCCTCTTAAATATTATGCCCCTTTGGCTTCCCGTGCTTTGGGCCTATGCCTTTGTCGCAATGAAAAGAACGATTAATATAATCAATAGTTAAAACAAATCTATGTCCATAGAAAATGCGCCTGGGTTAGAAGAAGGATTCCGGCAAGAAAGTGATAAGATAAGAATAGTTAAAAAGTCAACAGAACAGGAGGGGCAAAAAGAAGCGGAAAAAGTATGCCAAGGCTTTCATGAAGCAGAAGACGCAGGGCTTTTTAAACCCGGCACAAAGATTGAGATGGAATGTATTAAATGGCCGCGCTACCCCTCTGGCGAAGTGAGCGGGGAAACGAGCCGCGAAGGGTATCCCAAGATTATAATGCCGTGCCCAGACGGGACAGAAATGGAGATCACTATTTATCCCGGTAGCTACCACAACTTTAAAAAGTTAAAATCAGAAAAAAATTCTGATAATTAAAATACTCATATGGACGTGCAATACACCCCCAATGGCCCCGAAGGCCAGCGCTGTGTTGATTGCGCTAACTTCCAAGCGAATGCCGAAGACGCCGGAAAAGGAATGTGTTTCGGGCACGAAGTAGACGCAAGCGGCAACTGTAATTTCTTCAAGAAAAAGGAATAAATTCAAAACCCCTTTAGGAAGGAAGGTTTTAAAAGGTGCGCCAGTACAAAACTGAATTAAGCATCATTGTTGTTCTATTATTCTTTTGGGAGGTAGAATTTTTTGTTTTTGATATTTTGCCTTGTTTAGCTCAAACAAAACTTGAAATTACTGAAATTATGTATGACTTACCGGGCAGCGATGACAAACACGAATGGGTAGAGATTCACAACAACGGCACCGAAACGATTGATTTAACTGATTGGAAATTTAATGACGGCGACACCGCCACTAATCACGGCCTCAACGCCCCGCCCAAGAACAACAGCCGCGGCTCTTTAATTTTAGCGGCTGGCGAATATGCTTTATTGGCTGGTGATGCTGCCACCCTAATAACCGATCTGCCAGCTTATCAAGGAACAATTATTGATACAATTATAGACTTGTCTAATACTTCATCTATTTTAAAACTATTAAATAAAGATGGCACCGAGGTTGATACAGCCAATTACGATAAAGCTATAGGTGCAGCTGGCAATGGAAAAACTTTAGAGAAAAATAATGCGGGCTTATGGCAAGAGTCATTAATGGATGGAGGCACGCCAGGCGAAATTAATAGTAGACAAGGAGAAGATATTCTGCCCCCAGAAGAACCCTCTACCCCTCCAGAAAATCCAAACCAAGATACTGCCCCTGCGGTTAATTTCATTCTAATCAATGAGCTTCTTCCTGATCCAGTAAACGATGACCACGAAGGTGAATATGTTGAACTTTTCAATAACAGTGATACCACAGCCGATATTTCACTCTGGGAATTGAGAGACGAATCCGAAAATAAAAAAGAAAAACCATCTGGTTTCATTATTGAAGTAGGCACGACAATACCTGCTCTTTCTTATCGTGCTTTTTACACGGGCAAAGAGATCTCCTTAAATAATGACAAAAATGGCGATACGGTTTATTTAATAAAAGAAAATCAGGTTACGGACAAAATTACTTACCTTGGTCCAGCACCGACTGGCGAATCCTACAACCGCCAAACTGATAACACTTGGGCCTGGAGCGCAACCGCAACACCAGGCTTACAAAATATCATTGCCACAAAAGATGACCCCGTGAATGCAATACCGAATAAATCCTACCCCCGCCACATCTGGATCAATGAATTTTTCCCTAATCCCAAAGGCAAGGACGCGGAAAACGAATTTATTGAAATCTATAATCCCGGTCCCGCGGAAATCAATTTAGCAAATTGGCAAATTGATGACCAGGAAAATAAAGGCTCGCATCCTTATACTTTTCCGGAAAATTTTATCATCAAGAGAGGGGATTATCTTACTCTCCCCTATTCTCAAACTAAAATTTCGCTTAATAACAACAGCGACTGGGTCAGGCTCCTATGGCCTAATGGTCAAGCCATTGACGAGGTTCCGTATTCCGACCCTAGAGAGGGCGAATCATACAATAAAACCAACAATGGCTGGAGCTGGAGCTGTAATACCACGCCGGGCGAACCAAACAAAATTGTATCAGATGAAGAATGCGCCGCATCGCCCGAAGAAGAAACCAAAGATTATTCACGCGCTCTCTGGATCAATGAATTTTTACCTGATCCAAAAGGCAAAGACGAAGAAGGCGAATTTATTGAGTTGCAAAATAGAGGCGAAGAAGAAATTGATTTAACAAATTGGCAGATTGATGATTGCGAAAGCGCGGGCTCCAAGCCGCACACCTTTCCCGAAAACACTAAAATTAAAGCCAATTCTTATCTCGTCCTTTACTACAAAGAAACTAAAATATCTTTAAACAACAATGGCGATTGTGTGCGGCTTCTAAACCCTTTAGGTCAGGCAGTTGATGAAATTAAATATAGCAAAGCTAAAGAAGGACAATCTTACAGCCGTCAAAATGTGGATCATTGGCAATGGACAGATAATCCGACTCCTGGTAAGGATAATGGGTTTCCGCAAATTTTAGCCGCAAAAATCACAAGACCAAAAACCCCAGAAAATCAAACTCAGCCAAATCAGCAAAAAATTTTGCCCCAAACCGGACCCAATATGTATTTTTATTACTCCCCTGTCTTCTTATTTTTCTTCATTTTTTATTTGACAAAAATCAAAAAATACTGTAAAAATGAAAATTGCTCCTTTATTAAATCCGCTTGAACATTAAACGCAAAAAAACACCAGCTGGAGGTACAAAATGTCAGAACAAACGAACGGAGAGTTAAACCTGGAATTGTTATTTAAGAAACTACGGCTTTGGACGAAATTTCAAAAAATTGAACCCCAAGACTACATTGAACCAAGATACCCCCAGAACCCCAAACTTGAGGAAGAAGTGGGAGAGATGAATGACGAGCAGAAAAAGCTCTTTACTTTGATTGACAGAAAACAAACCATCATTGAGGAAATTCTAACCAACATTGATAAAAGTGCTCTTAGCGACGCAGATTTCCAGTTCAAAGTAGAAAAAAACTCTAAATTGCAAAGATTAGCAAAAACTGTGAATCTGCTCTTGCCCACGTTAATAACTTTGATTTTTGATGCCAATCCGAAAATAGACCGTAAAGAAAAAATTGCTTTGCGTCAGGGCTTCAAAATTACCAAACTAAAACGTGAAACGAGGACGCTTTTCCAGGCACAAAATTTAGTTACCATTATTCTACCACTCACTGATGGCAGCGGGGTTACAGAAATTCCTTACTTAATGTCGTATAATTAAATACCACAAGCACATCTTGTGGTTTTTTTCTTGCCCAAATTAAAGATTGAAATTCTCCCCTCTTTCCGCTACAATACTTATATCACATTATTCTTGATTCTAGATTCCAAATTCCAGATTCTAGATTCTAACTATATGTCCGGTCATTCTAAATGGGCCACAATTAAACACCAAAAGGGAGCCGCGGATCAAAAACGAGGCAAAATTTTTACTAAAATCGGCCGTATGATCGCGATCGCGGCCAAAGAGGGCGGCGGCGGCGATCCAATGATGAATTTTAAACTGCGCCTTGCTTTAGAAAAAGCCAAACAAGCGAATATGCCGCAAGTAACAGTTGAAAAAGCAGTAAAGCGCGGGACGGGCGAGGGAGCAGAAGGTCAAATTGAGGAGGCAACCTATGGGGCTGTGGGACCCGAGGGCTTGGCGATTATCATTAAAACCGCCACCGATAACAAAAACCGCACCCTTTCCGAGATTAAAAATATCCTCACTAAAAACGGCGGCAAATTTGGAGAAAGCGGTTCTCTTTCTTGGCAATTTACGCCTTGCGGCATTATTGATTTAGGAGCATGCAAATTATCCGAGGAACAGGAACTCGCGGTAATTGAAGCCGGCGCTGAAGATATCAAAATTGAAAATAACGAGACCTTAATTTATACCGCGCCCCAAGACCTTCAAAAAGTCAAAGAAAAACTAGACGCCCTGCAAATAAAAATTGAATCCGCGGAGCTCGGATTCGCGCCTAAAAATACTGTTGCCATTGATGTTTCCAGGGTGGAAAAATTACTGAATGCTTTAGAAGAGCACGATGATGTGCAGGAGATTTACACAAATCTAAAAAGTAATCCGTAATCAGTAACTAGTAATTAGTACAAATCGACCTGCGGCCGATAAAAATTACTAATTACCGATTACCAATTACTGATTACTAAAATATGATTATCCTCGGCATTGACCCCGGCACTGCGACTACTGGATATGGTTTAATAGGAAAAGACAAAAATAGATTGACTTTAATTAAATATGGCATAATCTCTACGCCAGCCAAGCAAGATCTGCCTATGCGGCTTGCCACGATTTACAAGGAAATAAACAAAATAATTAAAAAAAGCAAACCCGATCTTTTGGCTTGCGAGCAGGTTTTCTTCTTTAAAAATACAAAAACCGCAATCATAGTGGGGCACGCAAGAGGCGTTATTTTGCTTTGCGCGGAACAGAACAAGATTCCGGTTTTTGACGCCACTCCCTTGCAAGTAAAACAAGCGGTTGCTTGTTATGGGCGTGCCGGCAAAGAGCAGGTCCAAAAAATGGTAAAAATACTGCTTAATCTAAAGGAAATCCCAAAACCAGATGACGCGGCTGACGCTCTCGCCTGCGCCGTCTGCGCCGCAAATTCGGTGAGGTGAAAAGCCAGAAACTAGAATCCAGAAATAAATATAAGTGCTATAATCTAATAGCGCTTTTTTATTTTTTTCCTCCTTATTCCCAATTCATAATTCCTGCTTCCTGATTCCCGATTCCTGTCTTGCCTCTTGCCTCAATTTAAGTTAAAATACAATTGTTTAGAAAACACAAATTAAATTTAGTCAAACTTTATGACCAAAAATTTATCTTTCGCTATATTCTTGACCGTCACGGCAGTCTCCTTAATCGCCAATGCTGCTCTGGCGCAAGAGACCGCGCCCCTGCAAAACCAAAATCAAATCCTACCTATCCAGATTGCACCCCAAATCAAAGCCAATGCCGGCAAGGATCAAAATGTGGCGACCCAAAGAAAGGTGCTTTTTGACGCGTCGGGATCAACGGTAATTCCGGAGGATTTAGAAGTAAACTATGAATGGAATTTTGGCGATGGTGAAAAGGAAGAAGGCGTGGATGTAATCCATATCTATAATGAACCAGGCAACTATCGCATTAAACTAAAAATGACCGCTGGCGAGCTGGAATCCGAAGATGAAATCTTTGTCACTGTCTATAATGATCTCCTGGTAATGATCACGGACAAGACCTTAGACGATCCAGAACTTAAATCTCTGACCCAATACGCGGCGCAAAAAGGAATTTTAATTATTCCAATCCAATATGAACCTAGCGAGGCGGAATACACGGGCTTGGAAAAATTAACCCGCAAACTCGCGGAATCCTCCGCCGACTTGAAAAAATCTAATATCATTATCAGCTGGACTTCTTCCTTGGCGGGACTAGAGGCGCTCGCTAAGCTTGGCCAACAAACTGAAAAGATTGAAGACTTAAGTTTTAATAATAAAACGATTGTGGCAATTACGGACAAAGGTTTTGGCATCGCTTCCCGAGTAGCACAGAGCACTTTTGATATTTTAAAGCCGGAAGTGGTGCTTTTAACCCACAAGGAGGCATTAACCTTTATCATCGAAGCGCGCACTCCCCAAAATATTATCCCTGCCTTACGCACACAGGGAATCGAATTTAAAACTGTGGGTGTCCATAGCCAAAGAACATTGAATAAACTCGCGCCTTGGAACTTTGCTTCCTATGCGGTGAACTTTATGATTAACAAGGGCGTACCTACCAATACGATTCTGCTTATCCTGATGCTCCCTTTGGTCGCCACCATCATTGCCTTTGCCCGTCAGATTTTAGGGATTAAAGCCTTTGGTATTTATATCCCTTCTGTGGTAGCTCTCTCCTTTGTGGCTACGGGTTTAAAATACGGACTGGCGATCTTCCTTTTAATTCTCATCTTTGGCACCCTAATGCGTCTCATACTGCAGAAAATTAAAATGCTCCATCTGCCCCGTATTGCGATTGTTTTGACTTTAGTCAGTATCGCGATTCTGGCGATGCTTGCTGAAGGCGCTTATCACGGTCGCACCGGCCTCATCGCCGTTTCCATCTTTCCGATGTTAATTATGATTATATTAGTAGAGCAGTTTGTAAACGTCCAAGTGGATAAAGGCGCACGCACGGCGATTAAATTAACTCTGGAAACTTTAATTCTCTCCATTATTTGTTATTTTATTGTCACTTGGCAAACCTTGCGCACGCTCATTATTGCTTATCCCGAGCTTATCTTTTTAACCATCGTCTTGAATCTTGCTTTAGGACGATGGACAGGGCTGCGCGTCTCGGAATACTTCCGCTTTCGGAAAGTTATAAAGGCAATAATACAAAAGAAAAAAGAAGAAGGAAAATAAAATTTCTAATTTTCAATTTTCAAATTGCAATGAAGTTCCAAATTCCAATTTTCAACCAAACAAAAAATGTTTTGTTTGGAATTTGGTGCTTTTTGATTTCATTGAAAATTGGTGCTTGAAAATTTAAAATTTTACCTATGTTTCAATATCTTAAAACTGCTCAAAGTATCTTAGGTATGAATGCCCGCAATTTTGACTATATTCGTCCGAGTAACAACCGCCGCGCGATTCGGCTCGCGAATAACAAACTAAAAACCAAACATATTCTGCAGAAGGTGGGCATTCCCGTACCAAAATTATACGGCGTCATCGCGAACCGCACTGATCTAGACCATTTCTCTTGGGAGACTCTTCCCTCCAGTTTTGTGTTAAAACCCAATATGGGTTTAGGGGGAGGTGGAATTATGGTAATCTATGGCCGCAAAAAAAACAGCAACTGGATTAAATCATCGGGGGGAGAAGCCACAATTGCCGATTTTAAAGCTCATATTCAAGATATTTTGGACGGACGTTATTCTATTTCTGGCGATCCGGATATCGCCTTCTTTGAGGAAAGACTCAAAAAAACTAAAAAATTCCGCCGCTTATGCTACCGCGGCACGCCTGATGTCCGCATTATCATCTACAATAAAATGCCTTTAATGGCAATGCTTCGCCTGCCCACGCGGCGTTCCGAAGGCAAAGCCAATCTTCATCTTGGGGGTATTGGGGTGGGTATTGATATTGCCACGGGCATGACCACAACCGCAATCCAAGATGACCAAGTGTTAAAAAATATCCCTGGCACCAATCGCGCGCTCTCAAACATCAAAATTCCCCACTGGAAACAAATCTTAAAGCTCGCTGTAGAAGCGCAGATTGCTTCAGGATTAGGGTATCTAGGGGCAGATATAGTTCTGGATCGCGATCGAGGCCCGGTGCTCCTTGAAGTAAATGCTAGGCCCGGTCTTTCTATCCAAATCGCCAATCTCTCCCCTTTGAAAGAAAGATTGGAAAGGGTGCGGGGCTTAAAAATTAAAACCGCAGAAAAAGGCATCCGCATCGCGCAAGAACTCTTTGGTGGTGATATAGAAGAAGCCAAAAGAGATGAAAAAGGCGGTAAATATATCGTGGGTTCCAGCGAACCAATTATTCTTTTTACCAAAAATGGAGAACAATATCAAATCCAAGCTAAAATTGATACGGGAGCGGGCTATAGTTCAATTAGCACCGAGCTTGCCCGTATTTTAGGTTTTGACAACGCCCTGGAAGCGATTGGAAAATACCATTTTAATACTCCCCTTTCGCCCGAGCAGGCAAAAATAATAGCCCAGGAGGTTGAGGAAGAGGTGTTGAGCAATTACAAAGAAATAGTAAACACAATTATTATCCATTCCGCCCATGGCACTACCTATCGCGTAATGGTTCCTTTAACCTTTGTGCTGGCGGGCATGAAAGTAAAAACCGCTGTTTCCATTGTCAAACGAAGGCATTTAAAATATCCAATGATTATTGGCCGCAAAGATTTAAAAAGATTTTTGGTTGATCCGCATAAAATAGCTAAAACGCATTAAGTTAGAGGAGCTATACGCAGTTAAAATTCACTTAAAATCAATGACCCACTTTGACTCTAAATCTTATCTGCGATGGGTGAAAGAATATATTAAGATCAACAAGGGGAAAATTCCTCAAATTATTACCGCGAACCAATACAGTCGTCAAAAAGACAGGGAATACCACCAAAGACTAAAATCTCTAGCCCAAAAATTCACTAAAACCTATTCCCTCCACGCGATTACCAATGAATTGAGTGAACAAAAAAAATTCTTTCGCGCGCTTTATGAAAACAAAATCTATAATCCCGCATTTCACTACAAAAAAAGCTCTCCCCTCACTTTTGATAAAGCAGCTGCCCTAGTTAAAAAATTAAACGCTTTCCGGCGGGAGGTAGAGAGTGACAAGTCAGCCCTAGGTCAGATTTACCAACGCCGCATCTTTGATGCCGAGAAGGCGATTATTCTTAATTCTTTGAGCCAAAAGAAAGGCTTTTCACTAGCGAGCAGAGAATATTATGAATTTAAAAAAATAAAGCATTCAGGACTCCCTGCTAAATTGTCATTCCCCCGTAATAAACAAGAAATTATTGAGGCCTATGAAACTGTCTATTTCGCGCAAAAAATCCTTTCTAAACTAGGTTTAAAACACAGGGCAAAAATCTCGGCGATAGATAGCCGTCTCCAGGGAATTATCACGAGCAGAAAAAATATTAAAGTCGGGATTTGTACCTTGCGTTCACCCGCCAGGATCATCCGCAGCCTAGCCCATGAAGTCCTGGGCCACGCTTTAATCTCTACTAACGCCCGGAAATATCCTGCTTTTTTCGCCCGCCACAACTCTAGCGCGAGCGTTAGGAAAGAAGAGGGCATTGCTGTAAAAATAGGCGAACTGGCTTATCAAGAACTGCAAAAGTTCTTAACGCCTCAAGCACGCAGCCGTCGTGAAAGCCTTATTCCCCATCTGCGCCTTAAAACTATTTTACTAGCCCGAAAGAAATCTTTTTATCAAACGTTTATCACTTTAACTAAATTGAATATCAATAACGACCTGGCATGGGACTTAACCCTGCGCGCCAAGAGAGGCTTGCGGTCAAGCGCAGTTAAAGGCGCCAATTACCATGACAGTCTTTATTTTTTTGGTTTAAAAGAAATCAATGCCTTAATAAAACAAGAGAATCTTGATTTAAAGCAAACCTTTATTTTGCTTGATCGCCTTAGCCAAGGTAAATTCGATTTAGTGGAATTCACATTTTTAAAACAACATTTTATCAATTATAAAAATATTGGTTTAATCTCCGCTTTTGATATTTTTAAAAAGGAGTTAATAAAAATCATACAAAGTAAATTTATTAAATAAAAAATATGGCCATTCGTGTTACCAACCTCCAAGACTTGAAAGCAGTATTTCAGACCATCAAAAAACCGATTGTTGGTGTCGGCGTAACTGCTTTTAATCGTACTGGTTTGGAAGACATCGTCCCAAACTACAAGATAGTCTGCCTAAGATATAGCTTAGACACGCCAGCGATTGAAAAAGACATTTCTGTTTATTCCTTGGAACGAGGCAGACCGACAAAACATCTGAAATGCAACCGTAACGCTACTTCTATTATTTTGAACCGCCGTACCCAAAAGTATTTAAAAAAACTGCCGGAGAAGCCAGCCCTGCTCTTTTACAAAACTACTGACAAGATTATGGCGGAATCCAAAAAACATGGCTGGACCATACTTAACAATTCACCGGAATTTGGCAAAAAAAGTTTGGAAAACAAAGTTTATTTCCGAGATATCTTAAAAAAATGCGACATTGACTTAATCCCTGGTGAAACCGATAATCTTTCAAAAATAGATTTTGACGCGCTTAATAAAAAATATGGGCCGCATTTTGTAATCCAGCTTCCTGATCGCGGCGGCGGGAAAGGAACTTTTTTTATTAATAATAAAGAGGACTATAATAATTTCATTAACCACAGCCGCGTGCAGGAATATGAAACCCCGCCCGAAGTTGTGATTACGAAATTTATCCACGGTCCATCCCCTAGCCTAACCGGTTGTGTAACCAGAGAAGGAATTATTTCAACTGGACTCCAATTTCAACTCCTAGACATACCTGAACTCTGGAATCTCAAAAAAGGTTCGGGTTTATTCTCTGGACACGACTGGACGCAGGCAGTATTTAATGAAAAGGTCCAGAGACAAGCCAATATAATCGCGGAAAAAATCGGTTCTCATCTCTCTGGCCTGCGTTACAAAGGAATCTTTGGATTGGATATGCTCCTTGAAAAAGAAACCGAGAAGCTTTATGTCGTGGAATGTAATCCTCGCCTTCTAGGCTCTTTTCCCTGCCTTCCTATGGTCCAAATTGCCAATGGAGAACCACCTCTTTTGGGATTCCACGTCCTGGAATTTTTAAAGGCTAATTACCGCATTGATATTAACAAGGTCAATCGCAATATCCGCCGACCGAAAATTGGCAGCCAGATGATCCTGCATAACCTCCTTTATAAATGGGCGGAAAACAAAAAGGAAATAGCAGCCGGGATTTATAAGTATCAAAACGGAAAATTCATCTTTAAACGAGAAGGCTATCATTACAAACATCTAAAAACCAAAGACGAATTTCTAATTGCCGATGGCGTGCCTATCCTTAATTCTAAACTCACGCCCAATCAGAGATTATTCCGCGTTTTAGCTCTGCGTGGCGTGCTGGATTTAAGAACCAATAAACTCAATGAATGGGGGCATAATGTCGCGCGATGGGTTTACAGGCAACTAGACATCACACCTCTGCACGAACAGCCTGAAATGATTGATGATTGAGTAAACCCCAAAAATTCCAATAAAAAATTTTGGGGGCTATTTCAAAAAAATCAATTAACTGATTCTAAAAACAATGAACATTAAGAGAGAAGGCGTAATTTTAAAGCCCTCCGAACAAAAACATGAAACTGAGGCTGTTTCAAACCCTGCTGTAGTCCAGGCGGGAAAGATTCTAAAGATGTTTTATCGGGCAGTCCAGAAAGACAACTATTCTTCAATCGGCTATTGTGTTCTGGAGGGTCCGTTAAAAGTGGTAGAAAGGGCGGCGGAACCTATCTTGCGTCCAGAATATGATTATGAAAAACAAGGCATTGAGGATCCCCGCATCGCCTATATTGAAGGCACCTATTATCTAACCTACACAGCATTTGACGGAAAAAATGCTAGGATTGCTTACGCGGAAAGCAAAGATTTAAAAGAATGGAAAAAGAGGGGTATTATTTCGTGCCAATTAACCTATGATAAAGCCGAGGATCTTTTCCGAAAATCCAGCTATAATCTTAAAGAAAAATACTTTTTCTTTGAATCATATTATAAAGACAAGGTAGGCCCTGATGTTATCCTCTGGGAAAAAGATGCCCTTCTTTTCCCTAAAAAAATCAACGGAAAATTTGCGTTAATCCACCGCATTCTGCCGGGTATGCAAGTTATTTTTTTTGATCGCTTTGAACAATTAATGGATAAAAAATATTGGGAGCATTATCTGAAAAAACTGGGGGAATATGTTATTTTAGAACCGAAATATGCTTTTGAATCCCGCAATATTGGCGGCGGCGCGCCGCCCCTGGAAACTGATGCTGGCTGGCTTTTAATTTATCACGCCGTGGAAGATTCCAGCTACGGCAAAATTTATCATGCTACAGCGGCATTACTTAATAAACAGAACCCGCTAAAAGTAATCGGCAGGCTGGATTATCCTTTATTTTCGCCAGAGGCGGATTATGAAAAATCTGGCAATGTGGCTAACATCATTTTCCCGACTGATACTGCTCTTTTTGACGGTCGACTGTATATTTATTATGGCGCCGCCGATCAGGTCATTGCTGCTGTTTCTTTAAATTTAGATGAACTTTTGGTGAAATTATTACGCAATGCCTGAAGCTTTCCCGCCTAAATTTTAAAAAACTTAGGTCGTTCAGGTCGTTCAGACTCTGACGAGCCTTCAGATTCGAAGAGCGGGGTCCCTTAAAAATTAATGTAAGTTGACTGGATCATCGCTTCGTGATAAAATACTGTCTATGATTACTAAAGAAGAGCCATCTTGGATTTTGTATGTAGGCACATTTCCGCCACGCGAATGCGGTATTGCGACTTTTACGCACGATTTGGCAAATGCCATTGCCAACAAAATGCCAAGCTTAAAAACAAAAGTTCTGGCATTAAATAGAGGGGCAATAAACATATATAATTATCAAAAGAAGGTAATCTTTGAAATTAATGAATCCAATATTCAAGAGTATATTGACATTGCAAAAAAGATCAATTCCCTGAAAGAGGTAAAATTAGTATGCATTCAGCATGAGTTCGGCATTTTCGGCGGCGAATGGGGAAGCTACCTCGTGCCTTTTCTAGAAACCTTGCAAAAACCCATAGTGGTTACCCTTCATTCTCTGCTGCCCCATCCTGATGACCATTTGAAAAATATTGTTCAGTCTATTGCGCGCTATGCCCGCTGTCTTATCGTGATGACTCCTCGCGCGATAAAAATATTAAGGAATGATTATAATATAAAATCCGCTATTGAAATAATCCCGCACGGAATTCCCAGTGTCCCCTTTGTGCCGAATTTGAAGCCAAAAATCAAGCTTGGTTATCAAGACAGAATCGTTCTTTCTTCCTTCGGGTTAGTCAGTGAAGATAAAGGGTATGAGTATGTTATCGCAGCCCTCCCTAAAGTGGTGGAAAAATTTCCCAATCTTCTTTACTTAATTATTGGTGAAACCCATCCTGTGGTCAGAAGTTTAAAAGGCGAAGAGTACAGGAATTCTCTGGAAAAAAATGTGCAAAAATTAAAACTGCAGCATAATGTTAAATTCTACAATAAATATTTAACCCTGCAGGAGATTATCCAATATCTTCAAGCGACCGATGTCTATGTTGCCTCTAATCTGAATCCCTATCAAATCACAAGCGGCACCTTAGCCTATGCTTTAGGTTGCGGTCGCGCTGTCATCTCCACCCCCTTCCTGCATGCGCGCGATGTAATTCAAAATGAAAACCAAGGCATTCTCGTTGATTTTAAAAATCCCCAATCCTTTGCAAAAGCCATCCTTAAGATATTGAATAATCCCGATCTAAAAACAAAAATAGAAAAAGAGGCTTATTCCTCCAGCCGAATGATGACCTGGCCCAATGTCGCTCTCTCCTATACCAAAATCTTTCAGCAATATTCGAGCCTTGAGCAAAAGTCTCTAAAAAAACTGCCGCAAGTGAGCCTAAAGCATTTTAAAAAGTTAAGTGATAATTTCGGTATTATCCAATTCGCGCAACACGCGACGCCAGATCCAAATTCAGGATACTCAACGGATGATGTGGCGCGCGGCCTCATTGCTCTCTGCTATCATTACAGGCTTTTTAGAAAAAAAAATGTTCTCCCTTTGCTCAAAATATATTTAAATTTCATTCAACACGTGCAAAAAAATGATGGTAGATTTTTCAATTTCGTCAATCATAATCAAGAGATTGACCTAAAACATTGGTCTGAAGACGCGCACGGCCGCGCAGTCTGGGCCTTAGGGACGATTACTGCGACAAAATCTTTACCCCAAACGATTAGAAACAAAGCCAAAGCCTTATTCCAAAAAGCAATCCCTCCAACTAAAAAATTGAAATATTCCCGCGCTATTGCCTGTGCCCTAATCGGAATCTGCAAATTCCACAAAATCGCCCCATCTCTGCAAAACATCAAATATATACAGCGTAAAGCCAACTCTCTTGTCGCGCTTTATCGCAAGAATTCTAACCCTTCGTGGCAATGGTTTGAGCGCAAAGTCTCATATTCCAACGGGAAACTGCCCGCAGCCTTGCTTTATGCCTATTTAGCGACCAAAAAACAAAATTACTTGCAAGTTGCGGAAAAAACTTTGGACTTTTTGTGCTCTATTACCTTTGAAAATGAAATCTTTTCTCCTATTGGTCAAAGAGGTTGGTATACGCTTAGCGGCAAAAGGGCGTATTTTGACCAACAGCCCGAAGAGGCTGCGGAAATGGTTCAAGCCCTTACTCTATGTTATAAGATTACCAAACAAAAAAAATATCTGAATCAAGCGATCAACGCGTTTTATTGGTTTCTGGGCAAAAATCTTTTAAATCGGATGGTTTACGACGAAAGCACGGGCGGCTGTCACGATGGTTTAAGAGAATCTTCAGTCAATCTCAATCAAGGCGCGGAATCTACAATTTCATACCTTTTGGCGCGGCTCACTCTAAAAAAATATCTAAACAATAAAGAACAAATTTGGACATAAAATTATGCTTTCTGTGGGTATTGATCTAGGCGGCACCAAAACCAATTTCGGTCTACTTGAAATCAACAAAGAGGGGTTTAAAATTTTAAAGCAAACAACCATCTCTTCGCCCCATAAAGAAGAAGAATTGATTCAAGCTGTCCAAGAAAATATTAAAAAAATTATTGTCCCTGGAGTAAAAAAAATCGGCCTTGCCCAAGCCGGCATTATTGACATTAATCAAAAAATCAATCTTTTATCGCCTAATTTAAAGGCTCTGGAGCATATTGATTTTGCTCGTCTTCTGCAAAAAGAATTTAAAGTACAGGTCTTTTTGGATAATGATACTAATGCCTTTATCTTAGCCGAGGTTACTTACGGCGCTGCGTATGGGAAGAAAAAAGCCGCCGGACTCACCTTGGGCACAGGTATCGGCGGGGGTCTTGTCATTGACGGCAAACTCTACCACGGCGTCTGCACGTCCGCGACAGAGTTTGGTCATATGATTATTGATTATAACGGACGAAAATGCTCCTGTGGCCAAAAAGGATGCCTGGAGGCGTATGCTTCGGCTACAGCCATCATCCAGGAATATGAAAACCGCACCGGGTTTAGGCGGGATGCCTATGCCATAGAAGAAGAAGCAAAAAGCGGTCTGGAGCCAGCTCAATCCATATTTAGGCAAGCAAGCAACTATTTAGCCGTAGGCCTTGCCAATATTATCAATATCTTAGAGCCCGAAATAATTGTCCTCGGCGGCGGCTTGTCTGAAGTTGCGAATTTTGCTGATCTTGCTATTCACAATACAAAAAAATTCACCTTAAAAGGTTTAGGTGAATGCGTAAAAATCGTCAAAGCCAAGCTTGGCCGCGAAGCAGGAATGATCGGAGCGGCGCTGTTAGATCGTTAGAAATCAAAAAATTTAATACTGAATCTTAAAAAACATCAATCCGCAATAAAAATCGCGGATTTTTATATTATTTTATCAGAGAATTTATATTTTAAGGTTTCATTTATTATTCTTGATGCGGCAAAATTTCCTCTTCCCCACCTGAACAACTTTATTGTTCAACCCAGAAATTATTATCTTCCAATCGCGAATAATTTCTTGGTCAATCTTCACTGCTCCCTGCTCCACCATATCCCGCGCCTCGCTTTTACTTTTGCAGAGTTTAGCCCTTACTAATAAATCCAAAATATCCAGTTCCTTTTCTTGAAAACTAACCTCGGGAATATCTTCCGGAATTTTATTCTGGCAAAAAACAAGATCAAAGTTATCCTTGCCTTTTTTAGCCCCGTCCTCGCCCCAGTACATCCGAGTAATCTCGTAAGCCAACTTTTCCTTAATTTCTTTGGGATTTTTGCCTTCTTTAAGCGCTTTTTGGGCTTCTTCAACTTCTTCTGAAGGCGTCCGCGTGCAGTGGATAAAATAAGGAATAATTAAATCATCAGCCATACTCATTATTTTGCCAAACATTTCTTCGGGCGTATCCCCGACATTAATTACATTGCCCCAAGATGAACTCATCTTGCGCCCATCTAAGCCCGCAATCAAATTATTCATTAAAATATCCTGCGGTTTTTGGCTAAAATGCTCTTGCAATTTTCTGCCTGCTAAGAGATTAAAGCGCTGGTCGGTTCCGCCTAATTCTACATCTGCTTTTATAGCCACGGAATCATAACCCTGCATCAACGGATAAAGCACTTCGCGTAAAGAAACGCGCTTCCCTTCATTAAGCCTTTTTTTGATATTTTCCCGAGTAATAAATTCAGAAATCGAAAAAAGATCAGCCTGCTCCCCTATTTCTAAATAATTTAATTTTTTGAGCCATTCCGAGTTATGGCGAAATTCAAAAGCCTTGGTGTCTAAAATTTTACCCGCTTGCTCCAAATATGTCTGCATATTTTTTTCAATCTCGCTATGGGATAACATCGGTCTTTCGCTAGTTTTATCGCTTGTATCTCCAATTAAACCTGTAAAATCGCCGATGATCAAAACCACCTGATGCCCTAAATCTTGAAAATCGCGCAATTTCAAAAGCGGAATCGTGCGACCCAAATGAATATTCGGACTTGTAGGGTCAATCCCTAATTTTACTCTTAACTTTTTTCCAGCCAAAAGTTTTTTCGCCAAATTTTCTTTATCTATTACTTCTGCCACGCCGCGGGTTAAGAGTTCATCTATTTTTTGCTTATCTACAATAACTCTAGACATAAATCTTAATTTTCCGCCTTCTTGGGCGGATTAGCCTATTTAGCCTATGATGAATTGCAAATTTTTAATTTTTGTTTTTTAACTAATTTTTAACTACTTAATTTTGAATGATTTCATTTTCCAATAATTCTTTAATTCAATAAAAATTAGTTAAAAATTACAAATCAAAAATTACTACCCAACCATCATGATCTCTTTCAAGTCCGGCATCTTAGCTAAAAGTTCTTTTTTAATAAAATTCTCGCTAGTTAATTGCGCCATTGGACAATGACCACAAGCGCCTTGTAGTCTTAGCTTCACTATCTTTTTTTTCCCGTCAAAATCTACCAAATCCACACTACCGCCATGCAAAGCGAGCCTTTCATTTATAGAATTAATTATCTCTTTTAATTTATCTTGATTCATAATAAAAAATTGATTAATATGTTCTAATTATAACTTTTTTCCTTAAAACAGTCAAAAAATCCCAAATTCCAAATTCCTGATTCCTGATTCCCGATTCCCTTTTGACACTTCTCCCAAAATCTCGTAGAATTAAGCTATCTATGTTAAAAAATCCGCAAAAGCAACAAAAATCTTTGCCTAAGCGCAAAAAAACGGGTTACGCGCGCTACAAGCGGGGAGATTTAGTAATTACCCGCGAAGAACTAAAAACAAGAAAAAGAAAGCGGCTGAAAAAAACAGTGAAAATCATTCTCGCCTTATTTTTATTGGGAATTTTTGGTTTAGTTGTCAGCGCTATCTCGGTTTTTGCTTATTTTGCCAAAGACCTGCCTGATCCCCAAAAACTTGCAGAACGCCAGATGACGGAAAGCACTAAAATCTATGACCGCACCGGCGAGCATCTTTTATACGAAATCCACGGCGAGGAAAAGCGCACTATAGTTCCCTTCGCTCAAATTTCTAATTATTTAATCAAAGCCACCCTTACCGCTGAAGACGACGATTTCTATAACCATAGGGGCATTGATTTCCGCTCCATCTTAAGGGCAGCCTGGTCTGATGTGAAGGGCGGCGGCGTACGCCAAGGCGGCTCAACTATTACTCAACAATTTATTAAGAACTCTATTTTAACCCCTGAACGGACCTTCTCCCGCAAATTCAAAGAGTTAATCCTGTCTCTGGAGTTGGAAAGGCGGTTCTCCAAAGATCAAATTTTAGAGATGTATCTGAATGAAATTCCTTATGGTTCTAATGCCTACGGCATAGAAGCGGCAAGCCAAACCTTCTTTAATAAAAAAGCCTCGGAATTAACCTTGGGGGAAGCTGCCACCCTCGCTTCTCTTCCCCGCGCCACAACTTACTACTCTCCTTTTGGCTCCCACCCAGAGGCTTTGGCTGCCCGTAGGGAATATATTTTAAACCGTATGGCTACTTTGGGTTATATCACGCCCGAGGAAGCGAATAGCGCGAAACAAGAAGAATTGAGCTACGCGGAAAACAGAGAAGGGATAATCGCCCCCCATTTTGTATTATATATTAAAGAAATCCTCGCGGATAAATATGGCGAAGACTTTATTGAAAGAGGAGGCTTGAAGGTGTACACGACCTTGGATTATGACAAACAAAAAATAGCCGAAGAGTTAGTCTACGAGATGAGCGGTGATTATCCCCAAAAATTTAATGCCCGCAATGCCGCCCTGCTTGCTTCTGACCCGAAGACGGGACAAATTTTAGTAATGGTCGGTTCGCGCGACTATTTTGACCTCCAAAATGACGGCAATGTGAATGTTACGCTCCGACCCCGCCAGCCAGGTTCCTCTTTTAAACCATTTGCTTATGCCCGCGCCTTTCAAAAGGGCTACACCCCTGATACCTTGCTTTTCGATCTCACCACTAACTTTGGCCTCCAGGGAGGCAAAGAATATATCCCTCAAAATTACGATGGTAAAGAACACGGATCAGTCACTATGCGCACAGCACTCGCTAATTCCCTTAATATCCCAGCAGTAAAAACGCTTTACTTAGCGGGCATTGATGAAACTATTGACCTTGCTAATCAAATGGGCATCACCACCCTGGGGGAACGGTCGCGATTCGGACTTTCTCTGGTTTTAGGCGGCGGTGAAGTAAAATTAATCGATTTTGTGCCTGCCTACGGCGTTTTTGCCAATGATGGCATCCGTCAGGAAAAAACGGTAATTATGAAAATAGAAGATAAAGATGGCCAAATCTTGGAAGAATGGCAGCAAGGAGAAGGAAAAAGGGTCATCCCCGAGCAAGTTGCGAGAGAAATTAACAGTATTCTTTCTGATAATAATGCCCGCGCGATGATCTTTGGAACCCATAATTATCTGAATTTAGGAGGAATACCGGTTGCCGCTAAGACTGGCACAACCCAAGATTATCGCGATGCCTGGACAGTCGGTTACACCCCATCGTTAGCAGCGGGCGTCTGGGTGGGCAATAATGACAATAGTGAGATGCGCCGCGCTGACGGTTCTCAAGTTGCCGCCCCCATCTGGCAGGCTTTTATGAAAAAGGCTCTAGAGGGCGCTTCTACCGAAAAATTTACCCCTTATACGAAATATCAGCTGGACAAAATGATATTGCACGGCAAATATAATGAAACCACGGCGCGGGTCTGTGAAGTAAATAATCAAATCCTGCATGAAACCTGTTGCCGCCCCGAACAAGTGGTTGAAAAAACATTCCGCGAGATTCATACGATTCTTTACTATGCGGACAAGGATAATCCTCGCGGTCCCGTTCCAGAGCATCCCGAGAACGATCCTATGTATGAACGTTGGGAAAAACCCATCCAAGAATGGATAGCGCGGGAAAAAATTGAGACGGGAAAGGTGCCCACGGAAACTTGCGATTACCATGAAGAAAAAAATCAACCCGCCATCAATATTACCTCGCCAGCCGACAATGACTTAATTGAAGATAGCAACATCAACATTGAAGCCGATGGCGAAGCGCCTTTAACCTTTGACAAGGTAGAATTCTATCTTGATAATAAACTCTTTGATGTTAAAAACGGCAATCCCCCTTTTAAAACACATTATGTAAGTTATGATGAACCCGGTTTCCATACCATTAAAGTCATTGCTTACGACAAGATGGGGAACACCGCGCAGGATTCCGTGACCATTAATCTTAAAAACGAACAAATTATCTATATAAGCCAACCCGCCGGACAGCTTACTTTGCAAGACGAAAATTTTCCCTATAAATTGAAGGCAGTTGCCTCACATCCAAATGGCATCCGAAAAATTAATTTTTACGCCCGCGACCTCACCCGGGACAAAAGAGCTTTCCTTATCGGGTCCAGTTTTGAACCCGCGACGCCCGACGGGGAGGAATATGATTTAATTTGGGAAAGAAAACCCTTGCCCGGCCAGTACGAAATCTATACCATTCTGGTCTCCCACGAAAACGAAACTACTCAAAGCGCGAGGGTGGTTGTGGAAATAAAATAAAAACCCCGCACTATCCCACACCTTTTTTAAAAAGTGAAAGGCAGGTGCGTGGTTAAATGGCAAAAATTACTGATTACTAGTTACCGATTACTGATTACTTAAACACTAATTACCAGTTACCCTGAATATAATCCTCTCCACTACTTCTCTGCCGCATAATGTGTTGAGTTGCTCCACAATTTCCGCTTGGGAGAATTGCAATTGGCAAGCCCATGCTGAAGAAGGCACCTCTATGGTCAAAATTTTATGGTGCAAAAATAAAACCCGCGAAGCGCTCGCGGCTTTTTGATTAAGAATCTCTTCCACAACCTTTTTATAGGCCAATGGAATCTGGTCTTCTTTTATTGCCACACTGATGCCCACCCTGTTGGTAATCTGAGGCAAAACAGATTTTAAAGGAATAAACATATTTCTTATAACTTGTAACCTATAACTTATAACTTATAACTCAAGTTACATTGTTCTTGCGTTACAAGTTACAAGTTATAAGTTACATAACTGCGGTCTTTATCCGCCCCATTTCTACTTTTAAGATTAAAGCTTCTTTCTTGAGTTCAGGAGGGATTTCTTTGAGGTCGGTAGTCGCGATAAAAACCTGTTGATTTTTCACTAATGCCGCTATCCTTCTTTTCCGCTCCCGGTCCAATTCAGAAAATACATCATCTAGAAGCAAAACTGGCCGTTCCCCCAAATTTTCTTTTAAAAAATCCAATTCCGACAGCTTAAGAGACAAAATGGCGCTCCGAAATTCGCCCCGCGAACCCCCGAAAACAATATTCTTCCGACCTAAAATAAAAGTGAAATCATCCCGATGCGGACCGGATAAAGTCTGCTGACGCGCGATTTCCACCTCCTCCCTCTTTAAAAGTTCGCCACGGAATCTCAAACTAATTGCCTCCTCGTCTAGTTTAGGCGGAATATGAAATGAGGGCAGATAATGCAGACTCAACTCTGGCAGCGATGCGGTCTCAACTCTTTTGGCAATTTTGTTGTAATAAATCTTAGTTAAAGAGGCCAGCCTTTGCGCCATATTCTGGCGGAATTTAATAATGAAACTTCCTTTTTGCGTAAGTTCATTATTCCAAAAAATCAGCTCTTCATGATTTCCAATTCCTCTGTTGATCCGCAACAAAACTTGATTGCGATTCTTCAGAATTTTATTGTATCCCATCAATGTCTCGCAATAGGTAGAATTTACTTTACAGGCCACGATATCTAAAAAACGGCGGCGGGCGCCAGGCACCGCTTTAATTAAATTGATATCCTCCGGACAAAATAAAACTGCCGAAAAAGCGCCCAAAATCGCGCGCACAGGCGCCATCTGACCATTAAGCTTAATTATTTTCTGAATATTACCCCGATTCTCCTGTTTTTTAAGAACAACCTCTATTTTAGAATCTCGGTTTTGACTTACAACCTCTGCTTCAATCCGAACAAAATCATCTTTCTCGCCAACCAAATCCGCGTCGCTTCTCAAACGAAAAGATTTAGTAATTGCCAAAAGGTAAACCGCCTCCAAAAAATTAGTCTTGCCCTGTGCGTTGTCGCCAACTAAAATAATCACCCTCTTTTTTGTCCCTATGTCTAAACTGTCATAATTGCGAAAATTAACTAACTTTAGATGGTTCAGGCGCATAAAATAGAATCAGAAATAATCAGGAATCAGGAACACTGATCTTGCGGGAATTCCTGCTTCTTAAT
Organism: Patescibacteria group bacterium; assembly: GCA_028717685.1. Classification (NCBI taxonomy): domain Bacteria; species Patescibacteria group bacterium. The sequence goes on along the minus strand of JAQUNI010000001.1, from coordinate 525,738 downwards.
TTCCGGAATTCAATTCCGAATAGGCATAATTAGATAAAGAAAAGAACCTGCCTGCCCGGCAGGCATGCCGTCGGGATCAACAGGCCTCAAAATTCCAGGCTCATCAGGCCCATTAGTCTCAAAAATGGTTTCTTCGGAAGGCAAATTATTTAAACCCTCTAAAAAGTAACGATGATTATAAACAATCTCCTGAGGCTCGCCCCGCACCTCGGCTTCTACCCTAGACTCATTAGTGCCTATTCCAGCGCTCTCCGCTGAAATCAAAATCTCGTTACTTTTAGGGTCCAGCTTAACTCTGATATCATTGGTTTCCCGGGCGGTAAAAAAACTCGCTCGCCTTACTGCCTGGGCGAAATCGCGCGTCTTCACCTTCGCTTTGCAGAGCAACCTTTGAGGAATGATTTGTTTGTAATCAGGATACTGACCTTCAACCAAACGGGCGGTAAAATCAATTTCTCTAAATTGGAAAAGGACCTGGTTCTCCACAAAAAAGATTTTCACTATCTCTTCGCTGTCTTCCAAAATATGAACGAGCTCCTGAATCGCCTTCAAGGGAATAATAGCCTTCGCGGCTTCTTTATTCATCTGCTCAAACTTTATACATTTCTCTGCCAAACGATAACTGTCGGTTGCCACCAAGGTCAAATCCTGCTTCCCAAAATTAAAAAAGACACCCGCAATTTCCGGACGGAGCTCGTCTTGCGTCGTCGCGAAACTAACCTCCAGAAGGCCGAATCGCAAATCCCTTTCTTTAACGGAAAACATTATCCCCTTTTTCATTTTACTAACTAAAGCATACTGGAAAGGGAAATCCGAGGCTGGCAAACCGCGCATTACCGCTTTATCGGACGCGGTTTTTATATTTAAATTATCATTTTCCACCTTTAAAGTTACTTTATTCACGGGGAGTGAATTAATATAATTAGTAATTAAAGAGGAGGCAACAGTAATACTGCCTTGCGACACCACCTTTCCCCGCACAAAATAGTTAATCCCCGTTTCCAAATTAGTGCTTGCCAATCTTAAACGACCATTTTTAGTTTCCAGAAGAATATTGCTCAAAATCGGCAGATTAATATTGGGGATTGCCAGCTTACTAACTGCGGTTAGCCCCTTATTTAAATTTTCCTGTGTGCAAAGTATTTTCATGAATTAAATTTAATAACAATAATATTTAATAATATTTAATTAATTATTATTGTTATTATTATATTGTTGATAACATTCAAACCGCAAGTAACACTCTTTTGAAAATAAGCTAACAGTTCAGTAGAAAGACATTTTTCGGGCGGAGGATAAATAGCGAACAGCGAAAGAATAATATGTGGATGAATATTGCAAAAAGGTAGTAGTTGGTTTTCTGTGTAAATAAAATTGTGGATAAATGGTTAGTTTTTCACCACTCTTTACACCTCTTATTCAATATGTTATCCCCATTTTATCATTTAGTTATTCAGGTTTTCTGACTTTGAATAGACTGAATGTTTCCTTAATATCTGAATTGTCTGGTCGCCAAGATCATTCGGGCTGGAGTCTGGCGAAGCCAGACTTATCAGCTTGGATTTCATTTTGTAAAATTTCGGCAGGCCTGCTTATAAAGTACAGATATTTCTAAAATTTGCTTCTTGCGAAATGTCAATTATAAAGTCTTTGTTTAATAAGCTCAATCTCTTGGCGCAACTCTTCGTTTTCAGCAAGTTCCCCGTTAATTTTTTTATAAGCATGGATCACGGTAGTATGATCGCGTCCTCCCAATTCTTGCCCGATGGAAGGGTAGGAAATTTTAGCCTCGGATCTTAAAAGATACATTAATATCTGCCGCGGATAAGAGATCTCTTTTCTTCTGGATTCGCTTAATAAGTCTTTAACGTCGAGGTTGTAAAATTGAATGACCGAATCAATAATCTCTTTGGCTGAAATAAGATGGGACCTTGGGGTATTAATCACATTTTTAAGAATTTTTTGCGCGTTTTCCAGGGTTAGTTCCAGATGATGGAGCTGATAGTGGGCAATAATTCGGTTTAGTGCCCCTTCCAATTCGCGCACATTGCGTTGAACGTTGATGGCAATGTAATTTAATACTTCATCACAGGGTGTGATTCCCATTTTCTCAGCTTTATTTCTAAGAATGGCAATGCGGGTTTCCAAGTCTGGCGGGGTGATATCGGCGATCATCCCTCCTTCAAAGCGTGAAGAGAGACGTTCCTCCAGGGCGGGGATGGCTTTGGGTGAACGGTCAGAGGAAATGACAATTTGTTTATTTTCTCCATAGAGGGCATTGAAGATATGGAAGAACTCCTCTTGGGTTTTTTCTTTGCCGGCAATAAATTGAATGTCATCTATAATCATCACATCAATATTGCGGTATCGTTCTTTAAAATAGTCCACATCGTGTTTTTCAATGGACCGCACGAGTTCATTGGTAAATCTTTCACTGGCAATATATTTTATTTTTTTGTCGTGGAATTTTTTCGTGATTTCGTTGCCCACTGCTTGGAGAAGGTGAGTTTTCCCTAAACCCACGCCGCCGTAAATAAATAAAGGGTTGTAAGTCTCGCCAGGGTTGCAGGCGACGGCATGACAGGCGGCACGGGCCAATTCGTTATTTGATCCGACAATAAAGTTATTAAAAGTATAACGGGGATTTAGATTTGTGGTCTGGGCGGCGCTGTTTTGTTTGAAAGGAGCAGATGCCCCATTCTCATTATCTGGAAGATCCTTTTGTACTGAAAATCCATCGGGACTAAAATCTTCCAAAAATGTCTCTTTTGTTGGAGACATCTTTTCCCGCAAGGGCGGGTTTTGTGCCTTGAGGCTCCTCACTTCATATTTCACTCCTTCAATGCGTTCGCCAACGGCGTTTATTAGGGCGTGCAAGATTGGTTTTTGATATTTATTTTCCAGCCATTCTTTGGTAAAGAGGTTAGGGACGCTGATGAGCGCTTGGCGATCCTTGTAAGAAACAAGGGCGGTATTGGTAAACCATGTAGTAAAATTTGCTTTACTGATGGAGAGTTCTAATTCGCCGAGAACATTCTGCCAAATTTGTTGATTATCCATATGTTTTTATTTTAGGATGTCGTTCGCGAACGACATCCTTTATAGAGCCCTTCGCGAAGGGCTCTATTTGTGAAAGACGCGCAACCCCCCTAAGACTCTAATTATATAATAATACAATATATTTATCCACAAGTAAATTGAAAATCTTGATAACAGAAAGATTAATCATTGAAAAATGGGTTTGTGTTGGCATTAATCTGAAAAAATCATCTCGTTATCAAGCAGGGTTATGTTAGAATGTTAATAAAGTGTGCATAAACTGTGGAATATTTGGGGAAGCAATAAATTAGAGTGAATTAGTAAACCCCATTAGACCCTGTTAGAAATTTATTTCTAACAGGGTCAGCGTCTATATTTTTTCCACTACCGACTTCGTCGGGGCTTTCTCTGGCGGGATAAAGTTAGCTGAATAAGTTAAAATACATTAGTTTGACTTTGGGGGTAATATCAGTTACACTTTTGAAAGAGGATTTAATAATTAATATTTTTTATCCAGCACCTTTTTGAATGCTCCGCTGTCTGTTCGGTGGCGTCAGAAAGCTGCGATCTTTTCGGTGATTAGGCAATTAACGCCCCGCCGAAATGCGCTGGATTTATTTTTTCTTATGAAAAGAACTTATCAGCCTAAAAGAAAAAGAAGAAAGAGAGTCCATGGGTTTCGGAAAAGAATGCAAACTGGCGCCGGCCGCAATTTATTGGCTCGCAGACGCCGTAAGGGCAGAAAAAGATTGAGCAAATAGAGATAAATCGTATGTTGCCTAAAGAACATCGTTTGACGGATAAAAAAGACTTTAATTATGTTTTCAGGCAAGGTTGGGGTTTAAGATCTGAATTATTCATCGCTAAAATAGTCAGAAATGATCGGGGTGTGGCGAGATTTGGCTTTGTGATTTCTAAAAAATTGATTAAAAAAGCAACCGGCCGCAATTTAATTAAGAGAAGAATGAGCGAGGCGGTTAAGTTTTTTTTAAATCACTTACAGGGTGGATATGATGTGGTCATCATTGCGCAGCCAGCTATAGTTGGCAAAAACTTCCAGAAAATTCAAGAAGATATAAAAAATTTACTCTGCAAGAGCCGGACTTTTCAGGCTTAAAAGCCAAACTATTGCTTTAACAATGAAGCAATGAAACAATAGAACAATGAAATTTATGCGTTTTCTTCTTCTAAAGCTCATTCGCTTATATCAAATCACCCTCTCTCCGGATCATGGTTTTCCAGCCTTTCGCCATCCTTATGGCTTTTGCCGTTTTACCCCTACTTGTTCTGAATATGGTCACGAATCTATTCAAAGATTCGGCGTTTTGCGCGGGTCGTGGCTTGCTCTGAAAAGGGTTATCCGTTGTCATCCATGGAGCAAGGGTGGTTACGACCCTGTGCGATAACTCTTATCTATTCATAATTTATAATTCCAAATTATGCTCGGCGATTTGTTTCGTACTCTTCTCTATCAACCCCTTTTCAATCTGCTGGTATTTTTTTATAATATTATTCCAGGCCATGATTTGGGCATCGCGATTATTGTCCTGACCATTGTTTTGAGATTCATCCTTTATCCTTTGTCCGCGAAATCCGTTAAATCGCAAAAAGCCTTGCAGGATTTACAGCCGGAGCTTGAGAAAATCAAGAAGCAGTATCAAAACGACAAGGAAGGAATGAGTCGGGCGACTATGGAATTTTACCGCAAGAATAAAATTAATCCCCTTTCTTCTTGCCTGCCCATTTTGATTCAATTTCCATTCCTAATTGCGATTTATCAAGTTTTAAGGGATGGTCTCAATAATCCGGAGGTGCTTAAGCTCTTATACTCTTTTGTCCATAATCCGGGTAAGTTAGATCCCTACTTTTTAAATTTTTTAGATTTAGGAGCAAGGAACGTTTATTTGGCGATTTTGGCAGGCGTGACCCAATTCTGGCAGTCCAGGATGCTGATGAAAAAAAAGAAGCCCGCGCCGCGGGCGAGCGGTAATGATTTTAGCGCTATTGCCGCCAATATGACCAACCAGATGGTTTATATTATGCCCGTCTTAACTATTTTTATTGCCTTAAGTTTTCCCGCGGGTCTTTCCCTTTATTGGGTAGCGACGACTTTGTTTTCCATTGCCCAACAGTGGTTGGTGATGAGAAAGGATTCAGATAAAGACAAAGAATCATTCCCTGTTTCTTAAGATATTTCTTGCTTTTTAAATAAGACCTTTTGCGAGATAATTTTTCGTTATGCAATCCGCTAATTGCAGCAGAAAAGGTTGTCTTACAAAAGGTCTATAGAGCGAATTAAAATTTTGCGGGATTTATCAAGATTAACGCCAAAAATATGCAAAAAGAAGTATTAGAAAGTTCTCATTCGAAAGTGAATAACTCCGAAATTATTGAAGTGATTTGCGGGCTTACAGAGGGGTTGCTGGAAAAGATGTCCCTCTCCGGCAAAGTGAGGGCGAAAATTGTGGATCAGGACAACGAGGATATAATCTGGGTTAATATTGAGAATAAAGAGAACCCCAATCTTTTAATCGGACAGCGAGGTTCTAATTTAAACGCGTTGCAGCACTTATTGAGATTGGCGGTGAGGCGCAAGGTTAATCAAATTGTCAATTTCATCTTAGATGTGAATAAATATAGGGAGAATCGGATGGTTTACCTTCAAAAATTAGCCCAGGATTCCGCGGAGCGAGTGGCTAAAACTAAAAAGCCCCTTATTTTGGAAGCAATGCCTGCTTATGAGCGCAGAATTATTCATCTTTTCTTGGCGGATAGCGATGAGGTAGTCACGGAAAGCGAAGGCGAACTGGAAGAAAGGCGCGTGATAATCAAGCCGAAAGAAGAGTAAATGAAAATTTCTAATTATTCTAATTGCTCTAATTATTCTAAACAATGAACAAATCTTGAATCACCCAATAATTCTTACTTGATAATTAATTTTGTTCATTGGGATTTGGGTATTCCTGATTTATTTAGGTCAATTAGGTTAATTAGAATAATTAGGTTAATTTTTTCACTATGCTTTTATCCGCCCAAAAAATTTTGAACCGAAAGATTGAAGACTCTGCGGGACCCTTTGAAGGAATAGTTAAGGGCTTTTTTATTGTCAGGGAAACAGGAAGAATATATGCTTTCAAGATCAATAAAGAGAGTTATATCTTGTTCTCTAATATTAAAAATATCGCGGATAATAAAATTGCGGCTTTTCCCAATTCCATCGCGCCGATTGAGAAAGATGCTCATGTTTCAGCGTTAGACCGGGAGAAATTCGCAATCTTAAAAAATCAAGCCGTGACGGAGAGCGGCGATATTCTGGGCGAAATCAGGGATTTTGAGTTTGATGATCTTGACGGTCAAGTGGTCAAATATTATGTTAAAACAGGTTTGCTTGCCAATATGCTTAAAGGACAGCTCATCATTCATAAGGATCAGGTAGTCGCTCTGAAAAAAGAGGCAGTAATCGTGCGGGATAACGTACTGCCGATAAAGAAAGGTTTTAAAATTTGGCAGAAAAAGAGAGAGGTTTTGCCTGCCGGAGCGGCGGCAGCGGAAGGATAATTTAACATAGATGATGAAATTATCGCATCGTGTAGGGCAGACTATTCTTTTGGCTCCGTAGGGGGTCTTTTTAGTATGCCTTAATTATCCTGTCCTATTGTTTTTTTGGCTAGAATATAGTAATATTTGGACGTTACGTCAACTAGAAGAGTTTTTCCCAATATGTCTCTAACACGCAAAATCGCTTACAATACTTTGGTGCAATCCGTGGGCAGGGTGCTCTCGGCTTTTATTGGTTTTGGAGTAATCGCAGCAACAGCGCGCTACCTTGGCAGGGCGGGATTTGGCCAATATACGACCGTAATGGCTTTTTCTGGCTTTTTTTCCACCATTGCCGGTATGGGTATTTCTTTGGTTGTTACCAATGAAATTGGCAAGAAAAATTTAAACTTAAATAAGTTTTTATCCAACGCCTTCTCTTTGAGAATATTTACTTCGGCGGCTATTTTAGGTTTAGGAGCTTTGGTGGGTTTCTTAATGCCTTACCCCGCGCTTGTGAAGCAAGCCATCGCCGTAGATTGTTTTGCTTTTTTCCTCCTTTCTTTCCGCCATGTTTTTGACGGTTTGTTTTTTCGTGAATTAAAAACTTCAAAGCTGGTTTTGGCGGAGATTTTAGGGCGTCTCCTGACTCTGGGGCTGGTTTTGTGGTCAGTTTGGAAAGCAAAGGGGTTATTGAGTATTGTCTGGGCGGTGGCTTGGGGCAATCTTGTACAGTCGCTTTTGGTTTATTTATTTACCCTGCCCTATGCTAAAATCCGCTTTGAGGCTGATTCCAAGGTTTGGAAATATATTTTTCACCGTTCTTGGCCTCTCGCTCTTTCCATGGTTTTTAACTTGATTTATTTTAAGTTCGACACGATTATTCTATCCCTTTTGAAACCCGAGGCGGATGTGGGAATTTACGGCGCGGCTTACAAAATTTTGGAGCTTTTGATCGCCTTTCCGATTCTGTTTTGCAGTTTGGTTTTGCCGCAGTTTTCTTTGCATCGGGACAGCGACCCCGCGCGTTTCCAGCGCATTTTCCAGAAAAGCTTTGATTTTTTGATTGTGGGCACGGTGCCCCTTGCCATCTGTATCTTTTTCTTCGCGCCTCAAATGATCCATATTATCTCTGGTCCTGACTTTGATCCTTCCATAAGAGTGCTTCAGATTTTAAGTATTGCCGTTGGGATTATTTTTCTTGCCGCTTTGCCGTCTCACCTTATTGTGGCGTTGGATCAGCAAAAGAAGATGATTTGGGGATATTTAACAGGCGCTATTTTTGCAGTCTTTCTGGATTTAATCCTAATCCCCTCTTTTTCTTACATCGGGGCGGCGGTGACTACGGTTTTAGTGGAACTTTTAATTTTGATTTGGAGTTTTTATATTATCAGAAAATCATATCATTTACCCTGGAGAAAAGGAATTTTAGGGCGAAGCATAGTAGCAGGCGCGGTGCTTTTTTTGTTTTTCATCCTGTTTCCCTCTTGGAATTTTGTAGTCAGGTTTGTCTGCGGCGCAACGCTCTATCTGGCGGTGCTGTATCTGCTTGGCGGCTTGCCTAAAGATATCCTCAAAGAATCTTTGAGTATTAAAAAATAATGCAAATCTCGGTTATTATTCCTACTTGCGGCAGGGCGCGCGAACTTAATCTGTGCTTAGAGGGTTTAAAAAAGCAGACCTTGAAGCCTAAGGAGATTATTGTTGTTAATGACAGTCGCACCGGGGCGCCAAATAAGTTTCAAGGAGTTAAAGTGATTGCGACCCGCGGTAGTATTGGTCCTGGAAGGGCTAAAAACGCGGGAGCGAGGATAGCTCGGGGGGAAGTATTAGCTTTTTTAGATGACGACTGTGCCCCCTCTCCTCATTGGCTCGCGGAGATCGCGAAACCTTTCAAGAATAGAGAGATAGTGGTTGTTGCGGGTAGAATTGTGGAGAAACGTTTGCAAAGCAAACAGGGCGCATTTTCTGATATAATTTTAAATTTGCCTTTTTATCCGTTTTATTTGTTATGTCGTAAAAGAGCAGGCGGCACGATTTATTTTAATGGTCGCGTGGACGCGCGTCTCTCCCTTGCTACCCAAGGATTTTGCGATTGGGGCGGCGCTGGCAACCTTGCAGTGCGAAACTCTTATTTTCAAGAGGTGGGAGGGTTTGAGAAAAACTTTTTGCCCGGTCCCAATCTGGAAGAGCCGGATTTATGCCTTCGTATTAAGCATAGAGGGGGGAAAGTCTTTTACAATGGTCAGGCTTTTGTTGTTCATTCCTATTCCCCAGGGGGGCGCCTTGCTCCCCTTGAAGCAATGAAGAACTTAAGAGCTAATGAGGTTTATTTCGGTTTAAAAAATATTGCTTTTCAAAATATTTTTACCTTTATCGCCTTTTTCTCTTATCAGGCTTGGCAGATTTTCATTTATAGTCTGCTTGCTCTTATCGAGCGGGAGTATTGGCAGCGGGTGCGAGGAAAGTTTAAAGGTTTTGCGCGTTATAAAAGGGTAAATGATAGTTAGTAATTGGTAATCAGTAACTAGTAATTAGTTAATTAGTAATTTTTACCGTTTACTACCCTTAAATTACGAAATTTATTCTGTCCATTAGCGAGAAGCCTGATTACACTCCCCCTGCCCGAGGGGGAGATGGAGGGGGAGGGAGAATGGTCATCTAGCTATAAACATCTAGATATAAATTAGACCCCTCCCCGTCTCCCCTTGGTAAGGGGAGGGAACATCCCTCGCTAACAGACGATGCATTTAGTAATTTAAGGTTTACTAATTTTTCACAGTATGCGTATCGCCATAGATGCCCGTGCGATTGCGGGCGCGCGGACGGGTAAGGGAGAATATAGTTATCAAATAATTAAGCATTTAGCGAAAATTGATTCTCGGAATCAATATTTTTTATATTCCAGAGAAAAATTTCCTTGCCGCTTTGGCGCCAATTTCAAGATAAGAAGAGTGCGATTGCCGGGCATTCTATGGCACCTTTTTGTTTGGCTGGATCTAGAATTGATTTTAAAACCCGATGTTTATTTAGCGCTAGTTAGTTACATTCTTCCCGCTTTAGGGGTTAAAAACTCGGTTGTGTTTACTCCTGATTTAGTTACCTTTTTGTTCCCTCAAAAGCATAATCCCAAGGCGGTTTTTTTGGAGAGATGTTTCTTAAAAAGAGCGCTTGCCAAGAGTGAGAGGGTAATTGCGATTTCTAATGCTACCAAAAGAGACCTGCGAAGATTGTTTTCCCTTCCCTCTTCTAAAATAAATGTGGTTTATTTAGCCGCGGATCAATATCAACAAAAATCCCCTTCTTTTTTGGCGGAAGTGAGACAGAAATATAATTTGCCTTCAGAATTTATTCTTTTCGCGGGCACCTTGGAGCCCAGAAAAAATCTCATTCGTTTATTAGAGGCTTACCAGAGATTCCCCTTAAAAGAAGAATATGGCTTAGTAATCGCGGGTAAAAAGGGTTGGTACTATGAGGGAATTTTCCAGAGGGTCCGGCAATTAAATCTTGAGCGGTATGTGCATTTTTTGGGCTATATTGAGAGAAAAGACCTCATTGCCCTTTACCATTTAGCCGCTGTTTTTGTCTTTCCTTCTTTATATGAAGGTTTTGGTTTGCCTCCTTTGGAAGCAATGGCTTGCGGCGCTCCTGTAATCACAAGCAACCTTTCTTCTCTGCCTGAAGTGGCAGGAGGAGCGGCTTTATTGGTTAATCCCAGAAATGTAGCGGAGATTGCCGAGGCGCTGGAGCGGATATTGACCAATCAGGAATTAAGGGTTAGATTAGCTAGATTAGGGCGGGAGAGAGTAAAAAAGTTTAGTTGGGAGCAAACAGCAAGGGAGATTCTAAAAATATTAGAACGGATATAAATTCCTAATTGACCTCGTACATTAAACTTGTAACCTATAACGTGTAACTCAAGTCTTGGGTTACACGTTTCAAGTTATAAGTTATAAAAATTTGAAAGTTAACTATTGTTATTTAGGATAATTAGACATTTTTCATGTTTAAACCTGCTAAAGTTATAGCCATTCTTTTATGCGTTGGAGTCGTTTCTTTCCTGTTGGCTTACAATCCCCTTTTGGGCTTTTTAGCCTGCCTCGGTTTGCTTTTGGGCTTTTTAATTTTCCTGGATTTCAAATTCGGTTTAGTCTTGGTGATTTTTTCTTTAGTTTTAGGTCAATTAGTGCGCATTCCTTTGCCTAGCACGGAGAGTTTTTTTCTGCCCAACGATATGATTATTCCGGTAATGATTCTTTGCTGGATTTTTGGAAAATTGGTCAAGCGCGATTTCAAAATTCAATCCACGCCCCTCAACGCGCCTCTCTTTATTTTCTTGGGTATAGCTTTAATTTCTTTAATTTGGGGCATACGTAATCTTGCTTGGGGAGAGGCTTTAGTTTCCAGTTTTTACTACCTGCGGTTTTTGGAATATGCTTTGTTGTTTTATATCGTCTTGGATGTGGCGAAGGGCGCGAAAGAGATTAAAAAATATATCGCCTGGATTTTCGTTTGTTCCTTTATTTTGGCTATTTTGGGCTTTTTGCAATATATTTTTGTCCCTGATTTTTCCGCTATGGCGGCAAAAGCGGGGTGGGATCCCCATATCAAGCGCCTGCTCTCCACTTGGTTTGACCCGAATTTTATGGGCGGTTTTTTTGTTTTTATTTTGAGTTTTGTCTTAAGCTTTTTCTTGTACTCCCAAAATCGCAAATACAGATTATTCTTGGCGATTTTAGGATTGGTTTTGTTTGGCGCCCTGATTCTTACTTATTCACGCAGCGCCTTTTTGGCTTTTTTGGCGACGCTCTTGGTTTTAGGCATTTTAAAGTCCAAAAAGCTGCTGTTAGGAGGTCTCGCGGCTCTTTTAATTTTAGTTGGGGTTTCGGATCGTTTGCAAACAAGATTAGCCGGGGCAACCGAGATTGACGTGACCGCGCAAGCGAGGATTGCTTCTTGGCTCGCGACTTGGGAGATCGCCCGTGACCATCTTTTTTTGGGCGTGGGTTTTAACACCTTTAAATATGTCCAATCGGAATATGGTAAGATTGGATCCGAAGCGAGCCATTCCGATTTTGGCAGCGATTCCTCTTTTTTGACCATTTTGGTAACGACTGGGATCTTTGGTTTTTTAGCTTATTTATGGCTTTTGGGCGCTATGTTTTGGGTAAGTTTCAAAGCGTGGCGCGAGAAGAGCGATAATAAAGTCGCCGCGGCTTTGGGCTTAGGAATGCTTGGCGCGTTGTCCGGAATGCTCGTTCACTCCCAATTTACCAATAGTCTTTTGTATCCGCATTTTATGGAAGTGATTTGGATATTTCTGGCGTTGGTGATAAGGACTAAAAGTCCTGACAAAGGAAAGAGTCAAGAATTTACATCAGTTTCATGCGTCAATGATAAATAAGGAATGAATTTGGAATTCGGAAGCAGGAATCAGGAGTGAAAAAATAGATATGATGCTATTCCTTATTCCCAATTCATTATTCCTAATTCCAAAATTTATGCTATACTTCACACTCTTTCTGCTATTTATCCTAATAATATCTTTATTTAAAACCCGCTGGGGTTTGTATTTGATTTTGTTTCTGCTTCCTACTTATTTAATCCGGAGAGAGATTTTTTTCATTCCTACCACTTTTTTAGAACTATCCATTTATTTTGTTTTTCTAGTTTGGCTGTTCAAAGCGATTTTTTCTAAAAATTTAATTAAAAAAATAAGGCGAGTTTATCGCGTCATCCGTCCTTTTTTTATCCCCCTAGCTTTGTTTTTCGGGGCAGCAATTCTCGCGACCGTCATTTCCCCGGATAAAAGATTGAGTTTGGGGGTTTTAAAGGGTTGGTTTCTTAATCCCCTTTTGGTCTTAATTCTATTTTTAGATCTTGTAAGAAGAAAAAAAGAGATTAAGGCAGTTGTTCTCACATTATTTCTTTCCGCTTCTTACATTGCGATTTATGGGCTTTACGAGTATATTTTTCGGGTAGGTCTTGATTCGGATGGTCGGTTGAACTCGTTTTTTGTTCCGGCAAATTATGTCGCGATGTATGTGGCACCTATTTTGGTTCTATCTTTCACTTTTTGGAAAAAAGTGCGCTCCAAATTTTTACTGATTACCTATTACCTATTATTTATTGCAGTTCTTCTCGCTCTCTATTTCACTAAATCTTATGGCGGTTGGCTGGGATTGTTCGGCGCTCTCGTTTTCCTTTGGTCTAGAATTAAAATCCCGATAAAAAGATTAAAATATCTCTTGATTTTTGCCCTGCTTGTAATTTTGGTAAGCATTAGCGAATCCGAGTCGCCCAAATTCGGACGGCTTTTGGATTTTAGCACTCGCACCTCCTCTTCTACTCGCGCGGAAATTTGGCAGACTTCGCTTCTTATTATAAAAGAACACCCTTTTTGGGGTGTGGGATTGGGGAATTTTGAAGCCTCCTACCGCGAATATGTGCCGCGAGTTGCTTTTCCGCCTTTGGAATGGTTGGTAGTCAAACCGCACAATCTGTATCTCGCTCTATGGATTGAGATGGGTATTTTGGGTTTAGCAAGTTTTATCTGGCTCATTATTATCTTCTTCAAACAAGGCTGGCAAAAGAAAGATGATCCCATAGTGGAATACGCCTTAGCGGCAATGATAGCGTTGCTGGTGCACGGTCTTGTGGACACGCCTTATTTTAAAAATGATTTGTCGGTGCTGTTTTGGATAATAGTCGCTGTCGTCATCGTGACCACCGCAGGGGCGAAGCAATGACGGAGGTGTTTTTGTGCCGGGGGAAGGATCTGCAACTTAGTTAATAGTTCAAAGTTCAAAGTGAAAAGTTGAATTCAAAGTTGTAAGTTTTTCAATTTTGAACTTTAAACTGCAACTTTGAATTTTGCACCTTGAACTTTTAACTATTACACCGTAAAAGTGTGCTCCCGGCAGGATTTGAACCTGCAACCCTTTTCAGGGATAGCGTTCTAAGCGCTACGCGTATGCCAATTCCGCCACGGGAGCAAAAAAGAGTTCCTCTCCCCCTGCCAGAGGGGGAGGTGGAGGGGGTGGGAGTAGCGTTTCTTTCTACATTGTCAATGATTTCCTCTTTTTTGTCAAAGATAAAAAAAGTAGAGACGTTGCATTGCAACGTCTCTACCATAGGGAATGCTATTCTACGGCATTAGGCAAAGTAGCGGAGTTCGCGGCGCCGTAGATCCAAAAATAAATCGCGTAAGCCAAGATTGCTACGATAATGATGATTATAGAAACCCAAAGCAATCTTCTCGCATCGTCCTTATCCGGCTTGCAAGAACCGGCAAATACAAATTTAAAAATGCCGTAAATCAAAAGCAAAATGCCAAAGATAATCGGGAGACCAATAAGGTAAGTAATCAAGCTCTCATTGGCAAATCGGGAGACTTGGGCGGAAAGGTTGTAGGTATCAATGGAGGGCAATTCCAACATAAGTTTTGATATTTTTATTGCCAGTTTTGTTATTACAAAGCGGGGCTAGTAGGCAGATTCCCTTCTAGGCCAGTTTTGATGAGCTGGGTAATTGCAAAAGCGCCAATAATAAAAGCAACCCCAATTACTCCATAAATCATTCTCTTCTTGGCTTTTTCTACTTTGTCTTCATCTCCGCCGGCTGTGGCATAAGTAATACCAGCCCAAACCAAAACGGCAACACAGAGAATCGCGGCGAGGGCTAAGAACCAGTTTAAACCTGCTGTAATCCATGCTTTAGGGGTATCGGGATTGTATGCTGGCTGAAAACCGCCATGATACACTTTGACGCAGGTGCCCAAACCCACGCATTGCGCATTGGAGGTGCATTTTTTCAATTCGCCATTGTCTTGTTTTTTGGTGCAATAATATTCAGGTTCTTCTCCGGCGCCTTGAGCAAAGAACAAAGGCGCGGTTAGGAGAATTAGAAAAAATGCGCTTTTGATAATTTTAGACATAATTTTGTTTTTTATTTGGGTAGAATTATTACCTTGCCTTTATTATAATTGAAATTTCTAAACTGCGCAAAACAAAAACAGACCCGTTAACGGATAGTCTGTTTTTGTTTATTTTAGTTCTTTTTACTGCAATGTCGGTGCTGTTGGTGCGTTGCCAGACATCGCACTCTTAATCAGTTGGGTAATCGCGTAAGCGCCGATAATCAAGGCTACCCCAATGATGCCGTAAATAAGACGATTTTTTGCTTTCCCCACCTTTTCCTCGTCGCCACCTGCGGTCGCATAGGTAATTCCTGCCCAAATAATAACAGCCACACAAAGTATTGCGGCAATAGCATAGAACCAACTTAGTCCTGTGGTCAGTAGTTTACCAGGGGCTGCCTGTACTTCTGCATCGCTAGGTTTTGCTTGAAAGCCAGCAGAAGGGATTTGAGTGGGGATAGTACCCTCTGTGTCTGCTGCTTGGGCTATGGAAACCAAACTCGGGCCTGTTAAAACTAAGGCAATAATGCATAACATTAACAGATTTTTCAGTTTGCGTTTGTACATTGTTCTCACCTCCTTTTTTGATTATATTTAGTTATTTGTCTTGGTTATTACAATGTTGGCGCTGCTGGTGCTGTACCAGACATCGCACTTTTAATCAGTTGGGTAATCGCGTAAGCGCCGATAATCAAGGCTACCCCAATGATGCCGTAAATAAGACGATTTTTTGCTTTCCCCACCTTTTCCTCGTCGCCACCTGCGGTCGCATAGGTAATTCCTGCCCAAATAATAACAGCCACACAAAGAACGGCGGCAATGATATAGAACCAGTTCAGGGCTATGGTAACCATATTCTTGGGCGCGTCAGTGGACATTTCTGGGCCTGTTACGGGGATCTTTTGTTCTTTCCATGTGTCTGTTGGATCTGCTGCTATTGCTGTGAAACTATAAAGACCAAACAAACTAATTATAGTGAAAAGACTTAGTATGGGAACAATTTTTTTGTAATTTAACTTCATTTATTTCACCTCCCTTCAATTTTATTGATTTTATTTTGTGGAGAAATATAAAAATGTTATCAAGGACAGTAACAGCTATTAGGATCAGTGGTCTCACAATTACATAGACTTTGTACATTGTCAGCATTGACACAGCGAGCCCCTTGTCCCAGACTTGGGCAACCGCCAGCAAATCGTTTCGGAGTGGCATTACTTCCGTTGACTTCTGGCGTTGCCGGCACTTCGCCGGAAATAAGCGCGGTGATTAAGCCGACAATAGCGTAAGCCGCGATGATGATCGCGACGCCAATGACTGCGTATTTCATTATCTTCTTCGCATTTTCAGCCTTCTCTTCACTTCCTCCGGCAAAGGCATAACGCATCCCGCCGTAAACAAGAGCGACTAAACAAGCTGGCGCTGCGATCCAAAGCACCCATTTTACAATGCCGTTAATCAAAGCCTTGAAGTCACCCGCGGGCAGTCCAGCCGCCGCGGCGTCAGGGCGTTGTAATCCAGTAGGTTCATCTTGCGCCGTTGCGGTGAAAACAGAAAAACCAAAGAGGAGCAGGAAGATGCTCAAGCAGAAAATTTGCGGATATTTGGATTTTTTCATTGGTTTTTTATTTGATTTTGATCTTGTGTTTTTTAGCCGCTCGCGGCGCCCTATCGCTCGCGTTGTGATTTTATTCTATCACCTCCTGCAATTTTTGCCAGAAATTTTTGATTTGCTCGTCTAAAAGCGGCAGCGCAAAGGCATTGGCGCTGGAGAGGTCTAAACTTGCGGAAGTGGCGGGAACGTGATGCACCGTGCTAGTGCATTTATAACTTTTACTGTCTTCGTAACCGCTAACCCCAGCCCAAGCCTCTAAATGGTAATATCCTTCTTGGCTCGGTTTATAACTATCGCCATACATATCCACGAAAATGCCGTTCTGAGCATCGATGACTGTATTATATGAGAATACCGTAGATCCGCCGCTTGCCGGGCAGCCCGTTGGCAAAGAGTCGTTGCGCAACATCTTAACGCCCCAACTCACATTTGCCCTGATCGGTTGACCATCTTGGGTGCTTTTGTTTTCGTAGGTAATGCGGTAATTATAAGTCCCGGGATTATCCGGCGGATTAGCGGTCATACCGTAAGTAGAGATTTCTGTCTTGTAGTCAGCTGGAGCGGATGGGGGCAGTACGGGGGGAGTTTCGGAAATTGTTACTGTATTGGACCATATTGAATCATTGCCGGGCTTAACATCTATATTTTGGTTGCCCACGCTGGTAATTAAAGAAAACCGATACTCGCCAAGCTCTGTTCGGTATGGGTTAGCATCAAAACATTGTTCTTCGCCTGATCCGGCCGTGAAACCGCTCATTGAAGCCTCCACAGATTCGATGCCATCTCTTCTTAAAGACCATGAGTAATATCCTATAAAACCGCTATAAGCTTCACCATTTTTAGTGCTGTGATTTTTGACGCAGATAGTGGTTTTAAATCGGTTAGCGGCAGGATCATAACTCAATACCGCCTTACTTGCTTCCAGGTCGTAAGATATAGCAGGCTCTATAGGTGGCGGTTTTGTTCCGCCACTTTCTATTTTAAGAGGAGTAGAGCATTTTTTATTATCTGTTGCATCTGTATCCCCGGGAACATTTGCCGTAACTACTGTTTGGTAATATCCATTTTCAGCAGGCTTGTCGATGTGTCCGCTGGTTATTGTAACTTCACTGTCCGCGGGCATTGATCCCGCGTTCATAGTTTCGCCTGAATTATAAGTAGAAGCATTTTGTAAACAGCCAAAGTTATCCGTCGCGCCGCTGCTATTTTTATTAATGCTCCAGCCGTAGCTAACATCCGCTTTTTTTGTGCTGTCATTTTTTACCTTGCCATACACATAGAGATAGTTAGTGACCCCCGTTGTGGTAAGGCTCGCGTTTAGAACCTTGGCGTTATAAGTAAGGGTAGGCTCCCCGCCGTAGGTGAAAGGCGCGGCGCAAACCACTTTATTGGGTATTTGTTCAAGTGTACTGTGATCCTTCAATATAATCCTTACTCTGTAAGATTTTCCAGTCTGCCAAGTGAACGGATAATTCTGCCTCGTATCAATTTCTAAATTTTTAGTCACAGAGTTGCCGGGAAGAAGATAGCCCGTTAATTGTTGCTCCTGGCTATTATATAATCCTGGAGTGGATTCCGCGCAAGGTCCGTCAATAAGGTCAATTTTGTAATAAAAATCCGTTGAACCCAGATTAGTGTTGCCCGTTCCTGTGTTCGTGATTTTAAATGAACCGCGATAAACTATTTTGGTATTTGCTGGAGGATCGAGATAAGTAATTTTAGTCCCTTGGGTCGGATCATCGTCTAAAGTCAATTCTTTGACCTCCGCGTTCCAGCTAGCGATCTGAACTTCGTATGGTCCGCCCGTATTATCATTCTCGTTGCTTTCATTAATGCTGTTGCCCGTGTCTATTTTAATGCCGAGATAAAGATTTTTCTGTTCTTTGACTTCGAAATCTAAGGGATATTTCACCGCCACGTATCCTCCTGACGGTATGCTTGTCCACCCGCCGGACATCTCTTTCGCACTGCCAGAATAGAATTTATATTCTGGCTTGCTGGTTAATCCAGCGCAGGCATCTGCGTCTTTGCTATAGCAGGCGTATAATTCAACATTAAAATCTTGATTCGCGGCAAGAGCCATCGCGCCGGTATTCTTAATGGAAAAAGTGGGATGCAGGATGGTACCCTTAACCACTAGTGTGTTGCCTATTCCGGATCCGAAGTAGAGGGCGGTTAAATTCTGTTTAAAACTTGTGTCTATCGGCACAGTAAAATTTGTTGAGGTTACTTTGCTTCCTTGGATCGTAAAATTTATGGAATTTTTAGTGTAACTTCCCGGAATGGAAAATGTGTATCCGTAATATTCGTGTTTGTTAATATGCATTCCGCTATATTTCCCCGGATTATTCGTGACAGTAACGCCACTATCGCTGGTGGTGAGAGTTGCCTGTATAGTGTCCCCAAAGTCTGTGCTGGTTTGATTTTCTAAATAAACACGCATCATAACAGTCGCTCCGGGAACAACCTTAGCGTTTGGCCTTGATCCGCCAATAGAGCTATCCTGAATGGTGTATTCCTGGAAAGTCACACAACCGCTGCTGCTGTTGCATGTGCCTTCCTCTATTCCTCCTTCTCCTCCCGTGCCTAAATCCACCTTAATATTAGATTCGCTGACTTTGTCATCTGACGTTGCGTCTTGGATTTTAAAATTGATTGATGTTGGTTTATAATCTGCCGCGATTGAAAAGTCGTAGTCTTTGCATGCTACTTCCTCGGGATCTACCCCCGCGTACCTACGCGGGTTATTTAAGACACTAACCCCATCCTCTTGCGGGGAAAGATTTACATTCGCGTCATCGATTTCTTCGCCGCCTGTATTCTTCAGGCAGACCTCCATTGTGACTTCTGCCCCGGGCGCGACTTTAGGCTCCGCGCTCTCATTTTCGATACTGCTTCTCTTCACCGTGTGGCTTACATAACTTAATAAGCCGCTAGTTCCGCTCTCGCCTCCATCTATCGGCACCCTGCCTAAAAGTTCACAGGCTTGTTGCTGGGTTGCGTCTGATGTTTCTAATTGGATTAAAATATTATCCGGAATATTGAGAACTGTCCATTCCGAGTGCAAGCCGACGGTTTCCCGCGCTTTAACGGTAATCGGGCCAAATTCTCTAATAATCCAGTATTCCCTGTAGCCGCATTTAAGAATTTCTTGTTCGTCAGCGATCAATGTGCTTGCCCCCGCTACTTTTTTTTTGTCCCCTTGCTCAAGATTATTCATTCCCGTTGCAGAGCCAGCCGCAACCGCAATGAGGCGGACATTATTCAGAGTAATATCTTGATCACTATTATTAGTTAAATTAGCAACAACATTTATCGTATCTCCGGCGTTGATTTCTCCATCTCCATTGAGATCGCCCTCCGGAGCCAATTCTATTGTGTCCAAAGCTGCCGCCACGTTTGCCGTACCCCCTCCCCCGCCGGTAGTAGTTTCAGGTACGCCCAGCGCGTCCATTACCGCGTTGGTAATCGCAGCCGCGCCGACGATTATCGCGATGCCAATAATCGCCCACGTCAGCATTTTTTTGGCGCTTTTGGCTCTGTCTTCATTAGCTCCGGCGGTTAAATAGCGAAAACCCGCGAAAATCAAAACAATCATCATAATGGAACCCGCGATGCCTAAAACCCAGCCCGTGATTTTATTAATGAGCCCTGTGACCGTGTCTGTTCCGATAGGGTTTTCCAAACTAACATTAATCGGTTCAGTCGCTAAAGCAGAATGTGCGATAGAAAATCCGAGTATAAAGATTACAGAACAAAGAAATAGAAGTTTGAAAATAGATTTTGTGTTCATTTTTTTAGGATATCACTCGCCACGTCGTTCGCGAACGACGTGGCTCGCGAGTGACATCCTTTGAAATTATAAAAATGTTTTTACCCCGTTAGAAGCAAAGTTTTCTAATAGGGTTTATTCTGATACGCAATTAAATGTCCACCAGCTGCCTTTTTGCGCCCAACCTATGGCGTAGCCCACAGTGTTGATTATAAGCCAAGCGACGAGCACCAGGACAAGACCGATTATCGCGGAGGTCAGAGCCTTTTTGCCGGTAGTGAGCAGACCTTCATTGGTGGAACCGAATAAAAACATAAAGCCGATGATGACAAAGATGAGCAGCGCCACGATTCCCAGAAATCCCAGCAGATATTTAAAGATAGTTTGGATTAAGACAAAAAAATGGCAAAGATTGCACTCCGGTTGACCCGTGCCGCCGCAAGGCACTAAAGCCGCGTGGGCTAGGTTTAAGACTAAAGATATTCCGAGTAGGGCAAGGATTATAGTGGAGAATAATTTGAATTTGAACATGTTCTCTGTGAATTTCTAATTATTCTAATTGACCTAAATAAATTCCAATACCTAATAAGAAATTTCTAAACTGGTTTCTGAAATTTTTGGTCATTAGTTATTAGGATTTGGTCATTATTTAGAATACTTAGAACAATTAGGTCAATTAGAAATTTCACTTCATCATCGTCTGCATCTCTGCCGCGGCTTCCGTCATCGCTTCGGGGATATTCTTTTTGCCTAAAACCACATCTTCAATCATTTCTTCAAAGATTGCATCGGTCTTGTCGTTATCCGAGCGATACCAGGATTCCGCGGTTAAAATTTGGTTGGTAAAAGGTTGCAATTCCGGGTCGTTGTCAAACATTTGGTAAAGGTCGCGCCGGCTCGGAGGGCGGCGGCTGTCTTCGCAAAACTTCTGCATTATTTCTTTTTGAGCGGCAAAAACCAAGAAAGACCAAGCCTCTTTTTTGTAAGGAGTCCTTGTGGCGACCACATTTGTCCAGTAATTCGCGAAATTTACCTCGCGTCCTCCAGACACCTGCGGCAATAAAGCCACCCCGAAGTCCAGATTAGGCGCTTTTAATTGAATCGTGGGCACATGATAGGAGTAAGAAAACATCATCGCCAAAGAGCCTTCTACGAAAGCGTCAATGGAATAATGTTGCAGAGAGTTCCAAGTGTAGGTTTCTTTTTTGGGCGAGGCAAAATCAGTATAGAATTGAAAAGCTTCCTCGCCGGGCAAGGTTTCCTGCTGCTGGCTGCCGTTTGGGGAGGGCGCGCTGGGAGCGCCAGAGGTGTTAAAGGTTACTGTGCCGCGGTTTATGTCTGTCATTTGAGCGCCATTTTGCATCATCAGAAGAGCAAGGATATCAGGGGCGCGATTGATATTTTGTCCTGTGCCGAGAGCCGCCCCCGCTTGTATGATTTGCCCCTTTTCATTTTGCTTGGTGAGTTTTTTCACGTCCTCTGTAAATTCTTCCCAAGTTCGCGGAGGGTTTAAGATATGCGCCTGGTTAAATAAATCTTTGTTATAAAAAAGCGCTAAGGTGTCTAGACTCCAAGGCATAGCATAGATAGAACCGTCAATAATGCTGTCGTCTACGACCGCTTTTACCATTGTCTCTTTAAAGTTTTGGACATTGCATAATTCCGGAGGGCAAGGGGTCAGGAAATCTTTATCCCTTTGAATCCAAGTATGGTGCACCATCCAAATATCAGGTCCCCTGCCTTGAGCAAGGGCGTTAAAAATTTCGGTGCGGTAATTAGGGTAATCATTGCCGAAATTTTTGTAATTGATTTTAATATTGGGATTTTGTGCTTCAAAAGCCTTAATCACAGGTTCAATCTGACCGCTCTCGGTAAAGATTCCCCAAAAAGTAAGCTCAACGGGCTGTTTCTTAGTGGTTCCGCCGGGTTGCCCTGGCGCGCAGGATCTTTTACAGCCAAAACCGACCGTAGCGAGGAGGACGGGAACCAAGAGAATAATAAGGATTTTTTTTATTTTCATTTTAGATGCGATTCACACTTCTAAAGTCATCATTGCTCGATTGTTCTATTATTCCATTATTAAAAACCAACAATTGAGCAATGGAACAATTGAACAATGTTTTATGGTTAGAATTACAATTTGAGTCCCTTTAAGTACTCCGTAAAATCCGGCCCAATATCTTTCCTCTCTAAGGCAAATTCTACCATAGCTTTCATATAGCGTAAAGGATCGCCTGTGGTTAACCATTTGCCGTTAATAGGCGTGGCTACTACTCTTTCAGTCTGGGCTAATTTGTTAAGAGCGTCGGCAAGCCACAGCTCATTATCTTTCCCTAGAGGGAGATTTTCTAAAATTTTGATGATTTTATCGGTTAAAATGTAGCGGCCGAACACAGCCATATTGGACGGCGCTTCGCTCGCGGCAGGTTTTTCCACCAGCTTCACGATCTGGTTAATTTTAGTGTCTTTTTTGTATTTAACAATGCCGTAGCGGTTGGTTTCTTCCTGGGGTATTTCTTGCACGCCGATCACGGCTTTGGGTTTGGTTTTGTTAAAGGTTTGAATGAGTTGTTTTGTTGCCGGCACCTTTGACTTTACCAGATCGTCGCCGAACATATAAACAAAAGCTTCATTTTTGCCAATTAAGTGTTGAGCGGCTAAAAGTGGCGAACCATTGCCATAGGGCAGGTCTTTGGTTTGGCGGATGTAAACAAAATTAGCCATTCGGGTCAGCTGTTTCAGTTTTTCTAAAATATCCTTTTTACCGTTAGCTTCTAGTTGGTGTTCAATCTCAAAAGCGGAATCAAAATGATCTTCTAAAGAATGCAAACCCGCGCGGGTGACAATAATGACATCTTTAATTCCCGACGCTACCGCTTCTTCAACGAGATATTGGATAATGGGTTTATCAATGATAGGCAGCATTTCTTTTGGCTGGACCTTTGTCGCGGGCAAAAAGCGGGTGCCGTAGCCCGCGGCGGTAATAATCGCTTTGGTGATTTTAGGCATAAAAATAAATTAAATTTTCAAAATTCCCTCCTTTTAAAAACACCTTCATCATAATCTAAAAACCCCCTTGATGCAAGGTTTATGCGCTAGTTAAAGCCATGGATTTCCCAAAGCTTTTTAAACCGCCTATTTTTCAATGAATTCCAATTGATTAATAAAAATTCAAAGTGTAATTTTCCACCGGCGCCTTTTCGTCTGTTAAAATTGGTAATGGTTTTTGATTTGTTGGAAGATAGTAAATATTTTTTAAATATTGGTCAAATTCCGGATTTTGAATATTGAGTTGCGGATTTTTTCCTGTTTTTAGCGCTACTAAAATAATGTTTTGCGTTCGTTCAAGATTATTTTGACCGTTTACTGGAAATAAATAAACTTGCGGAAATACTGCCTTGTAGGTTGCGTATTCCGCTTCTAGAAATTTGCTTTTTCCCCCGGAAAGAGAGGAAATAAGGTTAACTATCGCCACTCCCTCGGGATTCAGCAAATCATAAATTTTTTGCGTCGCCTCTTTGGTTGTTAATTGAAAAGGCGGTGTGTGGGCGTTAAAAGCGTCCCCCAATACAGCATCATATTTATTCTTGGTTCGATTTAAAAATACTCTTCCGTCCTCATGGTTAATTTTTAATCTTGGATTGTCCTGCAGGCGAAAATATTTTTTCGCGAGTTTAGTCATCATTGGATCAATTTCCACGACATCCATCGTCAGGTTTGGGAAATTTTCTAAATAATATTTTGGATAAGAATACCCCGCGCCTCCGATCATTAAAGTCTGCTTTGCTTCCGGATTAAAGTATTTAAATAAATTATAAAATTTTGTATAGTCAAAAACTAGATCATTGCTATTTAAATACATTGCTGATTGGACTGATAAAGGGTCGGTTCTAAGATATCTCGCGGGTTCGTTATTCTTCGCGTCAATTCCCTGAAAAATTTGAATTCTCTGATATTGCGTGTCTATGTCAATAAATCCCCTGCTTTCCCTCTCGCGTTTAATCTGATTAAATATTCCGATACTAATTAGTAAAATTAGGATCAATCCGGTTTTAATTTTGTAATAGCTGATATTGGTAATTAAACTGATTAAAACTAAAGCAACGCTCAAAATAAATAAAATTATTGTGCTGCCTAGTGTCGCGATCAGGATAAATCCGCTTAAAAATGTGCCTGCGATACTGCCAATCGTGGAAAGAGCGTAAAGATTCCCCACGGTCTTGCCTGTATTTTTTAAATCCTGCATCTTCAGTTTCACCACATAAGGTGAAACCATGCCCAAGGCGACGCTTGCCGGAGCAAATAAAATTAAGGTAGCGATAAATGAACCCAACCTCAAATCATGAATTAGGCTTGAAATTGAATATAAAAAATATTGATGGCTGAACGCGGCTAAAAATACAGACCCCGCGGCTGTTAGAATGATGATTGATAGAATCTTATAATTTGCCTGCTTGTCCGCTATTCTTCCTCCCAAATAATAACCCAAACTTAAACTGCCCAAGATTAGCCCGATTATATTTGTCCAGACTAAAATTGATGTTCCAAAATATGGCGCTAAAATTCTTGATCCAGTGAGTTCTAAAATCATTCCGATTGCTCCGCAAAAGAAAATAACCCCCTCTAAAATATATTTTTTGACCATGCGTTTCTGCTATTTAAATTTTTTTAATTTTTTTTCATAATCCAAAACTAACCATTTCTCACCTCTTTGTTATATTTGATGGCCTTCTTGCCCTAATTTTTTTGCCCCCAAGTGCCGCCATGATATTTTAGATTTATTTCTCTATATCATCATTTCAATCATTGGTTTTCTAATTGAGTACCCTGTTCGGTTTTTTCTAAATCAGATTTTGGAGGTTTGCGGAAAAAAATTAAGCTCAATACCAAAGCGATAATCAGCAAAATAATAATAATGAGCCAATATTTTTTTCTGGTTTTGCCAAAAATTATTGAGAACAAAATTATTAAGCAAGCCAAGGTTGAGACAATAATGAGCCAATTTTTTTGCGTAAATTGTTTAACCTCGTTGCCGCCGGACAAGTTTTGATCAACATCTTGAACGCCGTCGTAAAGCTTGGAATCGGTTTGATCCTGGACCATCTCCGGCTCCGGCTCAATAACTTTATCGCAACTAACCTTTTTATTCTCATTTTGGCTAAAAGATTCAAAAAAATAATTAGCGCCGCCAGTGCCAGCCGCCACATATTTGCCGTCGCCTGCCACATCAATTTCGCTGATATATTCTGAAAATTGAACCTCCGCCGTTTGTTTTTTGGAATCGCCGTCAATGAGATAGACTCTTTCCGCCGTTCCGCCGACAGCGATTAACCTGCCATCGTCGCTTAAATCGGCGGCGGCAATTGGATTGGGATACTTCCAATAAGCAGTTGGTTGATTTGAAGCAAGGCCAAGAGTCAGAACATCACCCGCGAAAGTTGTTTCTAAGATGGTTTTAGCATCCGGTGTCATTGCCAAAGCTCGGCCTGAACGTTGGCTGGGCGGTAAAAGTTTCCAGACAGGCTGGTTTGAGCCGCCAAATTTTGGATTTTTAAACAAAAAGGCAATACCTTTGTTATATTCAGCCGAGTAAGCCACGTATTTCCCGTCAGCTGAAATTTTAGCTCGGTTGACCGGAGAATCTTCGGCTAGCATATCGCTTCTCATCACTGGCTCGTTTGAATCCTTGGAAAAAATATAGGCGCGTCGGTCGGGGCAGCCGGTTGCTCCGGCAATATATGAGCCGTCAAAAGACAAAGAAACATCATGAAAGTTGCCAGCGGCGTGGTACTGCCACAAGGGGGTCGCGCTCTTTTCGCTCCATAATATTAATAAATTGGTATCAACATTTTTCTCATCCCCCGCCGTGCCCGCAGCCATATATTTCCCGTCAGCCGAAATAGCCGTGTTGTAGCCTTGTTGTTTGACATCCTTCTGCCAGATTGGTTGATTTGAATCTTTGGAAAACAAAATAGCGTATTTGCCAATCAGGGCAAAGATTTTGGAACCATCGACGGAAACGTCAACGCCGCCTTTGACATCATTGTTTTCCACATCAAAACTGCCTTGATACTGATAACTCCAAAGCGGATTCTGCTTGCTCGTTTCAAAGAAATAAATATGTTTGGTGGTAGTCGCCGCTAAATATTTGCCATCGTCGGAAAGGGCTACTCCTTTTACCCATTCTTTGTGGGTGGGATAACTCCATAATTTTTGGCCAGATTTCGGGTCAATCAAGGCAATCTCATTTTGGGAAAAATCAGTTTCAAACAGAACCGGCCCATTGTCTGGTGAATCAATAATCCCGTCGCGCGCTTTGCCCT
The DNA here is from genome assembly GCA_028717685.1 of Patescibacteria group bacterium. NCBI lineage: Bacteria > Patescibacteria group bacterium. The sequence goes on along the minus strand of JAQUNI010000001.1, from coordinate 499,537 downwards.
TGCCATTTGAAGCTTCAAAGAAATAGAAATTTGAGCCCAGTTTATTAGGCACAAACTTGTAAACATATTTTACCCCCTTTTTGTAATCAGAATCGTTCTTGTTTTCTTTTGCAAGGTCAAGCCATTTGCCGTTAAAATACATCCTCATATATTCCGGCGCGCGGTTTTTATCGTCTTGATAAACCACGGAATAAGTATAGCGCATGCAAAGCGGTCCCCACATCGGATAAACCTTGGCGTCATCCAAATGGGGGTCATCGGGCGTGGTCGGCAATTTAGGGAAAATTTGAGCCGCCGGCTGATTATTTAATTCGGCTGGCTTATCCTCGGCTTTGGCGTCTGGAATTACTGGGATAGCCCAAAAAAGAGCAACTAGAGCGCAGAATAAGATTAAATTTTTTTTCATATAACCTCCGATGTTTTTATTTTTAAAATTAATTGACTATTTATTCCCCGCCTAAGCAGTCTTTGGCGCAATTCTCCTTTGTTTCCCCCAAATTGGGCTCGCACAAAGTATTTCCACAGATATTTTCCTGCCCTTCTTTTTTAATTTGGCCTTGATCTAAGCTTTTATCAGATTCAACATTTTTCCATTGTCCAAAGTAAAAAACAACTATCAAAGCCAGTATTATTGAAAATGATATTAAAATGATAATCAACTTTTTGGGCGGTCGCGCGCGTTTGCGGCAAATCAAAATGTAGCCAAAAAGCGCAATTATCAATATTCCTCCAAAAATTATCGCGCCCCGCGTAAGCCAAGAAGACGTTTCTTTTTTCACTGGTTTTTCTTGATTATCTGCACTGTCCGCCAAATTATTCCCGCTATTTTGTCCACCGAACAATGTAGTGTCTTCTGCTTTGGGTTCTATAATTTCCTTGCAGGCAAAAACTCCCTTATTTTCCAAATCCCTGATCGTTTCAAAAAAATATACCGCGCCGCTTGTGCCTGCGGCTAAATATTTTCCATTTGCCGCGATATCTAATTCTCCGACGTATTCATTCGCTGAAATTTCCGCTTTTGCTTTGCCAGCTCCCTTTTCAAATACCCGGATTTTCTTATCAGCCGAACCAGTCGCAAAAAGTAATCCATCATCCGTTATATCAAAAGCGCCGATTGTGGAATTAATTTTTAATTTTTCAATCGGCTTATTTGAATTTTTTTCAAAAATTAAAATATCGCCGCCAAAAGTGCCAGCGCCAATCAAGTTTCCACTAGGTGCCATTGCTAACGCGCGTACAGATGTTCCCTGGGAAGTTTCATATTTCCATAAAATTTCCTTTTTTTGCGCGTCCATTAAAACAATCGCACCATAACCTGACTCAACCCCGAAAGCGATTAAACTGCCATCTGCCGATATTCGCGTTTCGTCAATTGGCGATTCTTTAGATAAAGGTTCAGACTTGATTATTGGTTCAGCCGAGTCTTTAGTAAAAAGATAACCCCTTCGATCCGGACAACCTGTTGATCCGGCAATATATGAACCATCTTGTGATAAATTAACCTCATGCCAGTTGCCCGCGGAATGATATTGCCATAACTTTTTATCCTTGGCGTCAAATAAGATCAAAACATTGCTATTTAGGTCTTCTTCCGAACCAGCCATTGCCACTGCCGCGTATGCACCGTTTTTAGCAATGTCCACGCCATAAGCGCCTCCGCCATTATTACCTAAATTATAGGTCCAGATAGGCTGATTAGAGTTTTGATCAAACATCAACGCCTTACCGTTTAAAGCGGCAAAAATTTTATCGCCGCGAGCGGAAATCGCTACTCCGCCTTTAACATCTCCGCCTATCGCGCCGCCGGTCGGACTTTGATAGCTCCAAGAAGGCTCACTTTTTTCCGTGTCAAAAAAGTAAATATGATTGGAAGTTTGCGCCGCCAAGTATCTGCCATCATCAGACAGCGCGACTCCGCCGACCCACTCTTCTTGAATTGGATAGCGCCACTTTAGGTTTCCACTTTCAGGATCAATCAAAATAATTTCATTCTCTTTAAAATCAGCATCAAAAAGCACTGGTCCGTTATCTGGCGAGTCAATAATTGAATCGCGCGTCTTGCCCAGTCCATTTGAAGCCTCAAAATAATAAAAATTAGAACCAAATTTATTCGGAACATTCTTGTAAATATATTTCACTCCTTTTTTGTAATTATTATCGTTCGCGTCCGCTTTTTCCATATCTATCATTTTGCCGTTGAAATAAATCTTAACATATTCCGGCGTCCTGCCTTCTTTATCGCTGTAAATTACAGAATAAGTGTATCTTTGGCATACTGGTCCCCAAAAAGGATAAATTTTGCCTTCGGAAAGAATAGGGTCATTCGCCGTCTTGGGCAGTTTAGGAATAACCCCGCTCGGTAAGTCCTCGGCTTTGGCATCTGGAATTACTGGGATAGCCCAAAAAATAGCCACTAGAGCGCAGAATAAGATTAGAATTTTTTTCATATACCCTCCGATGTTTTTAACATTGTTATTTAAATAATGAATAACAAATCTTTCTTATCTCCTTTCTTTAAGCCCGAAAGATCGCCAATAACGTTCGCGGATATCCGATGTCCGCCTGAAGTGAATGTGGGTGGAGCGACTGCAAGGGAGCGAAACCGCATAGTCGCTGTTGGGCGCAGTCAATCCTTGCTAGGTATTTATTTTCTTTAGAAGTTCTTTGTGAATTAATCCATTCGTAGCAACAATCCTTGGGCGCATCAATTCCCATTGTGTACCATCAAATTTAGTCACAGATCCACCAGCTTCTTCCACGATTAATGCCCCAGCCGCAATGTCCCATGGGTTTGCGCTTGAGATCATATATCCATCATATCGTCCCGATGCAACATAACAAAGTTCCAACGCGGTTGAATGAAGCAATCTGAAACCTTCAATCAAAAAGAAGATTTTCTGTATATTTTTGATATTGTCTCTTCTCTTTTTATTAGAATAATCAAAGCTTTGAGAGACTATTGATTTTGATAAGGAGTGATTTTCAGATACGATAATTCTTTTTGCATTCAGGAACGCTCCCTTTCCCTTTTCAGCATAAAACAACTCGTCATTGATTGGTTGATATACAATGCCTAGAATAACCCGATCATTTTTTGCGAGTGCGATAGAAATCGTGAAAAATGGCAAATTTCTTGAAAAGTTTGTTGTTCCATCAAGAGGATCAACTATCCAAATAAACCCTGATAGAGACGTGAGAGACCCAGATTCCTCGGCTAAGATATTATGGTCAGGAAATTCCTTTTTGATACTGTTGATGATGAATTCCTCTGACTCAAGGTCTGCTCTTGTGACAAAATTCCTTTCTTCTTTATCCTTTTTGGTCTTATTTAATTTTTGCTCAAAGTGTTTTTTGATCAGACTTCCTGCGTTTTTCGCCAACTCGGTTGCAAATTTTCCACATTCTGTAAGTATGCTTTGATCCATAATTTTAGGTTGTTGATTGCGCACAATATTTGCGTGTACGTGTATCTGATGTCCGCCTTAGGTGGATATGATTCGAGTGACTATAATAAGCGAGCCAGATATATACTGTCACTGGATGTAATGAAAAGTTTTATTTTGCCGATAGGAAAAATATTATCCGAGCCTGTTCATTTTTGCGAGTCCAAAAAATCCTCTATGGAATCTCCGCCCGGAAAATCAAGCCTTGTGATATCAACCAATTTACCCTCGGGAATACCACTGCCGGTTGCCGCATGGAATGCCGCGCATTTTTGTAATTCTTCTTGCCCGTATTTGTTTTTCAATTGTTGAATAAAATCCGTAAGTTTGTCCCAGGCTTCCTCGCTCAGTTCTCCGGATGGACTTATGGCATTCTCCATTTTGGTTCTTATCATATCATAAAACCTTTTGATTTCTTCGATATCAATATTGTTCCTCTCAATTTTTTCGGTATAGATATTTCCACTCTCTTGTTCCAAGTTTTCCATTTGTTTTTTCGTTAGTAGTTAATAATTTTTTAATAAAAAATAAAAAATATTTGTTGAGCAAAATTTCGTTTAACTCGTTCTTATATGAATTGTTTTCTGAAAAAATCTTAATTCTTGAATATTATACGCGCTTAAACTGGCGTTCCCTAATTGGCGGACAGCTCATTTTTGTGAGTCAAAAAAATTCTCTATGGAATCTTCACCCGGAAGATCAAGCCCCGTGATGTCAATAAATTCGTCCTCTAAAATACTGCTGCCGCTTGCCGCCTGCCATGCCGCATATTTTCGTAATTCTTCTTTCCCGTATTTCTCTTCCAATTTATCCATAAAATCCATAAATCTTCCATAGGCTTCCACATTCAGTTTTCCGGATGGTCTTGTGAAATTACGCATTTTGGTGCCTATCACATCATAAAACCTTTTGATTTCTTCGATATCAATATTGTTCCTCTCAACTTCTTTGGTATGAATATCTCCACTCTCTTGTTCCAAGTTTTCCATTTGTTTTTTCGTTAGTAGTTAATAATTTTCTAATGCGATTTTATAAATTTATCATCAATTTGAATTCCACCCCTTGAAATGTAAGTGGTATTTTATTCAACGTTTGTGTATATCTGATGTCCACCTGAAGTGAATATGAGTCAATTGACTGCAGGGAGCGAGCCAGATATATGCTGTTATGTAATGTTGCCAATAAATTTATATGAACGGTTCTATCGTTTTTTTTGGATTCAGCAGAGAGTTGGATGATTTACTAATCTTAATTCCATCATTAGTTTGTCCAGCTTGTATTTCTTCGGCGGTTACAAAATAGATAACTGCGTTTGGTTGATTAGATAATTCTTCTAATTTAGTTATAATTTCAGCTTTTAATCCTGCCTCAAATATTTCCAACAAGCGCAGGGTCATTTGCCCTTCTTGCCCTATACGTGTTGTTTCCTCCAGCTCAGCATCAAAGCCGACCAAGCCACACTGAAGCTCACCAAGATCTTCTCTTTTTAATAGCTCTGCCTCATCAACAAGTTCTTCAACAACTTCTCTTATTGGGTTCGTCTCTCTCTGTTGTCTTTGAAGAAACCATGCCCTAAATTCATTGGCTTTTTTTCCTGGCATACGGAAGCGTAAATCATTTCCTTTTTCAAACGCAATTTTTTCAATTTCAAGAAGTTGTTGAAGGGTTTGTAAACCTTCTTCAGTGGTTTCAATTGCGCCACCAATCGGAGTTAGTAAGATGTCTCCCTTTTTTGCCCTATTTTTGTTTACAAGAAGCGCGTATCTTCCTTGGCTATCACGAATTCTAGCGAATGAAGCAGAGCTTACTCTAACTTCTGGCAAATTTAGGACTTCTATACCCCTCCTTTTTTCTTGTTCTGGGACAAATGTCCCTTCAGTTTTGTCTGACATAAAATAATGTTAAATTTTAGAGTGTAAATTTATTGGTAATTTTACATAACTCATTGTTATACGCGTTGTGTTTATAAAGAATACAAATTCTTGAATATTATACGCACTTAAACCAGCATTTCCTCACTGCCTACTTTATTTTTGTTAAATCTCCATTAAGAATAATCGGCTTTACAGCTTCAATTTCAGTTTTGCAATATGGCATTTCGGGAATTGGGTTTAACATAAAGATTCTTTGATTCAGAACATGGGCAAAACCGATTTCCATTAAGGTATTTCCCCCAATATAATTTTTGATGCCGTTCTTATCAAGATTCAAAATAAGAACAGCGTCAGCTCCCTGCATCATTTTCCAGAATTTACGAATGGCGTCCATATTGTATTTTTGATGAAGCTTGATTTTTTCAATCTCGTCATCGGTCTTACCCACCATTGCTTTATGTGAATCTGTGAGAAAAGCATCATGACCCAATTCCCGCAGTTTTTCTCTTACCTCAAGCATTTTTTCGGTAAATTGCATTGAGCCGATTATTCCTATTTTCATAATACTTGTTGTTAATTTTTAAGTTTTTATAAATGCTTCTTAAGGGCGGGCGAAGGTCGCCTTCGTCCGCCTGAGGCGGACTTCGGCGGACCGAAGGCGGAGAGGGTGGGATTTGAACCCACGTGGGCTTTTAGACCCAAACGGTGTTCGAGACCGTCGCCTTAAGCCACTCGGCCACCTCTCCATTGAATTATATTATATAATAAACATATAAATTTTTCGCCACGGGATAAACCCGTGGCGCCCCGAGTTTATCTCGGGGCGAGTGCGCCGCACTAGACCACTATGCGACCCTTCCTCTCTCATCATAATTTTTTAAAGTCGTAAAGTCAAACCCTTCACCTACACGATTTCTATCTTTTCTAGGTGAGGGGCTAATAGGTTTGACATATTAACTGGGATAGTTTATTTTTGAGATATGTGGCGCATAGATGTAAAAAGTTATTAAAGCATGTTCTTTCCATGAGCTTTAAGGAGGATGCCCGTGTCCATAGAATCGGCTGCGCAAAGAATGTTTAATAATCCTTGTAGTCTCAAGGAGTTGGACCTAACCGGATCAGAAATCTTGGAGATGTCTGCTTTGGGTTATCCAGTTCGTGTGCAGGATAGCGATGGGGGTGATAAATACTATATACCAGCGCAAGATGACAGTGCTTCTCTGGTAATTAGCGAAGCAGAAAAAGGAGAGTGTATCTTAAAATGGGGTGCGGCTTCAGATTTGCATTGCGGGTCAGTATTTTTTGATGAAGCAGGCTTGCGCCATTTTTTGAGGACGGCTCAGGACGAGGGCTGTAAATATGTTTTTATCAGTGGAGATTTAATAGAGGGTTTGTATCCGGGGCAGGAAAGCCAATTACGGTACCTTGCCCCTATAGATCAAGCAAAAAGGCTTTGTGATGTTTTATCAGTGTACCCTTTAACATATATTGGGAACAAAGGTAATCACACGGTAGCGGTAGAGAAAGCAGGGCTAGTCAATCCTCTGATTATGCTTGAAAAGTGGATGCATAATTTTTATTACCTGAACAGTCTGGAATGCAATGTTATTATTGCTGGTACAGCGATAATAATGGTCCATTTAACCAATGGTAAAAGCGCTGGAGATTTCCTGCAATCAGAGGTATTAAAAGATGGCAAAAAAGTTAGCATAGACGGGCGGAGTTGGACTGTAAGTGTTTTAGTTTTACAAATCGGACACCGTCATGGACGGGGGTCATTTAAAAAATATGGCATTCAAGTAGTGCGACCTGGTACTTTTAAAAATGGCTGTGATAAAAATAGTATTACCACCGGAGGTTATTTAGTTGAAGCTTTGATTAGCTATGGGAAACCATTAAAATATCATTCAGAGTTTATCAGCCAACGCATAAAAAGGAAACCAAAATCTAAGAGACATTGAAGAAGTTTATGAGTATCCCGGAGGGAATTAAGGATACTCTTTTTTATTGTTTCCGAAAAATCAAAAAAGACCTTAATCTATTCAAGGTCTTTTTTGATAATTCCGGCAATGACCTACTCTTGCGCCTCCCGTGGGAGGCACTACCATCGGCGCTGGAGGGCTTAACTTTTGTGTTCGAAATGGGAACAAGTGGAACCCCTCCGCTAGAATCACCGAAGAGCTATTAGTTAATTCATTCTAGCTCACAGATCTCCGTTGATTATAGGGATTGATTGGGGTTTTTCAGGGGTCCCCCATAAAATCTATAATTTTGTGGGGCTTTTCTTCAGGGGTCACCCAAAAATTCTTTCAGGATTTTTGGGGTTTTTTACCCCGTTAGAGAAAGTTACCGATTTTAATCGGTGGTCATTACCGCTTAAAGTTGGCGGTGGTTTAATATCATCGTCAGTGCAGACCGTTAGCCCCTGCTGGAAATAAATTTCTAAACGGAGTTAGAGAAGGAGGTTCTCTAACGGGGTTTACCTCATCCCGATCGCCGGAGGGGTCAGTAAAAAGACGATCGTAATAAAGACAGCAATCATCACCACCACGCTTGCCAATTTAAAAGCCGATTTTTGTTGTGAAGACACTAGTGCAACGCAAGACTAAAAAGGTTAAAACTCAAATTCAATTTTTGGGTTATAACTTTGTTTAGTCTATGCGCTTTTTGAAAATAAATTTATCTAACGGGGTCAAAAGATGATTGAAATAGATCTATTAGTACTCCTCGGCTAAATCCCTTGCAGGACTTACACCTAGAGCCTATCAAGGTCGTCTTCTCCGACCAAATCCTCCGCCTTGCGGCGGAAAGTCCTAATCTTGGGAACGGCTTCACGCTTATATGCTTTCAGCATTTATCCTAACTAGACGTAGCTACCCAGCGTTTACCTTTGGTAAGATAACTGGTACACCAGAGGTCTATCCATTTCGGTCCTCTCGTACTGGAAATGGGCTCCCTCAAGACTTTATGCGGCTGTATCAGATAGGAGACCAACCTGTCTCACGCATGTTTCTCCTCGTGTTGCCACAAGGCATGGACTATACCACACTCCAAAATAATTTTTTGGAGCACTGACGTATTATCTAATCTTTTTTAAAGATTAAATCCAAGGATTGTTCTTATCCTTGAGTCTCTACGGGGTCACCAGCCGCACTTCACTTGCGTTCAGGCGGAATTTCTAATTTTCAATTTCTAATTTTCAAACAAATTCCAATTTTGTAATGACTCAATTTTTAAACTCTCTATTCTATTGAGTTTAAAAATTTAAGCATTAAATCATTGAAAATTGATTAAAAATTAAAAATTAAAAATTAAAAATTTGCCCGTACCGAACGATAGTGAGGTACGGCCGTGACTTCCCTCGGTATTATCCTAGTATGCGACAGGTTAATTGTCAACTAGGATTTCACCGATATGAGTCAGTTTTTCATTCTAGTGTTGCCACTAGAAGCCGCCAAACCTATCTAACAGTAAATAGGTTTTGGTTGACGGTTTGAACCCAGCTCGCGTACCGCTTTAATTGGCGAACAGTCAAACCCTTGGAAGCTTCTTCACCTCCAGGATGCGACGAGCCGACATCGCTTGTCGGCATTTTCTCTTATTACTAAGAGGATCGGACTATATCTTCACCCCTCCCCTTTAAAAAGTGAGGGGGCTGACATATTATAGAAGCCGTAATTTAATTTATTTGATTCACCACTTCTATCCGTCCCTCCTTAGGGACAAGTCTCTACGGGGTTATAACTCAATTTTATATTTCATAGATGGAATGATATTTTCATTCAGAATCTTTCTTAACTTTGGCCTTGAAATTGAGTTAAACTTCCCACGGTATTACCCATTCTTTTATATTTATCTCTTTTACTTATTATATCACTTATGCCACAAAAGATATTAAAAGAATTAGGGCTTCACCGTTATAAGTCAGATTTTTGTTATGGCATTACTGCCATGGCACCCCGATGTTGTTGAGGTGCCGAACCGCGCCGTCTATGTGGACTATTGGGCGCGACCAGCCTGTTATCCCCGGGGTAACTTTTATCCGTTGGGCTTCTCCACTCCTACAAGTAAGAGTCGGATCATTAAGGTCTACTTTCGTAACTGCTCGGGATGTACCCCTCGCAGCAGGGCTCCCTTATGCCTTTACACTTTCACTCCGGTTTCCATCCGGAGCAAGGGAACCTTATACGCGCCTCCGTTGCCTTTTAGGAGGCGACCGCCCCAGTCAAACTACCCACCAGGCACTTTCCCCCTCACCTAGCAAAGATACGAGCCTTTAGGCTCGCTAAAGTATTAAGAATTTTTAAGTAATTAAGGCACAATATAAATCCGATTAAAATTTCTTAATTTACCACAAAAATCCTTGCTAGGTAAGGGGTTAGATTTAAGACTCCGAAAGGGTGGTATTCCATATTGCGACTCCCGTCAGCCCGAAAGCTGACGCTCAAAGTCTCCCACCTATTCTCGGCATCCAAAACCTCAAATCAATACCAAGCTATAGTAAAGCTCCACGGGGTCTTTTCGTCTTGATACAGCTAGCCGGCATCTTTACCGGCAAATGCAATTTCACCGGGCACTTAGCTAAGACAGTTCCAGGATCGTTCCGCTGTTCGTGCAGGTCACTAATCAAGTGACGAGGGATTTCGCTACCATAGGACCGTTATAGTTACGGCCGGCGTTCATCGGCGCTTAAAGCGAGAGCTTTCACCCCCGCTCTTAACGTTCCGACACTGGCCAAGCGTCAGCCCCTATACTTTGCCTTATTGGCTTTGCAGGGACCTGTGTTTTTGGTAAACAGTCGTCCTGGATCTTTAACTGCGACCCCATACGCACTCCGCTAGCGCTCCGTGCTCAAAATCCCAAATCATAATTTTTCTCGCTTCTCGCGAGATCTGGCGAAGCCAGACAAACAAATCTTAAATTTCGATTTCCTAAATTCCAAACCCTTTTAAGCTTGGAATTTTTCTGTTTGTAATTTGTTTGATGCTTGGCGCTTGATTTTTGGGATTTCTTAAGAAACACGAAGCGCAAGCGAAATGTTTTGAGGCAAGGTATCTTGCGAACTTACACCTAGTTGTTTTGCCGAATTCCTTAGCTAAGGATCACCCGAACACCTTGGTATCCTCTACCCGTCTACCTGTGTTGGTTTACGGTACGAGTACTATTAATCTAATTTTAGGAGTTTTTCTTGGCCACTGGAATCAATTTCATTGACCTATTCCTTGCGGAATAAACCTTTTGATAATCTTCGCCGTTTGGAATTGAAGAAACGGATTTGCCTGTTTCTTCCGGCTACGGATCAGCAATGCCTAAACCATTAGGACACGAAATCTATCCTGTGGCGTCCCTCCGTCAAAATTAATAGTAGTGTAGGAATATTAACCTACTCTTCCATCGTCGTTTTTTGCGACTTAGGATCGACTAACCCTGGGTTGATTAACGTTGCCCAGGAAACCTTAGACTTACGGTGGTCCGGTTTCGCACCGGACTTTAGGTTACTCATACCAACATTCTCTCTTCTATATCCTCCACCAGTCCTTACAGGCTGGCTTTACTGGATATAGAATGCTCCCCTACCACCGCCGCTCCGCGGCGGAAATTCCAAATCTTAAATCCCAATTTCCAAACAAATCTTAAATCCCAATTTCCAAAGTTCAAAACCAGATTGTTTGGTTATTTGAATTTCGGTTATTGGTTCTTGTTTGGAATTTGATTCTTGATTATTGGAGCTTCCGTTGCGGAGCAACGGTTTCTATCTTCGGTGTCAAGTTTGAGCCCCGTTACATTTTCGGCGCAAGATCACGATCGATTAGTGAGCTGTTACGCTTTCTTTAAAGGATGGCTGCTTCTAAGCCAACCTCCTAATTGTCTCTGTAATCTCACTTCCTTTACCACTTAACTTGAACTTAGGGACCTTAGATAAGAATCTGGGCTGTTTCCCTTTTGAGCGACGCGCTTATCCGCGCCGTTCTGACTGCCCTATCGTAAAAGTTTGGAATTCGGAGTTTAGTTGGGACAGGTAGGGAGTAATCCCATCCTGCTCCATCCAGTGCTCTACCTCCAAATTTGTAAATAGGACGCTAGCCCTAAAGCTATTTCGGGGAGAACCAGCTATCACCAGACTCGATTGGAATTTCTCCTCTAGCCTCAGTTCATCCCATGGCTTTACACGACCAATGGGTGCGGGCCTCCCTTTGGTGTTACCCAAAGTTCACCCTGACCAAGGCTAGCTCGTCTGGCTTCGGGTCTAGTGCGTACTGCCTTTAATTATTAAGGCAAACAGAAGAATTCTATTTGCCTAATGAATTAAAACGCGCTATTAACGCTCGCTTTCACTTTGCATACGTCCGCTTAAAACGGACTTATACGAGCAATACACAGCTAACTCGTTGGTTCGTTCTACAAAAAGCACGCGGTCACCACCGCGCCTCGCTATGCTCGGCGTGGCGGAATGACTAATTTCTAATTTTTAATTTCTAATCAAATCCCAATGACCAATAACCCAATGACCAAAAATTTTTGGACATTAGACATTAAGGCATTAGAAATTGATTAGAAATTCGGTTAATTAGAAATTAGAAATTCCGTGCCGAACGCAGTGAGGCACGGTGGCTCCCACTCTTTGTAAGCGTATGGTTTCAGATACTATTTCATCTCCCTCACCGGGATGCTTTTCACCTTTCCCTCACGGTACTAGTTCACTATCGATCTTAAAGAGTATTTAGCCTTGGGAGATCGCTCCTCGCTTTCGCTCGTCGTTCCAATTTAAAATTACAAATTCAAAATTTAAAATTAATAAAATTTTGCGAAGCAAAATTTTCTACCTTAATTTTGCATTTTTCATTTTGCATTTTAAATTTAAGGAGCTCCGAACAAAAGTGAGGAGCGACTTTAGTAGTACTCCCGACTTCCTACACCATTTCCCTGGTGGTGTAGTACTCAAGAACGAGATACGTCAGAGATGCAACGCTTTTCGCGTACAGGACTTTTACCTTCTTTGGTGGGCCGTTCCAGGCGCCTTCTGCTAGGCAAGTCGCATTTTATTAAACTCTGTACCAGGTTGCCCTGATAGCGTATTCGTCTTATAACCCCGGCCGTCGCAACTCGCTAGGCTCTCCTCGTCGCTTCGCTCATCGGAGTAAACTGAAAAGTTTACCCCGAACGGATGTGAGGGGAACACAGTGAGTTGCGGCGACAGGTTTAGGCTCTTCCCCTTTCGCTCGCCACTACTCAGGGAATGTTCCGCGCAAAGCGCGGATTTTTTTTCTTTTCCTCCGGGTACTAAGATGTTTCAGTTCCCCGGGTTGTCTTCCGCCCAAATTTTTAGACTGTTGATGATTTTTTGAATTTGCTATATACTATTAGTAGCAATACAGCTACAGATAGTTTCTTGAACGTAGGAGATTCTAAGAAACATGACGAAAGGAGAGAAAGTGAAGTCTGGAATTGTGGAGCTAAAGGCGCGCGCCAAATAGACTAAGGAGCTCCTATGTCCCCAAGAGATTAATTCCAACCTCTCTCCTTTTTTAGCACTTTTGCCAGCAATTTTTTTAACATGCTCCCCTTTTGAGGAGCTTTTTATTTTTAACAGTCCAAAAATTTGGGCGGATTATGTAGGTTTTCTACATAGGGTTTCCCCATTCGGAAATCCTCGGATCAAAGCTTGCTTGGCAGCTCCCCGAGGCTTATCGCAGCCTGCTACGTCCTTCATCGTCTCTTTAAGTCAAGGCATTCGCCATACGCCCTTTGTTTTCTAATCATTTTTGACCCCATTAGATAAATTCATATTTATCTGAAATGGGTTATTCAATTGTCAAGGTTCTTTCCTTTACGAAGCGGCTTCATTCAAGAGAAAAGGAAATTTTTTGAATAAGGGTGGGTTAAATCCCGTTAGAGAAATTCGTTCTCTAATGGGGTAAAAAGTTCGGCTTCTCTCTTGAAATTTTACCAATCAAAAAACCGCTCTGATGACGAAGCGGTTCCCCCAAGGCAACAAAACAAGATATGCGATTTTATCCGCTTCGCTGAAGTATAAAGCAAATGAAATATAACATAACTAAAGTAATTTAATTTTTAGCTATTTTCCATTATAACTTACTCCCAAATACTGTCAAGGGATGTTTTTCCCATCCTCCGCAACGATTTTGATTATTGACCGCCACGCTAAAGAATACCAAAGACATAATAGATAGACCCCTTATGGCGCGGTTTTTCTTATTCGCTACGGAGGATGGGATTTTTTAGTCTAATATTTTTTATTGCGTATACCTTTCAATTTTTCCACAACCCGCTTTGCCTCGTCCTTGCCTCCTAAGCCAAAAGCAATCCCGCCCGCGATTGCGAGCATCGCTATCAATCCCGTGAAGAGAGTGCGAATTAAATCCGCGGCGATCTTGAGTTGGATTAACGCAGCCATCAAACTGAAGATAAGCACAGACCAGCGGGAAAGCTCGGCGAGCAGGCGCGCAGAAACTGTTAAATCGGCAGCCTTAGCGCTTTTTTCCACCAGACGGTAGAGGAAATTAGCCAAAATGGTGCCGATCAGCATAATCAATACCGCCACAATCACGTTGGGAACATAGAACAAGATTTTACCCAGGAATTGCGACACTTGCGGCAGATTAAGAATTTCCGCAGCCGCCATAAAGAAAGCAATCACGAGAAACCATTTCACTAGCCAGTATCCGAGTTGTCCGACGTCAAATTTTATTCCCGCTCGTTCTACTATTTCATCAATATTGGTTTTTTGCAGGATAGTCGTAATACGAAAAGCGTTAATAATGCGGCGGACGATTTTAGCAATGCCGATCGCGATAAATACGCCCAAGACCATTACGAGAATCGCGCCAAATAATTTAGGGGTAAAAATAATGAAGCTCGCCCAGACTTTGCTTATAGAGTCCACTATGCTTTCGCCCCACAACCCTAAAGTGTCCATTTTTTATCACCTCCTTTTTTGCAAATTATGATTGAATGTTTATTTTAATTTCGGGAAAGTTCGAGAATTAATGGTGAGCTTGCTCGCCTCCGTCCACCCAAGGCGGACTTCGGCGGAGCGGGGCCGAACCATTAATTTTGATTCACTTTTTTAAGCTCAAGAAGATTTTTGTATATTAAGTAAAGATAGATATACATAAAAGGCAAGGCAAACAAGCTGATAGCCATCCCTAATGCATTGCCGAAAAGAGGAATCAGGGAACAGAAAATAGATGATCCGCCAATAATTAGGGTCAGAATAAAGATTCTGAAGGCAATGGGCCAAAAATATCCCTTGACCAATGCCCTGCTTCTTTTAAGCGCGGCGCGTCCAACTTGTTTTTCTTGCAAAAGGACGAATATCCCAAAGCTAAACCAAAGACCGAAAATGAGGCCGGGAATAAATAAGAGCAGATAACCGCCTAAAGTCGCCAGAAAAGTAAGAATATTCACCCAAATTATTGATTTAGCTTGGGAAAAAATTTCATGCCAAATTTTTTTGATATCTGTTTCACGGCGATGATCTTTCTGGATAATTGCCAAGATTACTGTTCCTTGGGCTAAAATTTGGAAGATCAATGCGGCAATGAGCAATGAGATGCTCAAGATGGCAAAAATAATTATCATTATCAGAAAAAGGACTTTTTGTTTCGCTAGGCTTACAAGGAGAGCGAGGCTGGAGCCGAAGATGCCCAAGATAAAACTAAAAATCAACACAATGCCCATTAAAATTAGAGAAAGGGAAATGAGCAGGCTAAAATGTTCCCGAAAAAAATCCGTGGTTTCTCGAAAGAGGACTTTTATTCCTGGGAGTGGTTGTGGATTTATTTTTTCTTGCATCTTTATCTTTTCCCTTTTTATTATAATATAAATTTCCTGCTTTGACCAAAATTATATTTACCCCGTTAGAAATAAATTTCTAAATAGGTTTAGAGAATGAGGTTATCTAATGGGGTCTTATTTAGCAGGTTTAAACCTTGAAGCCTGGGTTTAAGGTCTTGTATTTAGAGTGACGCAATGATTAGTTTGTGTTTTGAGATAGTTGCAGAATAAGCTCTAAATTGTCTTCGTGAGCGGCGCGATTAGTTTTCCGTTTTCCGCATTTAAGACAACGATGGGTAAGGATAAATATCCCTTTCCGAAGCTCAACGCTTATAGGCTGCATCATGCCTTGGCATCCCTCTTGGCGGTCGCCAGGTTGGAAATCCACATGCTTGCTCCAAAGACAATGGGGACAATGGTTGGTATAGCCATTGCCATGAACCAGAGAACCACATTTTACGCACGTGAAATCTTCTTTATTGCGTTGAAATTTTTTACTCTCTGTAAATACCATTATTTATTCTACATTTTCCATAAAATATCTTAGCAGTTTTTAGTTTTTTACTTTTAGCTTCTTTTGTGGGCGTGTGTGGATTCGGACCACAGACCTTCGCCTTATCAGAGCGACGCTCTAACCAACTGAGCTACACGCCCAAAACAATTTAAAATTCAAAATGAAAAATTAAAAATTCAATTTTACATTTTTTACTTTTCATTTTTAATTTACTCTGTAGGCAATGTAGGATTTCAATCTCAATCATTCTCGGTGTAGACAAGACGCTTTAGTTTCACCCCGCACATTTGTGGACGCAATAGGACTCGGACCTATGACCTCCTCGGTGTAAACGAGGCGCTCTACCAGCTGAGCTATGCGTCCCCGACAGAAGACTGGTCTACATACCCAAAAATTTAGGCGGGTTTAATAAATTTTACTGCCAATAATTGCATCTTTACTGTCAGGAGAGATGAGGACGCATTCTTTTTGGGCATCCATAGCTCCCAATGTTAGCACTTCAGAAGCTAATTGCCCGATTTGTTTGGGCGGTAAATTTACAACGCCTAAGACCAGTTTGCCGATTAACTGTTTTTCGGTGTAGCGAACGAGACGAGCGCCAGAGACTTTTTTGCCAATTTCCTCCCCGAAATCAATGGTGATTTTATGGGTAGTGTGTTTTGGATTTGGCAGTTCCTCGGCATCAATAATTTTTCCCACCCGAATATCTAATTTTAAGAAGTCATCAAAATTTGCCATAAGATTAAGACATTTTAAGTTTTGAATTTTTCATTTTTCATTTTTTTTGTGCCCAGGCCGGGACTTGAACCCGGATGCCAAAAAATGGCCAAGAGCCTCAGTCTTGTGCGTATACCAAATTCCGCCACCTGGGCTAGGAAGACAATTTTATTTTGAAGATTTTTTTAGTTTAGATTCTTTTTTTGTATGTTTTCCTTCTTCTTTGGGTTTTGGGGTTTCTTGCTTTTTCTCTGGTACTTCTTTTTTCTTATCCGCTGTTTTGACAATTTTCACTTCTCTTTTCTTGACCCTCTCTTCCCGTCGCATTTTTTCGCGTTCGCGGCGGCGCAGATAATATAATTTTGCCCGACGGGGCCTTGCGGTTTTTACGACCTCTATTGCGGCAATATGGGGAGAATATAAAGGGAAAATTCTCTCCACGCCGATTCCTTGAGAGATCTTGCGGACGGTAAAAGTGGCTTCCGCGCTTTTTCCTTTTTTACGCGCGATAACCATCCCTTCAAAGATTTGAATTCTTTCCTTTCCTTTTTCCTGGATTTTTTGGTGGACGCGGATAGTGTAGCCGGGACGAAAATTTGGGACATCCGAGCGTATGTTAGTTTTTTTGAATTCGTCTATTAATGGAATCATGGAATTATGAATCATGAATAAGGAATAGCGGGAGGCTTTATGAATATTATCCTCCCTCCTCTTTCTTTATTCCTGCTGCGTTAGGATTTCTTGTAAATCATTAGGCAATTTAGAGGTAAATGATAATTTTTTGCCCTGCGGAGAAGTAAAAGTCAATTCGCTCGCGTGGAGAAAAAGACGACCTGAACCCAAGAACCGCTGTTTGCGATAACCATAAAAACGATCATTGACTAAAGGATGACCAATGGATTTAAAATGGACGCGGATTTGATGCCGCCGTCCTGTTCTTAAATATACTTTAATATAGGCGGTATTGTCAAACTGTTCTATCACCTCAAATTCGGTTAAAGCCGCTTTAGCGCGTCTTTGCAAGGAATCTTTAGGGTTCTGGACCACGACCATTTTTGCCGGATTGTTTGGATTCTTTGCCAGAGGCGTATTGATTTTGCCTCTTTTTTCCTTAAAATTGCCCCAAACTAGGGAGAGATATATCTTTTCAATTCTTCTTTTCTGAAATAACCCTTTGAGGTATTGGAAAGAGGGATTATTTTTTGCTATTACCATCAATCCAGAAGCGTCTTTATCTAACCGGTGAACAATGCCGGGGCGAATGTCGGGCGCATCGCCCACTTTTTTAATTTTAGGATAGTGAGCAATCAGAGCATTAACTAAATTGTTTTTTGTTCGTCCCACCCCGGCGTGCACTACAATTCCGGCTCGCTTATTAATTACCAACAGATCATCGTTTTCATAAACAATATCTAAAGGGATAGTTTTATCTGGAGCCAAACTAACCATTTCTAAAGGTTTAATGTCAGCTTCAACAATATCCCCCGCTTTAAGCCTGTAATCAGGTTTTTTGTCATTCTCTCTGTTTACAGCGACTCGTCCTCTTTTAATATTCTTTTGTAAATGGGAGCGCGAATATTGTGGAAACTTGCGCACTAAAAATTTGTCCAACCGTTCCTCTTTATCTTTTACTTGAACAATAAATTTGTTCATTTTTCCTTTCCAAAATAAATTCTAAATTAAATTTTTTATTTTACGTTTTTTTTGCTTTTAGTTTTACGCTTTTTTTGTGGGTTCACCCACCGAAGCTTTAGCGTAGGTGGGCTCGTGCAGACTTGAACCAGAGACCTCTTGTGATGTCAACGTAGCGCTCTAACTTCACCCCGCACCATTTTATTTATTAAAATTAAATACTTTCCCAGTCCTCATTACCTATTTTTTGTGGGTATATCTGGATTTGAACCAGAGACCTCTACGATGTCAACGTAGCGCTCTAACCAACTGAGCTATATACCCTTCCTCTTATTTGTAGAAAATGGTGTGGGGCAAGACTTGAGCTACGAGCCCTTGAATAAATTAAAAATTGAAAATGAAAAAATAAAAACTAAAATCTAAAATGAAAAAATTTTTAAGAACCTTTTTTTAAATAAAGTCATTACTTTAAGGTAAGCCTTTGAAATTAACTCTTTTTTCATTTTTCACTTTTCATTTTTAATTTACTTTTGTGCGCCCAGGAGGAATCGAACCTCCAACCGTCACCTTAAGAGGGTGCTGCTCTACCAATTGAGCTATGGGCGCTTGAATGCAAAATCAATATACCTTATTTCTCCCCTTTTTTCAATAAAAAATCCACTTTTCGGTGGGTATATTTTTTTCCATCCCTGATGCGGGTGGATTGTTTTTATTTTAGTTGAGTGCCTCGATCCCTTAATCCTTTGATTCTCGCCTCAATTAGTGCCTTTTCCAGACTAATCTTATAATAATCCGCAATACGCACTAAACAAAAGAAAACGTCAGCAAGTTCATCTTCTATATCCTTTTTAGCTGTTTTATATTCAGGTTTTTTATATCTTTCTTTGAGATAATATTTTTCCTGCACCATAATGTGTTTTGCCAAGCCGCCGACCTGTTTTGCTAATTCTACCACATTAGCTTCTATGCCCCATTTCCTCTGCTCTACTTTTTCGAAAGCCATAATCTCTTTCCGAGTAATATTAATAACTTCTTGCAAGCTATATTTTTTCATAAGAGATAATTTTAAATTTTGCACTTTAAATTTTTAACTTAAGCAAAGCGCTGCGCCCCCGGTAGAATTTGCCCTATCATTCGATAGGGCACCCCGTCGAATGACGGGGTGAACCTACAACCCCCCACCTTTAGTGCCCCTGGTAGGATTTGAACCTACATTAACGGTTCCGAAGACCGTCGTGATATCCATTTCACTACAGGGGCATCAAAGGTGGGGGGCTATCCAGTTGAGCTACGAGGGCGAAACAAGTTTAAAGTGTAAAATGCAAAGCGTAAAATAGTGGTAAAATTTATTATAAATAATTAATTTTTAGCTTTTAGTTTTTGCTTTACGCTTTTTCTGTGGGTTTACCCACCGAAGCTTTAGCGTAGGTGGGCTCGAGCCGATTTGAACGACTGACCTCCCCCCACCTTTATCTTTAATTAAGAAATTGGATTTTATGCTTTTATCATCTATCTATTTAGTGGGTATATCTGGATTCGAACCAGAGACCTCTGTCGTGTGAGGACAGCGCTCTAACCAACTGAGCTATATACCCTTTTAAAAAGGTGAGGGGCTACGAACCCATCTATTTATACATTAACTAAAAACCATCGTTTTTACAAGAGTAAGATTGACAAAAAGGTAATAAAAAAATAATCTAAAAGAGTGTTTCTCGGGTCTGTTCTTTATCCTCTAATCTCTATTGAAAGGAGTAGATAATGTCTATAATGTCTCCTGGAATTATGTCTCACTTTAATTCAAATGGCGCTCGCGTCGGATATTCGGCTCCTTCTCCTTTTAAGGGTGGTCGCATCTTTATCCCTTTGGGCTTATCCTGGTCCTTTTTCTGGGATTGGTGGAATAATGTTTGCGCGGTAAATGTTATTCCGCAAAAAACAGAAACTCTGCTTGATTTTGACTCCCTGCGGATGGTTACTTCTTCGGGAGAATGCCCCAATTGTTCCAATTGGAATTTTAAAGAAGTCAAAGAAATGACCGATAAGGGCGAGAGGGATCTTAAAAAATGCGAACATTGCGGGGAGTTGTTAAAACCTCGCTTTATTTCTAGGCGTTATCTTTAGGAGGCGCCGATAGCAAAATTTCCTATGGTCAACAAAGACGGCGCTTGCGCCCAGTATGTTCATTGTGAACCCTATGAATAAATTTCATAGGGATTTTTTTAAAATAAAAAAGGCAGTTTTTAGCTGCCTCTAAAAAGGTCAAATTATTTCCATGAAAATCTTGCTGGATTTTTTAATATTTTGTATACGTTCGCGTTTCCGGCAATTACAGAGTTGCCGTCTTTATAATTATTCGGATCCCAAGTTATCCCGGATGCTATAACCACTTCACGCAGTTTTCCCGCATATTTCAAGTAACCCAGTTCTATTATTCTCTTCAGAACGTATTTTGGCACTCCGAATCTATACCAAATTGCCGCGTATTTTATGCCCTTTATCTCAAAAGTCCTGTCTTTTATCACCTTTTTAACACATTCAATTGTACCATCTAATGGTATGGGTATGCCTTCTGGGACATTCAGGATTTTAGCCACAGTCAGATTTTTAACCCTTCTCTTTACAAGATAACAGATAGAATTATTGCTATAGCTAAATCCAGAATTACTGATACAGCTTTGATCCCAGTTTTCTTTTTTGGCGACTTGTCCGATTGTGCCCAACCTCTCTAATATCCCCCATTTAATCAGAAAGGAAATGAGAGCCGGGTCTGCGAAGCAACTATGAAGTACAACATAGGTTTTTCTTCCTGCCCTAAATTGTCTCCATAATATTTGTTTTTTTACATCCTTAAAAGTTTTTTCCTTCGGTACGTAATTTTTTTTCGGCACAGCCAAATCTGCAGACATATCTTAATCCCCTTTCTTTAGTTAAAGTAAACCCCGTTAGAGAACCTTGTTCTCTAACGGTCTGTACTGACGGTGGCATTAAACTACCGTCAGCTTTAAGCGGTAATGACCATCGATTAAAATCGGTGGCTTTCTCTAACGGGGTAAAGAACAAGCCATTATTATTCCCCCGTTTTTAGCTTACCAATTTTACGAATAAAATTCAAATAAAAATGGACAGGAGATTTCCTGTCCAAGGTGCTGATTTAAGCGTATAAAGGACCCAAAACCTTGCAGGTTTCCCTGTCTCCGCCAAGGCGTGTCCACAGTGTTGGGCGCAGAACCCGGCTCTCATCTATATTATGATAATCTACAGGGATACGCAGCATCGCCGCCATAGTCATCACTTCCTCGCCGATGTGACCGATAGCCGCTGAAACGTGATTCGGGTCAATACCTCTGTTCATAACGTCAAAGGTATCAATGCCATCAGCTATAACAAAAGTGTCTGGCCATGTAGGATCGGTTCTCTGGCGGACATATTCAGCGACATTTTCTGGCAGTTGTACTGTATGTCCTTCAATTACGGAAAGCGTCAAATCTTGTCCGACGCGGTTAAGCCGAATGATCGTTATTGGCAGACCGCCGGGCGTAACAAAATGCGTGGAGAGCCCGCCCCCAGGGAAGTAGCCTGGACTCGCTGGGTGCCATTCTATTCCCTTGATTGCCTGCCTCATTCTTTCTTCAGCAGGCATAAACGCGGGATCAGTCGCCCAGTCAAGCGCCGCTGGTCCGCTATTAATTAGGTGTAAGAATCCCGTTGGCGCATAAGAACAAATTTCAACGCCAGTTGCCTCTTTTATCTTCTTTGGCGACCAGTAAGTCCTAAGGTCTGCAAAGAGCGTAGCAACTCCGGTGAGCATTGTTCCCCACTGCATACTCATACCGTTCAAGAAGTCGTTTTCAGTGGCTTGGATCATGGGCGGGCGCAGACCATTCCAGTCAAACGTGCCGGAATTGATCGCTTCCGGGAAGTCAAAGTTTGGATGCCAATCTGTCCAATAACGCTGTCCGGCAGTTCCGCCGAACAGGGCATTAGCTCCCTGCGACCTTTCTTCATCCTTGATTACGTCATTTCCGCGCATAATATCACGGATAACAAGGGTCATTTGGACAAGCTTTTCCAAAAGCACCTTGTGATCGTGAGTCGCCATTTTCTTATAAGGATCTATGCGGCCCTCAAAAGTTTGAAAGAACCAATTATAGGCGCGGTCGGCTTCTTCTTTGTCATACATTTTGCGCTCTATGCGCATCAGAATTTCAAGCTGGTCAACGTGAATGAGTTTCATTCCGAACCATCTGGCTAGGATGTCGCTAGATACTTCTGATCCTGCAATGCCCATTGAGACATGACCTATACTGGCATAGCTCTTGCCTCTCATCATGGCTATTGAGCCGGCGCATTTAAGGAATTGAGTAATTTTCCTAATGCTTTCCGGATGCAAAGGCGCCGCGGGATCCATTTCTTCAACATCCGGCGGGTAAATGCAGAATACCGGATTTTTATGCGCTGTCGCGGATGCCCTCTTGGAGTTGAGCAAAACCGCTCCGGGCCAAGCTGTCCCATTCATTGCTTCATAGGCAGTTATCCATTCTGGATGCCCAAAGAAGTTCGTTTCCCAGCCCATTGACCAAGTGCACATAGAATTAAGGATGATGCTGACCCCAGCCGCTTCAAACTCCGCTTGCACAATTGCCGCGTCCCTTGGTCCGCCAACAGGAACGCTTCCCTTGATAACCTTGAGCTCGGTGTCGTCATACATCTTAATTGTTTTAGCAAGCTCAACGACCTTTTCAAGGCGGTTCATCACGACCGGCATCTGCTGCGCTTTAACACAACCCTCTGGAATCCCTGGCACCGTGAATGTGCGCGGGTCTATCGCTCCATAGATTCCCACTGTGGGTGGATTGCCAATTAACGTCCGTAGTGCCATTTTCTGCTCCTTTCTTTTCTTATAGCGTGAATAAGTCTCCTTCTATGATAACAGTGAAGAATCTTTGCTTTGATCACCCCCTTTAAGGTGAAAGAGATTGCCTTCGCATCGCATACCTTGATGCATTTACCGCAGCTGACGCATTTTTGCGCGTCAATTATCGGCCACGAGTTTGGAAATTTATATCCCATTTCTATGGCATCGCTCGGACATCGTAAAGCGCATGCGCCGCAACTATCACAATCCTTGTTGTTTTTATTGAAGGTGGCTACAAATCTATTTTCCAAGCAAATTCCCCCTTTATTATGTTTACCGGATTTCCAGAGCATGGCTAGGAATAACTGTGTAAGTTCCTGAAGTAATCCGTTCTTGGATTTTTTCCAGGATCGCCTTATTTTCACTTTCCATAAGAAGGACTTTTCCTTCTTTCAGCTTTCTTGCTTCGTTTACCATTTCCTCTGCGTCTTTTTGGGATATTCCTAAAACGCTACTAATCTTTTTGCCCCAATCGGACACATCATAAGAGTACATAGGACCCTTTGTGAGTAATAGTTGGAGAACAGTTCTTCCCTTACTTGAACCAATCGTGCCTTTCCACTCTTTCACCGTTGTTTTTACACTTTGCATTAACCTTTTCGCTTTATAGCCGTGGATTACGCCTGCATTTTCAAAGTGCTCTCTTTTTTCCTTCCTGTTTCTTTTGCCAAGCCTTTGGCTGTCTGTTGTCTTTGGCATTTTTTTCCTCCTGTTCAGTTTTTAGTTAATCGCGCATAAAGAATCGTCAAATATACTCAACTCGTTATTTTTAAAAAGAACCGTTCTCAATCCCCATATTCTGAAAATTTATTCTAGTTTAAAATTGAGATTTTGTAAATAAATTGATTGAAATTGTCCTTTTGTTACAAAACCAAAAGGACCTCTTACGGAAAGGTCCTTTTCTATATTTGTTTAATCTAAATTTTATTATTTTTTCGCCCGTTGTTGATACTAAAATTAATTAAATTTAAAAGTTGCAAGAAAAGCGGTGAAAAAATCCTTTGCTTCCCTGCTCCCCGTATCCATTGTATTAATTTTGAATAATTTATTCTTATTTAATACGTAAACATCCGCTTGGTGACCGGACTGCGCCGAATCCATATCAATATAAACCGCGGGTAAGCCGTCAATTGTTAGGTTCGGTTTATTTGGGATTGGATAATTAGGGTAATACATATCATGCGCCTTCAAGTTTAGCCAAGTGATTAGGTCCGTTTCTTCGGGTGGATTAAAAAACAGCGTATCCGTATGGCTGATTGTGATGTGAATCCCAAAATCTCTTTCTTGCCTTTTCGTTTCCTCTTGCGAAATAATTACAAAATCATCTTTGATTATGTTAATTCCACCTTTCCCTGTTTGTATCTGACTACTCACCACGCAATCAGCCGGAAATTTAAAAGAATAATTATATTTTTCATTGGTGAATTCGCACCACTCGCCGTTTGTTTTCTTGCATTCCATTTTTTCGGAATTCGGTTGCTCCGTTTCTGTAATTTTGGGAGTTTCTTGCGTTACTGCTTCTTCGGTTGGCGCCACTTGCGATGTTTGTCTTAAAGTTAAAATAATCGCGCCTGTTATGATTAAAATGGAAAAAACCAGCAAGATTGTTATCTTTGGATGCCTGTTGATTAAGGAGCGGGAGGAAGAGGAAATATTAGTGGAGAGCGGAGATTCTGGATTTTTCCGCGTGACATAGGTAAGGAGGCAGATAATAAAGTAAGCAATCGCCGCATATAAAACCATCACGACAATAATACCCCCAAGACTCGGACCTCCCATCATATCAAACCAGCCAGGAGCTCCAATGACCAAGTGTAATCTCTCCAAAAGAGGATTCAAGGGAATGCAAAGGGTCGCGAGCAAAAGCACAAAAAAATAGCCCACATAGGGCACAGAGATTAGAAATAAAGTCAGAGGGAGCAGGAGAAGAATCAAGGGCAGAATAATTTTTCTTTTGGTGGGCTTAAAAAATGTTTGCTCTCTGGTTGTTTGGTTCATCATAATATTTGTTTTTACCCCGTTAGAGAGCGAGGTTCTCTAATGGGGTTTATTTTTTTGATATTTCACCATCTTTTATTATACCAAAAACCGCCTGTTTGGCGAAGTCCCGAGCTTTCCCCGTAGTCCGCCTTAGGCGGATAGGGCTTGCCGAGGGGTGATTTTGAAGTTTGGGTCGTCTGCAGTTTTATGTTGGGGTGAAAATATCAAAATAAAAAAACTTGCCGCTTATAAAATATATGAAGCTCGGCAAGTATAGTTAAATAAAAGCGCAAAGTTCATCTGTATACCGTGGCTAGGATTTTATCCTCGCCATTTTGTGGGGTCAGAATGAATTTTGGGATAGGAATTTCCTAGATTTGATTATCAGAACGCCCAAAAGAAACTTTTAGATTAAATTCCGGTGTTCCCTTGCATTTTTTATGAACTAGTCCTCCGGCATTTGCCGTGATCGCAATATCGTCCGGATTATCCAGGTTCGTTTTGTACAAGCGATATTCTTTCCTTTGCCAAAGATATATCCTTTTGTTGCATAAGCGGCAGGTTGCCACTACTGGAAACAAAGAATATTCCGGGTGCTTACGCATAAAAAGTAAGTTTGATATCGCAACGCACAGTATTATTACTACGCCTACGGCGATTACTATTAATCCCGCCAAGATGAATAATCTTTCCATTATCTCAAAAACCTCCTTTTACTTGAATTGTTGACCAGTTAAATTTGATTCAAAGTGTATTAAAATGAGCAAAGAAATTCTAAATGATCAAAAATGGATTATACAATTATTTTAAAATATAGTCAAGGAAAACTAAAAAGACCTCTGATTACAAGGTCTTTTTAGTATCAAATAAAAATTCAATTTTTGGGGTGGCTAGAGGGACTCGAACCCTCTCTAACAGGGCCACAGCCTGTTGTGCTGCCGTTACACCATAGCCACCATTATTGTGTCTTTAAATTAGCATAAAAGTGTTGGGCTGTCTATTACCACAGGAATGAGGAGCTATGAATCAGGAATTAGTAAATTGACGCCTGGGCTAAATAATGTTAATTTTTAATCATCACAGCATTGAATATTTAAAAGTTTTTAATCTTAAATTCCATTTTACATTTTTCACTTTTCGTTTTACATTTTTTTCCTCCCCGTAGCATAATTGGATAATGCGACAGCCTTCTAAGCTGTAGACTGGAGGTTCGAGTCCTCCCGGGGAGACAATCGCTTCGCTCCAATTGAAAGTGTAAAATCAAATTTTGATTGACATATAATAAAAAATATATTATAATTTGAATCCAGATTTCGGCGGATTTTATGTTCTTTTGAGATGTTATTGATAAGAATAATTTATTGCCTAAATAATACGTAAACGAGGAGGTAGTTACTTTGCAAAAGATTAAGCCGGTTTATGTGATGCGTGAGGATGGGATTGGAGCTCAACAAATGGAGGTTGTCCTCGCTGGGATTTGCACAATCCTCAAGATTGCTGGTCAAAGCCAAAACATCAAGGTTTATAATTTTGGTATTTGGAGACTGAATGATTGGCTAGATGGTGGGTTGCTTGTTCCCTATCATAGTGTGGACTGGTATATTGATCAAGGTATCAAGTCCAGCTCGCGGCAAGGTCAAGTGAGTGGAGATGCTATAATGACAAATCTTTGGACCGAGCCTTGGCAGGAAACCTCTCCACATTATGATGTGGTCGTTATTTGGAATGATATGTATTCTGGAGAGGAAGATAATAATTTTGTTATTGGTCTCGCTTTACCCGATACGGGCACGGTCATTTCCATTAACCGTTTTCTACAACTTGATTTAAAATTACAACTTGAGTGCATTAAGACCGAGATTATCCATGAGGTTGGGCATGTCTTCGGCCTTCTCCCCAAGGATAGAAAGGATAACATAGAGGAAAAGTTAGGGAAGCATTGTACTAATACTTGTGTGATGCGGCAAGGGTTACGGCTTCCTGACGACTGGGTAGCGATGACCCATGACCGGCTCCGGTTTGGTCCTTTTTGTCAAGAATGTCAGCGCGACCTGCGGGGTTACTTTCTAAAATAGATCTGATGTTTACAATTTTTTTGAACTTTAAAGCATCAGATTTTTTTTATTATGCTATCTTTTTCTCCTATTTTTTGTTAGAATAAAAATATGAAGATTCTTCAAGAAGTAAAGGATATCATCAAAAAATTAGAAAAAGCAGGTTTTGAAGGCTATATTGTCGGCGGGTGCGTGCGGGATTTTTTGTTAGGCAAAGAGCCGAAAGATTGGGATATTACCACGAACGCGAAGCCCGAGGAAATTATTAAAATTTTTCCCGACGGGAGGTATGAAAATAAATTCGGCACGGTCGTGATTAGCGAGGTTGAAGTAACAACTTACCGCATTGAAGCAAAATATACGGACAAGCGCCACCCAGACGCAGTCCGCTTCGCGGCGAAGTTGGAAGACGATTTAGCTCGCCGCGACTTCACGATTAACGCTTTAGCTATGGGCGCAAAGGAGGGAAAAGTAATTGATCTTTTTGGCGGACAAGAAGATCTGAACAATAAAATTGTGCGTGCGGTCGGCAATTCAGAAGAGCGTTTTTCAGAAGACGCCTTGCGCCTGCTCCGCGCCGTGCGCTTTGCCACAGAGCTTCATTTTGAAATTGAAGAAAAGACCAGAGAAGCGATTAAAAAATTATCTTCTAACCTTAAATTTATTTCCAGCGAGCGCATTCGCGATGAATTCACGAAAATCGTGATGAGTGAACAAGCGGAATGGGGCTTGCGGTTGCTTTTAGATCTGAAACTTCTCTCCTATATAATTCCTGAACTTTTGGCGGGCGTAGGTATGGAGCAGCCCAAACACCACATCTACACGGTTTTTGAGCACGCGGTGAAATCCTTGGGCTTTTGCAAATCCCAAAAGATAGAAGTCCGCCTTGCCGCCCTACTCCACGATATTGCGAAACCCTACGCGCGTCAGGGCGCAGGCGATGAGGCAACATTCTATGGCCATAATGTCCGCGGCGCGCATATGAGCCGTAAAATCCTTTACCGCCTTAAATATTCCAAAAAAGTGGTGGAGCGCGTGGCGCACCTTATCCGCCACCATATGTTTGTCTATAATATCGGCGAAGTTACAGAGCGCGGTGTGCGCCGCCTTTTGCGCAAGGTGGGACCGGAAAATATTACCGATCTTATTGAATTGCGCGTTGCTGACCGCTTGGGTTCGGGCTGTCCCAAAGCCAAACCCTATAAACTGCGTCATCTGGAATATATGCTGGAAAAGGTTTCCCGCGATCCCATTTCCGCCAAAATGTTGAAAATCAATGGGAATGATATAATGAAAATTTTAAATATCAAGCCTGGGCCAAAGATAGGCTTGCTTGTGAACGCGCTTTTAGCCGAAGTATTAGACGATCCCAAGCTGAATGAAAAAAAGACCCTCGAGAAAATGGTTTTAGGCTTGGCAAAATTGCCTGACCAAGAGCTCAAGGCAAAATTCGCCGTGATTAGTGAAGAAAAGAAAAAGGAAGACTTGGAAATTCGCGGCAAGCACTATCTTGCGGAAGAAGATTAAAAGTGGGTAAAAGGAGGTTAGTTTTGAGTAAAAAGAGAAGAACAGAACAAAAACGCAAAACTCCAAGACATAAGAGCAGTCAAGACAAACAGAAGCATCACTACATTGGTAAATTGCGCAATGATCCGTATTGCAAGAAATCAGGCGGCTATGACCGCAATGAGTGGCGTGAAGAGGCTTCAGAAGAGGTAGATCTTTTCTCCGGCTATGAAGAATAGGCGGAGATTTTTTTTAAATAAAAAAATCCCTTGTGAAACATTTATAAGAGAGCAGTTCTCTTGTTCACAAGGGCATCGCTTATTTTTATTATTCTTTAACCACCCAACTATCGGGCGCGATGTAGCCGATAAAGTATGGGAGGTTCATTCCCGGGCGAGAAAACCAAACTAAGAAAGGCTGCTTGATTTGAAACGCCCTCGCCCTGGACGACCCTCTTGCGAACCTCATAAACGCCGCGCTTTCCACGGACGCACCCTCGTGATCCATCACAAGTTTATTTTGCATCTGCGCGTCCGCAAGCTCCGTTGGTATTTTGTCCTTACCAATAGCATTGATCCCTACCAACCAAGAAATATCTTCCCTGCCGTCGTATTTTACGACCGGGAAAGTTATTGCCATCTCCTGGTCAGTCTCTTCTATATTCCCCTTGATAAAAGGCACAATAACTTTAGAGATTTCTGCCTCTAATCCTTTTTGGTCTTTCCCTTCGTAAGGGATTAGGGCAATGTAGGCAAAGTCGCCTTCTTGGGTTTCAATCCTAAATATAGGTGCTTCTGTCCCCGGCAGTTCCATAGATATTACGCCTTCGGGTAAGGTTGCCGCCTGATACCATTTTTGTTGGTATTCTATCCAGTCACTACCCCCTTTTTCTACCCAGTGGACATTGACTTTCATTACCGCCACCGTGCCAAAATTAGGAGCGGAAAAATTTTTCACGCTTCCCGCAAGATCGGTAAACCCTTTTTGAGTTAAGAATTCGGCAATTCTGCAGGGTTCATACGAAGCAAACCCTTCCATTTCCTCAGGTTTGAATTGTTTAAGATCCTTCTCTCCAAATCTTTGGTGTAATTCCAAGGTTTGTTTCTGCCTATTGGTTATTGATTTCCATTGACTCGGGTCTATCCCTGTAATTTTCTCTGCCGAATTAAGGCACGAAAAAACGGTGTGATAGCAAACTGTAAAACTTTTTGTCTCCTCTGCAAACACGTTAAAATTTGAAATCATCAGAAATAATAACCCCATTACCCCCAAAATTTTTTTCATTTCTTGACTCCTTCATTCTTTGAAAAACGAACGTTTAACCCTTTTTATAGCCTTTTTCTCCTTGAAAATACTTCTCAAGAAGACTAAATTATATCATTTTTAAAGTTTTTGTCAAATTTTTGTTTGACACGAAAATTATTTGTTGAACTTATCCCGCTTTTTTTATTTATTAAAAAATGAACAACAAGATTGTTCATATCTTTTTATATTCCTCCCGCTTAGGGAAGCGGGAGGCAGGGAGGGGTCTTTAATATAATTTATTCCTTTTCCGTTCCCCCATTTTCTACCCCTTGTTGCCTATTACCCCTAATTACTAATTACCGATTACTGATTACCATTTACTAATTCTCTCTTGTCTAATCCCTTTTTTATGCTAAATTAACAGTGTAGTAAAAAAAGTCTTAAGGCACGAATACTTTGCTTATGGTTCGTGATTTTTGATTCTGTTTTCAGATTGCTAGCCCGTTCTTTTCTTAAGAATTCCAGAATATTAATGCGGACAGAAAGGAGGGATATTAATGATTTATATTTTCTGGCATGAGTTTTGTTACTGGGGCGGTATGGTGGTCGCCTTCTGCGAATTCTGCGTGGATGTGGCTTTGATGCCTTTGGGCGGAATTTATTACCTTTGCCGGCGGCGGTATCCCGATTGTTTTATTTTTTGGCTTTCGCGCAAGATTGACCACCATAATGTCGCTACTTTTGGCAGTAATATAAAGTAGATTGTCCTTTTATAAGGATTACAGCTTGTCTTAAATGTCAGGCTCTAAGCGGGATTTAGATATTTGTAAACTTTAAAGTTTATAGTCGAACTTATCCCGCTTTTTTTATTTATTAAAAAATGAACAACAAGATTGTTCATTATATTTTTTACCATTTTCCCTGTTCCCCGCCCCTTATTACTTATTACCCCTAATTACTAATTACCGATTACGGATTACTGATTACTAATTCCTAATTCCCCCTCCTCCATTTCCCGTGGTATTTCTTATGAATCTCTTTTAATTCTTCGTTCGCCACGTGGGTGTAAATCTGGGTCGTGGAAATATTGGAGTGTCCGAGCATTTTTTGCACGCTGCGGATATCCGCGCGGTTGCGCAATAAATCCGTGGCAAAGGTGTGGCGCATCACGTGCGGCGTCACTTTTTTGTTGATTCCGGCGAGCATCGCGTAGCGCTTAATCATCCGTTCAATTGAGCGGACAGTGAGCGGCGCTAAACCTTCAATCTGGTCCGCCACTTTTTTATTGTAGCGCACAAAAAGATAGGGCGCGTTATCGCTGCGGGCGAGCAGCCACATTTTGAGCGCTTGCTTGGCATTTGGCGATAAAAAGACAATCCTTACTTTGTTCCCCTTGCCGCGCACGGTGAATTCATCATATTTCAGATTCACTTGCTCGCGGGTAAGTCCCGCGAGTTCAGATACCCGCAGTCCTGTGGAAAATAGGGTTTCTAAAATTGCCTGATCCCGCAATTTAATAAAGGAATGGTTATCAGCTTTGAGAGGAGCGGCAAGCAGGCTTTCTAATTCTTCTTGTGTTAAGGCTTCTATCTCGCGTTCCGGCGTTTTGGGCAGTTCAATTTTTTCTGCCGCGAATGAGGGTATATCGCGTTTGGCGAGGTATTTTAGAAAAGAGCGCAGAGCGATTAAATGATAATTTTGGGTAACGCGAGAGAGAGAATGTCCCTTTTTATCCTGATAACGGTTTAGCTTCAGGCGGAAGGCGCGGATCACGTCTTCTGTAATCTGGCGCGTTTCTCGCGCCTTTGTCCATTCCAAAAAACGAGAGAGATAAAAATCATAATTGCGGATCGTAAGCTGGGAGAGTCCTCTCTCAATTTCGCAGTATTCCAGAAAATCTGTTTTTAATTTATTTAAATCCATATTTTTATAACTCATAACTTGAATTTTGTAACTTGTGACCTTTTCAATTTAATAGGCACCCCCCTGCCATCCCCTTTAGGGGGGAGGGATTAATTCTCTCGTCCTTTGTCCTAACCATTATCACTTATTAAAAATCCCCCTTTACGAATTACTAGTTACTGATTACTGATTACTTTCCCCTTTCATTTTACGACATTCCCCTCTTTATGCAACCCCTTGCGCATTTTATTATTTTATGCTAAATTTGGAATGTTTACTAACTAATATTAAAAGTCAAATTTCAAACTTTTCACTTTTAACTTTTAACTTTCTTTTATGCTTACTGTTCAAGAAAAGGATAAAATTATTAAGAAGTTTGCCACCCACAAGAGCGATACTGGTTCGCCGGAGGTGCAATGCGCGATTTTAACCAGTGAAATCAAGCAAGTAACTATCCATTTAAAGAAAAACAAGAAAGACATTGCCAGCCGCCGTGGTCTTTTGCAGATGGTGAATAAGCGCCGCAAACTTTTAAATTATCTGGCTAAAGAAGACGAAAAAAGATATCAGACTCTGATTAAAAAATTAAAATTGAAAAAATAAAACGGCGATTAGTAATTAGAGAATCTATTATTTTACTGATTACCAATTACTGATTACCAATTACCAAGATTATGCTCAAGCATAAAGAACAGCGCGTCGGGGTTTTTGTGGATGTTTCCAATATGTATTACTCGGCGCGGCATATCTACAAAAGAAAGGTCAATTTCAAAGAGATATTAAAAGCGGCGGTGGCGGGCAGAAAGCTCATCCGGGCGATTTCCTATGTGATAAAAGCGGAAACAGAGTCAGAACAAGGATTCTTCGATGCCTTGTCTAATGCCGGTTTTGAGGTTAAAATGAAGGATTTGCAGGTATTTTGGGGCGGGCAGAAAAAGGGAGATTGGGATGTGGGGATTACCGTGGATATGATTAAAATGGGACCGAAACTGGACGTAATGGTTTTAATTTCGGGAGATGGCGATTTTCAGCCCCTTTTGGAATATTTAAAGAGCTTGGGGCATCGTACAGAAATCATCGCTTTTGGTAAATCCGCCTCCAAGAAATTAATTGAAGAAGCGGATGATTTCATTGATTTAGACAAAGAGGCGAAAAAATATCTCATTTAAACTTTGTATTATTAATAATTTATAACTATTCCTTGCTGGACATATTTTCCCTTCGTCTACAGACGAGAAGACTAAGCGTTATTTGGTCTTCCATGCTTGCAGAGGAAGAGAAAAGAGTCTTGTGAGCAGGAAGCAAAAATGCGTAAAGTAATGAAACACGAGGGGGTTTTGGGGGGCAAGAAGATTGCCTTTGAAAAAGGACATTTAGCCATCCAGGCTACCTCCGCGGTAAGAGTCCAGTATGGCGACACAGTGGTTTTAGCCGCTGTCACGCGCGGCGAAGCAGTCCGCCAAGGGGTGGATTATCTGCCTCTTATTGTGGACTATGAAGAAAAATTGTATGCAGCGGGCAAGATTAAAGGCTCCCGCTTTATAAAGAGGGAAGGTCGGCCGACCGATGAGGCGATTTTGGTTTCGCGCCTTATTGATCGCACCCTGCGCCCTCTTTTTGATCCCAAAATTCGCAATGATATTCAAATTATAGTGATGGTGCTCTCCTTGGATCCAGAGGTGGATCCCCATATTACAGCCTTGATCGCGGCTTCCGCCGCTCTTACTACTTCCGGAATCCCCACTGTCTATGGCCCCATTGGCGCTTGCCACATTGGGGAAGTGGAAGGTGAATTGGTGGTGAATCCCGGCAAGGCGGTTTTAGACAAATCCCCCGTGGATTTGTTGGTCGCGGGCACGGAGAACGTGGTGAATATGATTGAAGCGAGCGGACCGGATATTCCGGAAGAAAAAATCGTGAGCTATGTCGGTAGAGCGCACGAGGAGGTCAAGCAGTGCTTGCGTTTAATTCAAGAGTTTAAAGATAAATGCGGTGAAATTGCGCCCCAGGAGATGATTTACGCGCAAGTAGAGCTCTCCAGTGAAGTAAAGAATAAAATTCAGGAATTTTTGCAGGATAAACTCGCGGCTGTGCTTTTCGTGCCGGAAAAGCCGGAGCGCAGCGATGCCGTGAAAAAACTTTTTGATTCCCTTTTAGGCTATTTGGGCGAGTTGGATGAGACAGGCAAGGGTATGGTCAAGGTTTATTTTGAAGAATTATTGGCTGACGCCGCGCGCCAAGCCCTGCTTCAGGAGGGGAAAAGAGTGGATGGACGCAAGATTGATGAGTTAAGGAAGATTGAGTGCGCGGTGGGAGTTTTGGCTCGCACTCACGGTTCGGCGCTGTTTGAACGGGGTTTAACCCAAGCCCTTTCCGTAGTCACTTTGGGCGCGCCCGGCGACGAGCAGCTTTTGGATTCTATGGAGGAAGACGGCGCCAAACGTTATATGCATCATTATAATTTCCCTCCCTATTGTTCGGGCGAGGTCGGTATGCTGCGCGGACCGGGGCGGCGGGAGATTGGTCACGGCGCTTTGGCGGAAAAAGCGATTTTGCCTTACCTGCCTGCTTCCCAAGAAGAATTTCCCTACACGATCCGCGTGGTAACCGAGATTTTATCATCCAATGGTTCTACTTCTATGGCGGCGACGTGCGGCAGTTCTTTATCTTTAATGGATGCGGGCGTGCCTTTAAAAAAGCCCGTGGCGGGAATCTCGATGGGAATTTTCTTTTCTGAAGATAGAACCAGTTATAAAATTTTGTCCGATATTCAAGGCATTGAAGACCACGCGGGAGATATGGATTTTAAAGTTGCGGGCACGGAAGACGGCATTAGCGCGCTCCAGCTTGATGTTAAAGTAGAAGGATTGCCCTTGGATCTCTTCCCGGAAATTTTGAAGCGGGCAAAGGTCTCTCGCCTGCAGATTTTGAGCAAGATGAATCAAGTCCTCTCCTCTTCCCGCAAGGATTTATCGCCTTACGCGCCGCGGATTGTGACTTTAAAGATTAATCCGGATAAAATCCGCGATGTGATTGGTCCGGGCGGCAAAGTGATTAACGCGATCATTAAGGATACGGGGGTGGATATTGATATTGAAGACTCGGGGCTTGTGATGATAACTTCGGCAAACCCCGAAATGTCCAAAAAAGCGGTGGAATGGGTTCAGAATCTCACCCGCGAGGTGAAAGTGGGCGAGGATTTTCAGGGCAAGATTACGCGGATTATGGATTTTGGCGCTTTCGCGGAAGTCTTGCCAGGTCAGGAAGGTCTGATCCATGTTTCCGAGATTGCTCCTTTTCGCGTGGAACGGGTAGATCAGTATTTTAAAGTGGGCCAAATTGTCCCAGTCCGCGTGATTGAGATTGATGAGAAGGGACGGATAAACCTCTCTTGTAAAAATCTGTTGAAACTAGAAAATAAAAATAATCAATCCGGTTTTTCTAAACACGCCCCCTTCTTTGGGAGACCTGACAGGGAATAAACCCCGTTAGCCCCGTTAGAGAAAGGTCAAAATCCAAATTTCAAATCAAGCTCAAAGCCTCAAAATCCAAAACAATTAAATTTTTGTCATTGGGATTTTAGATTTGATTTGACATTTGAACTTTGAATTTTGGATTTATACTCTTATAGTATTCCTGATTCATTTAGACCAACTATATCAATCAGAGCAATGAGAATTTTTTACTATGCAGAATCCAGCAGTTAATCTCTTAAAGCCAAAACAAGAGGTTAAAACACGAGGAAAAATGAGGGATAAAACCCACTTTTTTGTTTTAGGGACGATTCTCGCCCTTATTTTTTTAGTCGCTATTCTGGGTTTCAGCTCGCGGCAGTATCTGGAGGATTTTTCCAACCAGAATAGCCTTGCCCGTCTGTTGCCGAACGATACAAAAATTTTAGTTCAGTTAAACATTGACCGCGAGAATAATAATACTCGCCAGCTTTTTGAATTTTACGATCGGTTCGCGGAAAAGGCAGGTCTGCCCGCGAGCGCGGCGCAAATTCAAAACATCTTGGGAACCTTTTCTGTTAAGCTAGATGATTTCTTGCTGCGCGAAGGCAAGATGCTGGCTTGGGTTCAATTTGCCGATAATGGGGCAGAACACCAGCTTTTAGTTTTAGAAATTAAAAACAGAGCGATCATCTCCAATATTTTGAGAGAGAAATTTTTAAGCGCCGATGTTCCTTACCAAGGGATTTCGCTTGGGCGGGTAATTTCAGAAGAAGGAAATTTTTATTATATGCTTCTGGATCGTTATCTGTTTTTTTCGCAAAACGAACAAAATTTAAAAACAATTGCGGATCTTAAAGCCATTCCCTCCAACGCGTTAGAGAACAATGCCAATTTCCAGAAAACGCAAGCCCATTTTCGCTCCCCTTCTCCTTTGTTTGTTTATCTGAATCTAGACAGCGTGCTGCCTTCTGGAGTGGGGCTTACCAAGATAAATGGAAATAGTCTGGAATTGGAGGCGTACTATCCCTCTCAAGACAAAATGGTTTCTGATAAATCCGAAGCTTCCTGGTCGAGATTTATTCCTTCCGATCCTTTGCTGGTAGCGCGTTTTCCCGCGGGTGATGCCCGGTTTGTCTTGGGGGATACTCCCTTTCAGAGTTTTTTCTGGTCTTTTCTGGATCCCGATGGGTTAATTCGGAAAAATCTCGAGGCAACCAACAAGATGGCGGAGCTGAAGTCTCTCGCCTTGGGAGACCTTGAGCTTATCGTTGATCGTAAAATAGACAAGACCCTAACCACTGCCTTAATTGTGTCTAAAAGCGCGGAAGATGAAACAGCGCTTCCAAGATTGGCGGCAATTTTAAAAAGCCTCGCTGTTGCCAACCAACCTCAAGAAGAAGAAGTGATATTGCCGGATGGCAGCGCAATTACGGAATACGTTCTTCCGGATGAAGCGCTTCCCGAACAAAAAGAAGTGGCGGGCATTCAAACCGATATAATTGCTTTAAACCTCAAGCGCAATTTGTTTTATGGTTATTTAGCCGACAGGCTCATTGTCAGCGACTCCGAGGAGATTTTTCAGAAAGTAATTTCTTCTTTTCGCGAGCCCCAAGAGGATCCTTTACAGAAATCATTCTCCAACGCTGATGAATGGTTTTATCTTGATTTGGAAAAGTTAACCGAAGCAGGTCAGGCGAATGTCCTTTCGGGCTTCAAAAAATTGCAAGGCTCAAGCCGCAACGCGCGAGATGGGATTTTGATAAAGGTTTGGGGGGAAATGTAGCAAGTTAAAAGTTCAAAATTCAAAGTGCAAAGTTGTGATTTTAAATTGCAAATTGACAAATTTGAATCTCCACTTTTAACTTTTTACTTTTAGTTTTTCGCTTATCCAGTTGTGCACAGTTTATCCACTGTTTAAAAGGAAAAATAAGGAAGGGAAAAGGGAAAAATATTGATTGTTTTGTTTATTTTAGGCTGAAACAACTTATTATTGAAGAATAGGCTTTAATTGGGTTTTTTAGTTATCCACACGGATTGACATGGGATTTTTTCTATGCTATACTGGATATAGTCTCGCTCTGCGAGATCTGGTCATAAAGATCTGGCAAAGCTAGACGAAGCCAGAAAAATTGAATAAAAAGAGGGTACATTTATAAACACAGACAATCAATTTTCTGTTTTGTTTATAGAGTAGTGGAGAGAACTCCAATCACAAGTTCCCCCTATTTGTGATTGGGTTTTTCTTCTGCTACTCTAAAAATTCGCTATTCTAGGTCAATAGCAAAAACAAAAACAAAAACTACAAAATGGACTGCGCCCTAAAGTTTGATAACGCCTTAAATTCAGCTGGAAGTTATTGAATTTCAGGGTGCAGTCCAAAAAATAGCTCTTTGTACTTAAAAGCGGAAAAGAATCTCCCGCAAGGGAGGTCAGTAGTAGAAGACGGCCAGTAGTTGACCACTACAGCCAAAAAAAAGACTGGAATTCCAATCGACCTCATTTACCTTTTGGTATTTTGGGGTCGAGGTTGGAGTATTCCAATCTAACACAGGGGCAGATGCCCCCTTAAACAATATATATCGCGGGCTATCTTGCCCCTGTTTCTCTTAAAAGAAGACAGGCTTAATTTGGATAAGGCTGTTTTTTTGTTTATTTTTTTTAAAAAGCCTAGTGTGCATTATGAAAACTTCCAAAATCATAAAATATTCCTCCCTCTAGAGACTGTAGGTGGGGCATTGGAGCTCCCACCCCCTCTTGCCTCCCCGCTCAAGGCAGGGGGGGGGGGTGGGTTTCGCAATTTAAAGAAACCTATACTAATTAGGAAATAAAAGAGGTTTAAAAATTAATTTCTTGAAAATTTAATGAAAATTAAAAATTAAAAATTTAATCCTTGCCTTTTCTTGTCGGGTATTATAAACTTAGATTAAGGTTGCAGGACTAAAAATAAAAAACTAATTTTATGAAATTCCCCAAGATCCCCAAACTAGATTTTACTAAAATTCCTAAACCAAAATTTCCCGATATCTTAGGCAATAAGGATAAGAAGCCTAAAAATGCGGGATTAAAAGGAAAGGTGCTCAAGGAATTAAGGAAGAAATTAGAGCAAGACAAAAAAGAGCTTGAGAAGGAATTAAAGAAAATCGCGGTTAAAGATAAAAAGGTAAAGGGTGATTATGACGCTAAATTCCCCTCTTTCGGCACTAAGCCTGATGAAAACGCGATGGAGGTGACTGAATACTATGATCGGTTGGCGCTGCATGGCACTCTGGAGGTGGACCTGCTTAAGATTAACAATGCCCTAGCCAAAATGAAGGCAGGCACTTATGGCATCTGCGAAAAATGCGCGCAGCCGATCAATCCAAAAAGGTTGGAGGTTTTTCCGAGGGCGCCGATTTGTTTAGAATGCGCGCAGAAGAAATGATGTGCAATGCGTAATACCCGTAATGCGCAATAAGAGAATAGTGGGTTGCAGGCTGATAAATTACACATTATCCATTACGTTTTACTCATTCCTATATTTTTATGCGCAAACTTAAGTGGTGTTTTGCACTGGCGGGAGGGTTATTCATCTTAGACCAAATTTTAAAAAATTGGGCTGGCTATGTTCTCGCGGGCAGACCCAATTTTTTTATTTTAGGTCATTTTTTTTCTTTGGAATTTTACCGTAATTACGGCATTGCTTTCGGGATTCCCCTGCCCGCCCCGTCCAGCGATGGCGCGTGGTCTGTCGTGTTTTTTTATTTAATTACGGCATTGCTTTGCGTGTTTTTATATTACTGGGGGCGGAAATTTTGGCAAAAAAAAGATTTTTCCTCTCTTTGCGGTTTAGTGCTGTTGGGAGCAGGCGCGTTCTCTAACGTGCTTGACCGCCTCCGCTTTGGTTATGTGATAGATTATTTGAACTTGGCATTTTGGCCGGTGTTTAATGTCGCGGATATAATGATTGTTGCAGGAGTAGTGATTTTATTAGTAAAGGCAATTCGCAGGGCGTAATTTGAAAAATTTTCAATTTTCAATTTTCATTAAATTTTCAATGAATTAATTTTTAAACTGTTTGCCCCGTTTAGAAATTTTTCATTTCTAACGGGGTTTGAAAATTTAGTCATTAGAAATTTAATAGAAATTGAAAATTTAAAATTAGAAATTTCTATTTTATGCTCACTAAAATTCACTCTTGTTCCGTTATCGGTTTATCCTCGGAGCTTGTGGAGGTGGAATCCGATGTGAGTCGAGGAATGTTCCGTTTTTCAGTAGTGGGCTTGCCGGACGCGGCGGTCTCTGAATCGCGGGACCGAGTCTTCTCCGCGATTAAGAATTCGGGTCTTGCCTTCCCCAGGCAAAGGATAACCGTGAATCTGGCTCCCGCGGATTTAAAAAAAGAAGGTCCTGCCTATGACCTGCCGATTGCTTTAAGCCTTCTTTCCACCACGGGACAGCTGGGTTTTGATACCAAAGAAAAGCTTTTTGTGGGCGAACTTTCCTTAAAAGGAGAGGTGCGTCCCGTGAACGGCGTTTTATCCATCGCGATTGAGGCGAAGCGCGAGGGTTTTATGGAATTATTCGTGCCCGAGGAAAACGCTAAAGAAGCGGCGCTCGTGCGCGGTTTAAATGTTTATCCGGTGGCTAATCTTCTAGGGTTGAAAGACCATTTGGAGGGAATAAATTCTATCACGCCTGTGGCGCCTTTGAATTTAAAGAATTTAGAAACCAATGCTCTTTATGAGGTTGATTTTGCCTGTGTCCACGGTCAGGAGCATGTCAAAAGGGCTCTGGAAATTGCCGCCGCGGGCGGGCATAATATCTTGATGAACGGACCGCCCGGGAGCGGTAAAACCCTGCTTGCTCGTTCTTTTCCATCTATTTTACCGAAAATGACCTTGATTGAAGCTTTAGAAGTAACGCGGATTTATTCTGTCTCGGGTCTGCTCCCCAAGGATAAACCATTAATTTTGGAGCGTCCTTTCCGCGCTCCGCACCATACCGCTTCGGGGGTTTCTCTGGTGGGAGGCGGCGCTTATCCCAAACCCGGAGAAATTAGTTTAGCCCACCGAGGCGTCCTTTTTCTGGACGAATTTCCGGAGTTTTCCCGCAATGTTTTGGAAAATTTAAGGCAGCCCCTGGAAGACGGCGTAATCACGATTTCCCGCGCTCAAGGTTCCATGTCTTTTCCAGCCAAATTTACGCTCGTCGCCGCGATGAATCCTTGTCCCTGCGGCTATTTATCCGATCCAGAGCGACCCTGCGTTTGTTCGCCGAGTGAAATCATCCGCTACCAAAAAAGAATTTCGGGTCCCCTTCTTGACCGTATTGACCTGCACTTAGAAGTGCCGCGGGTAAAATATGAAAAATTGGCGAGTGAAGAGTTAGCCGAAAGCTCCGCCCTCGTGCGGGAGCGGGTGCAAAAAGCGCGCGCCATTCAAGAAGAGCGGTTTAAAAATAGTCAGCAGAAGCAGAGAATTATAGCCAATGGCGAGATGGGCAACCCCGAGATTCGCGGGTTTTGCGTTTTAGATTCCACTTCCCGCGCGCTTTTAAAGAACGCGGTGGAGAGTTTCCATCTCTCTGCCCGTTCCTATTACCGCATTTTGCGGTTGGCGCGGACTATCGCGGATTTAGAAGACGCGGAACATATTAAAAGCGAACATATTGCCGAAGCTCTGCAATATCGCCAGCATGAAAACTAAAATCATTATTTGGGGTTGACATAATTTTTTAAGGGTAATATAGTGAATATAACAGAAATCTGGATGGAGCCGCTTTATCCTTGGGTGGTGGAAGCGGTATTTTTCTATCTAAGGTTCCCTGTGCCCCATATCTTGTTTTGTCATAGTAAGCCTCCCCCTAGACTGGCAGCAAGAAACTGGGGCTCCTTTTTTTACTTGGAGATTGTGAGGCGAAGGGGCTACTCTAGTTTTTCTTGACAAATAGGTAAGAAAATGGTATTATAGTCTCATATCTAATATGGTTTGACATTATGAGTTTTTAATTCTTTATATAGGGCATTCTTTAGAGGAAGTGGAAAGATGAAAATCAGTAAATATGGCAAAATCGTTCTTTTAATCGGTCTGGTGGATCTTCTTACCACCGTAATCGGCATCACCACGGGGGTTTGCGAGGAGACAAACCCTATCCTGAAATGGTCTTTGGCTCAAGGAGGGGTTACCCTTTTTGCAGCCGTGAAAATGTTTATTTTCTTGTTCATTCCCGTTTTTATTGCAGAATTGGCTCTTAAAAGATCTTGGGCAAGACCCAAGGTTATTAGTACCTGCTATGTAGTTGTTGCCATTGCCTATTCAGTCTATTACATCGCAGCGACTATAAGAGTCAATTTTCCTTCAATCCGCGCCTTATTTTCATAAAATAGGCGCTTTTTTTTATCACTTTGAATCAATGAATTATTGTCATTGCGAGAGGCTTGATTTCACTCCCCCTTACCAAGGGGGAGTTGGAGGGGGTCTGTTGGCTCCATAGTCCCCGAGCGAAGCGAGGGGCCCGCCCGCTAACGCCTGAAGCGCAAGCGATGGCGGGCAGGCTGTGGAGCCGCAATGCGAAACAGCATTAAAGTCTGATCATATTTTTTCTTTACGGCTTGCATCCTGACTCCATAGGGCTAACGCCACTATGGAGCCAACAACTCTCTCCTAGAGCGCGTGGGTCACAGAAGGAAGAAATTAAAATCCCCCTGATAAAGGGGATTTAGGGGGTTTCACTTTTCATTTCTCCTCGCGAGGGAGGTAAAGTAATATTAAAATAAAAAAATCCCATAAGCTTGAAGTCTAATATTTAATAGGCTAAAGCTTATGGGTAATGATTCAAGGTACTATTTATTCTTGCGTTTTTCTCCAGGCTCCCCAACGTGTGTGGAGCTGGTCAACGCTTTCGGCGCCATCTAGTGGCATTTCTTCCATAACTTTGGCAGCCGCTTTAAAGCGCAGATCCGCGTCTGATTGGTAGGTCAACCTAACCATCAGGTTAGTCGCCTTTCTTCTGCTTTCGTCCGAGAGATTCTTCTCGGATGAGGTAGCCACGAGGATTGTCGCATAAAGGAATCTAATTTCGGCTTTTAGAGCCAAGTTTTCCTTTACCGTATCCATCGTCGGTGATTTAGCGACTAATTTGTCAGACTCTCCCAGCCGTCCTTCCATCGCCTCCAGCGCCTTTTTGGCAGTGTCAAGCTGATCTTGAAGCGCCTTTTTATCCACCAAATCGTTAGCGATTTTAGCGTTCAAGGTCACCATTTCGCTTTGCGCTTTTGCCTTTTCCGCTTCTAGCCTCGTAAGATTCTGTTCGGCTTTTACTGCTTTCATTTCCGCGGCATCTTGTCCTTGCTTTGCGGCGTCAATATCTCTGTTTAGACCAGCCACTTTATCTTCCGCAACTTTTCTCGCTGCCTCGGCTGCTTTCTTTTCTGTGAGGAGTTCATTATATTGAGTTTGCAGGAGTTTATTGTCCTCCACTAGCTGTTTATTTTCCGCTTTAAGCCGTTCAATTTCTTTGCGTAATACTCCATTATCTTTATTGGCTTTTTCGTTTACAGCTAGTCCTTCGCGGTAGACCTTGGCAAAGTAAAGTTCGCTTTGCTTTATTGCATCACGATCGCCAGCTAGATTTGCAACCTGACTGGTTAATGTGGTATTAGCCTCGGTCAGGCTTTTTTTTGCCTTCTCCAGTTCGGAAATTTTATTTGCGGTTTCAGTCTTTTCCGTGACCAGAGTGGCGTTTGCAGCCTTTAAATCTGCTAGCTCCTGATCCAAAGTATTCGTTTCAGAGGTCTTAGGCCAGAAGAGATATACTCCTCCGCCGGCTAGTAAAAGTATTATTACAATAACGACAATCACCCTGACTGTTCTCATTTTCTTTCCATCCTTTCTTTTATTTAGATGAGGCGAAAAGAATTTTTTTAGAGTCTCCCTTCCGCCTCTTTTATCACTTTACTTCTTGTTCTTGTTTGCCCCGTTCAATGGCTTTATTCCATTCTTCGGGATCAGCCAAGGGCACAAGAATTTCTTTCTCTATTATTTTTTCCTTTTCAATGATCTGGGTCGCCCCTTTGGCAATCGGAGCTTCTGCAACTGGCTCCACCTCTGCGTTTTCTGTGGCTTGAGAAACTTGTTTAGTAGCAAATCCCCCGAAACGGAAGTTGATTCCAGCTTTAATGCCGCTTTGTTTGGGGGCGTCAGGAAGATAGACAGCTTCTATATTTAACCTTACACGATCAGTGCCTAAAGACACACCAGTAGTTAGAAACGGCTTAACGCTTGATAACTGATTGGTTTTAATTCCCCCAGCACCGATGGTTAGAAAGTCGCCATACTGAACACCGAAATATCCGAGGTTCTTTTTCCCTTTTGCGCCACCACCGCCAAATATATTGAGGTTTTCCCAGAGTTTCACTTTTATCTCTCCTATTGGAATAGGATCAACAGAATCTCTGGAAGGAATCCAAGCATCTTCAGCTCTTTGCACCCAACCGCCAACACCAAACGAGAATTGAGGGTGTATTGTGCCTTTTTCTTTTGCAGCAAAGAATTTTTCAATCTTCGCCTCTATCTCTAGAGGGGCAGGTGGTTTTGTGCCAACGACATTTGCAGTCAAAAGGAAAGCGATTTCAATCTCTCGGTTATCCTTACCTCTCCCAGTTATTTCCCGTGTTTGCTTGTTTACTTCGCGACGTAAAGTGCCAATCCAGATTGTCCTGTAGTTTTGCATATTTACTTGAGTATCCACCTTGCCGCTTTCAGTCCAGATGGCTTGACCGGTCTTTATCGCATCAGGTGTCTCTTGAATGTATTCCAAAATGCCTTTTACATTTATAAGGATGTGATTATCAGAAGTAACCCGCAGGATTTCTGTCTCTACGCCTTGCTCTGCCTGCACGGTTGCCTTTTCCAAATTGTAAAAGTTATTATTAGCAACCCCCCCGATCCCAGTTGTCAGGAAGATATCGCCTTTTTTACTAAAGTTGATTTTGGCAATTTTACCTTCACGAACGGTCGCTTTCTGATCGCCCGTGATTTTGATTTCCTCTCGGCTTGCTAAGATTTTTAGTCGGAGTAATGGTGCTATCTCGGCATTTGTGGCGCCGAATGTATTCTCGCCGATTTGAATGCCGTAGATATCTCTTTTTGCCGCATCTTCGGTGAGGAGTGCGTTAAGACTATCCAAGCCAATCTCTTCCTTATCGCGCCGAGAATACTCCAAAGTAACCAGACGGATTTCCACTTCTTTAAGCACGGCTGTGTCCACTCTCTCAATCGCCCCTTTTATCCTGTTCATCATTGAACCAGGCAGAGCCGTAATAAAGATCTGGTTATTAAGCGGGTCTACTTTTAAGTAAAAGTCGTACTGTTTGAGTAGGTCGGGTATGCTTCTGGCATCCAGGTTGTTGATTTTTACCCCTTCAGTTACTACATGCGATTTGAAAGCCATATTATCTGGGTCCGGCATAAGAATTAAATAATAATTTTTTGCTTTTACCCATTCCAAACCCCCCGAAGCGCAGATTAGATCTAACGCTGTTTCCAAGGGAACTTGTTCCAGAGGGCCAATCGTGACTGTCCCTTCTACATTTTGATCCACAAGGATTTGGATACCAGTAGCCGCACTCAATTCTTGACTTATGGTTCGGATTTCTGTTTCCACATAATCTAGTTTCGGGACG
This sequence comes from Patescibacteria group bacterium, assembly GCA_028717685.1. Taxonomy (NCBI): domain Bacteria; species Patescibacteria group bacterium. Next base: position 454,841 of record JAQUNI010000001.1, on the reverse strand, counting down.
ATTGGTGTATTTCCCAATGTAATCCCGGTTGCAACTGTCGGACCAGGGTCAATTACGACTTGTTCTTCCGCAGCAGCCATTATTAGAATACATAAACTAATAAACATTGCTATCAATAAACTCTTCTTGACCATCATCTTACCCATCTCCTTGGTTTCAATCACCTTTTGTTCCTGAACCAGGAACGATTTCTACATCTATGGACACTGTTTTACCTCTTTCAGGCACAAGTATAATTTTTGCTCTTTTTACTTGCGCTTCTCCCGTTTTTTCGTCCCGGGGCACGCTTATTCTGCAAACAATCTTTTTCATCTGGTTGGCAAGCAGATCAACTTCTATTTTGTCGCTCCGGTTAATCTGTAGCCAAGACAATCCTTCAGGCACAATCGCCGCTTTTATTGAAAGGGGCTGATAATCCAAATTCGTTAACTCTATGCTTTCCATCGTGGTTTGTCCTGGTTTTATCCGTAAATTTAAAAAAGCAGGCTCCACCGCCAGCATCAAGAGATCTTTTTGGCTTTGGGCGACAGCTTCGGAAACAGTGATTTCGGCTTCAGCCCTCGCTTCCCGAAATTTGACGCCATAGTTGATTGCCAATTTTACCTTATAATCTCCCGCAGGCAGAGGTCGTGAAACAATGCCTTCAAAGTCTCTTAATGTTTCCGGAAAAATTTCTCCCGCGCCATCAACCGATGAAGGGTTTAATGCTTTCATCGGCACAACCGCATAGGTTCTGCCGTCTATTTTACCGACAATCCGCGCTTCCCCTTTGGCGTATTCTATTATGTTCCCTGTGTTTTCAAAAGTGGCGGAAATTCTAATCTCTTTCTGCTGTACATCTGCGTGAAGCACAGGTAAAGAAGTTTCTGGATCTGTCGCAATCTTGCCTGTTTTTTTCACTACCCCGCCCGGGACAGTAATAATTACAGGGATAGCGATCCGAGTCTTCTTTTGAACTTGAATAGCTTTGCCGTCCACGATCCCCCTAAGCGTTTGGAAATCAACCGGTTCCGACATTATTCCCGCGTAATATTGCCCGGGTTTCACATCAAATGGAACCTGCACTTTGATCCCCATATAGGTGATCGCTTCCTTTCTTAAAGAGAGAACGTCTTTTTCTTCATAAGGAAAGTAAGCTACCACTCGTTTCTTAGGTAATCTTGCTTCTTCTTGGGCTGGAGAAGTAATAATTATGGGATGATTTGGGTCTTCTATAACTTTTTCCTCCGCGACAGAGAGCTTATAAAGTTTTACCCAGTCCAAGGCGGAATATTTCCACCCCTTTAGATTTTCAAAGCTGTAGTTGCCTTTGCGGTCAACAGTGATGTCGCAGAGGTAAAGGAAGACCTTTTCATTCAGTACCACTCCCTGCAAAGAGAGAATAGCAGTCTCGGCTTTGCCTTTATGGACGGTGATGTAAATTCGCGGCGGTCCCACCTTTTCCGCGAGAATATTACCACTGAAGACCAACACTAAAAAGAATCCAATACTAAACGTCACAAACCTTTTCATTATTCCACCTCCTTATTTCACCAAGCTATAATAGGCGATCTTGCCTTCATTGTGTTCGGGCCAGTTGTCCTCTCGGACAATTTCTATTTCCACCTTAATTTCTGTGTCCAGAGGCGCACTGTCCCACTTGGTATTAGTGATGATAGTAAACAAGAAACCTTTACTCTCTTCGCTTTCAATATTACCAATCTTGGGGTTATAATCCAGTGCCTTAACATACTTCGCGCCGTTTAAAACTCTCATTCTGACTCGGACATTTTCCGCGCTGTCTTTCTTTTCGGTTCCACTATTGTGGATTTCCACGCAGAATAATGACGATCCGCCTTCCGCGACATCAGGAATAAATTCCAAAGATGGACGCGGCGGTTGCCCCACTGTGATTACGGTGATAGTGATACTTGTTTGATAAATTCCCGCATCCAAGGATGCGTCCCACTCCTTATCCTTATCAAAGCTCAACAAACTTGTTTTCGCCTTAACTTTCAAATTCCACCAGATTCTATCATCTTGGTCTGGGGTAATAGTGTCGGTTGTTAAGCCATTCAGATCTTCCAGATTGCCTTGCCACTCATAGTCGTTTTCTCCGGAAATCCCCAGCTTGACCGTTGTTTTTTTGATTTCATCAAAACGGTTCAAACCCTTGCCATCTGAACCTCGTTCCTCCCTTTTAATGTCTCCTGTAGTGGAAAAAGCGATTTTGACATCCTGATTGCTTTCTACCAAGAGTGTCTTGCCTTTCCGCATTGAGGCGGTGTTTCCCGGCTCGCTGATAACGCCGTTTAGATTAGTTTGCTCTTTAATCTCCACAAAAGCGAAGACCAAAGAAGCTGCTACTGCTAGTAGAACAGTAAAAACCATAGCGCTTGTCCAGATTTTTTGCCTTTGCATTTTTCAAAACCTCCCTTCTCCCTAGAATTTAGTACAATACGATACAATTTTCCCCTTGCGTTTTCTAATTCTGTAGCTAATTGTCAAAGTTCTAACCTGATATAGGACCTGAAATATTAGCACATACAATAAATTACGTCAAGTTTTTGAATAAAAAAATAGAGCAGAGTAGGAAAAACTTTTTTTTCCTAAACTGCTCTGTGCTCATTTAGCATTAAATGATCTTCCGGATGTCATTAGATTATGGGAAGACCTCGTAAGCATCCGATGACTGCACTGTATTTTGACCAACTAAGGTTTCGGTGATTGTTAATGCATAAATACCAGCATCCGCTGATTGATACCATGCATTATCAGTGGCATAATCTGGCATTTTTCTATCCGCCTTAACAAAGAACTTCTCCCAAACTTCGCCATCGTGCGGAGTGCCGAAAGTTATAGAAGCATTGGGGTTTGAATAAACATTAGGATCAAAGCCGCCTTGCGTCCAACCTGTACCCGCGGGTACGCCTGCACTATTCTGGGTTCCTGCATTAAACACCGCACTTTGATCGTCTCGTCCTACTTCTCCTCCCAGTATTCCGTTGACCACTGTTTCAAATGTTATACGTGTGGAAAGTCTATCATAAGTTCCTAGTCCAGCTCCACCTACCGCTCTTTCTTCACGTGCAAAAATTGGATAAGCATCACCGGCTGGATTAGTTCCTGTGAATGTCTTCGTGAACGGAACGTTGCTATAAAAACTTTCATACCACCCGAAAGTGGTTTCCGTTTTATCCTTATCCTGCTCCAGATCCGCCATCTTCATTAAGCTAGGATTACCGGAGTTTTTCTGGATCCAAGGTTGCACCTGTACTTTAATATCGAACGTCCACGAAGCAGTATTACTAGCCAGAGCTATACCAGTGAATGCCATCATACAAACCAGAACGAACATAGAAATCAGTATCTTTCTCATTTCAATTTCTCCTCTTTTTGGCTCTCTTAATTAGATGCCAACTTTTTTCGAACCTTTAGATCATTTAGATACATTATTTACTAACCGAACGGAACACTAAGCCCCTTTTTTCTCCCTCCTTTCTGAAGATTAAGGGGTATAGCCGCTTTCTATAATGGCTAGGAATTGAAAGCGGCTATACTCGCGCCTTCGTTGATTTGTGATCTGCACCTACAAAACCATCTTTGGTTGTTGCTAGGGCTCACTCCTCAATGTCAGGCACGACCTAGACTTTAAGAAACTACACTTGTGAGACGATAAAGGCTATGGCAGATGCTCTTTGCTTCTTGCCTCCATAGTAGCCACGCGGAGGGATACGACAAAGGCATCTGCCATAGCGCGAAAAAATATTTTTGTTAATGAACAGACAGTGGACTACTCTTATTTCAAATAATCCATTGTCTATGCATTCCCGCTTAAATTTTGCTTTGCAAAACTTGGGCGGGCGTTACTTCTGAATTTTAAAAAGAGCTACAAGAGCCCTCCTTACTTCTTGATATTTCTTGCTGTTTTATTTATCCCGATTTTAAGCTTAGCACTATATCTGAAAATCTGTCAAGATTTTTTAGGCTTTTTATCTAAAAAATGATTTTAGCAGGTTTAAAAAATCTGTCAAGCCCCTGTATAGGATCGTTCCGCAGAATTATTAGAGACCCCTTTTTAAAAAACCTCCCACGGGTTGAGGGGAGGATTTATTATCCCCTCCTTTCTTCCAAGGAGGGGAAGATTCTCACTCCCCCCTGCCCTGCCTGTCCGCCTTGGGCGGAAGGGGGAGGTGCCCGCCCGCCTCGCCTGAGCGAAGCGATGGCGGGCGGGGAGGGGGTCTATCCCTGATTCATGATTCCTAATTCCCTATTCCATTTGTGCCTTATTTTAGCCAAAATCTGGATTACTTTGGATTTTCAGGTAAAAATCCTTGACAAAGTTTTTCAGATATGCTATAAATAAGTGTTAAAATTCAGCTTGGGAATTTAGGCTTCAGCCTTTTAAAAACCTCGGCTTTATCGGTAATCTTTGGTTTTAGAGCGCTTGAAGCGTGAATTCCTGAAAAACGGGAATTTGTTCTTTGTAAATTGGTTTCAAAATTTTATGGCAATTTAAAGGAAGGAGGCGTGTTTTTAAAAGAAAGTTTGAGTGTTTGTGTTTCTAGGTTAATTTTAGTTGCGTGAAATTATAAAAGGAGAATGAAAATGGAATGGATAGTTGGGATACTAATAGTGGCTTTAATTATTTGGGTCGGCGTCCTACAAAAAAGGGTCTCTGGGTTGGAGGATTGGCAGGATCGTTTAATACCCTCGTTAGATGAGGAACTTTTGCCCATCAGAAAAAAACTCAATCTAATTGAGCCTTGGGAAACTTTGATTATTGAGCTCAATATTGATGAGGAAACAGCGAAATCAATGAGCGGAAAAGGCTTTAATAGCGCCCAAAATATAGTGAATACGGACCAAGCTACGTTTATCGCGAATTGTGGTCTCGACAGTGTTCCGAGAGCTAAAACGATATATGAGACAGCAGTTAGGATTACAAATCCAGAAAAGGAGGTCAAATAATGTTAAGAGACAGAATGGCACAGAGAAACGCGGCACAAGGCGCACAAGGCGGCGGATTCAAATTCCCTCGTTGGGGTTATGTCGTAATCGGTGTTTTAGCGGTTATTGGTCTTATAATCTTTTTCTCTGTCCGCGGTTGCGGCGGCGAAAAGGTGCCAGAAACATTGGCGACGGTCACAATGACCTGGCCATCGGATTCTACAGTAAACACTGGAATACTTGAGAGCATCAAATTTAAAGTTTCCGATCCCGACAAGGCTAAACATTTGAAAGTCAAAGTGAATAGTCCGGCAGAAGAGGTAAAAGGCTCCACGGAGTCATTTGGCAGTGAGGGTGAAGCAGTATGGACCCCGAAAGAGACCATAACGGAACCCGGTTTTTACGCTGTGTCCGTTAGCGGTAAGGGAGTCCAGGATGGGGCTTTCTATTTCTCAATACCGAAAAAAGAGGAGAAAATTAATCCTCCACCGCCACCGCCACCAGCTCCGCAACAGGGTCAAAAGTCAGAGCGTAGTAAGGTACTAGATGATCTGGAACAAAAGTATCCAGTTCAGTAAGCAAGGAAAGGAGAAATCTATAATGAAAAAGTTTATTGTTCTCGTATTGATTTCGCTGTTTCTCCCCCTCCTTGCGGCGCAGGCTGCGGATAAGGTTGATCCAGGGGACTTTGGGAAATTGGTCAAGGTTGTCAAGGAGCAGGATCAGGATATCACGCGAATCACTAACATCCTTAAAGGTATGGATACTGCGATCTCTGGCTTAAAAACCCAGGTGCAGAATCTTCCTAAGCAAGGGCAAGGCAGTCCTGGCGGCGGCACGACTATTATTAACGATCAGGACAACCAAGCCCGCAGGATCGGAAATCGTGCTTTAGCCTGGGCTCTCTATAGCCAGGTCGTAGATGCGAATGGGAAAAAGCCAGACATAGAGGACATTGAAAAGATGTTGTCCCCTATTGTCGCGGGCAATATGGAGCCTAAACCTTTTGAGAACGCCCTCGCTGCTGCTCTAAAAAAGCGCGGTTGGAGAATTATTGATCCAGCTACTCCACTTTGCCCAGATCAGATCAAGAAAATCTGTGATGAAGCAATTGCTAAGACCTTAAAAGAGCTCACAGAAAAAGTAAGTAAGTTGGAAACCGAGCTCGCCGAGGTTCGCAAGATTGCGGAAGGAGCGCAGAAAACTGCTGGTGAGGCGAAAGGGTTAGCCCAAACCGCGTCTGATACGGCTAGTTTAGCTTCAGAGACTGCTATCAAGGCTTTGACAACTGCCACTGGAATTCAAATTCCCGCTATTGATATGTCAGTAGTCAGAGCTGAAGCTAAGGCAACTGCCGAGGCAACAGCCACGGCATTGATTCCAGACACAAAAGGATTTGTCACCAAGGTTGACTTGGATGCAGCAACAAAGTGTTTGGAGGTCAAAATTGACGTCGCCAAAGCAGATGCTGAAGCCACAAGCCAGGCTCTGACCCGTGCCTTTAATACGAACAATAAGGATGAAGCACGAGCGGAGCTGTATGCCTCTCTGCTAGAGCGGTACCAAAAGCGCGGCTACAAAGGCGAATCTGCCCATGGCATAGCCCAAGTCTACTTGAGATCGTGCTATTGGAAAGAGGAACTAATCCAGAAAGCAGCGGAAGGTAATGGCGCAAAATTGGTGGATGTAAATAGAATAGTTCCACCATCTGACCCGCCTGCACCGGCTGCAAAATAATTTGAAACCAAAAAGCCCAGAGTTCAACATCATACGTTGACTCTGGGCTTATTTTTTTTATGTGGTATTTTTAGACCCCTCCCACCCTCCCCTTGGAAAGGGGAGGACATACTATCTCCCCCTTTTAAAGGGGGAGCGAAGAGGGGGTTCTGATTATCCCCTCCTTTCCAAGGAGGGGTGAGGGGAGGTTCTGGAGGGGGTCTTTATGAAGCATTATGGCTCCACAGCCCTCGCTTCCGCTCGGGACTATGGAGCCAACAGAGAAAAGAGGGGGGTCTATTCTCTCCCCATCGTGGCAATGCCTATGAAAACTTTGGTGTTTTCCAACAGGATTTTTTCGTATCTTTCCGCCACGCTCTCTCCGAGTCCCTCGGTTCTTTTAGTTATTTCTTTGATAGCAGTATTGGCTTGTTCTTGCTCGGGTAAAAAAATCTCGCCGTTTTTTAGATTAGCTAGATAATGTTCTAAAATTCCCTTGACCGTATTCAGTTTTGGATTTTTTTGAATCAAGGGCAGAGTGGTCTTGGCAATCTTTTCCGGAGTCCAGTCGGGAATTTCTTGAATCATTGCTTCGGATATATCTTGCTCTGGAGCAACTTCCGGAGAAGGGGTTTCCGTCTTTGGACTTTGCGTCTCTTCTATCTGCGGCGTTTCTGTTTTTGCAGCTTCAGTTTCAGTAGGAATCGCGCTTTCTTCCAAGCTCGGGGTTTCTTCGGGAGCAATTTCTGGCGCGCTGATATCTGTCTGCGCCGCCGCGGGTTCCGTTCCCAGGATTTCTCTCCCTCTGCCTGCCAAAATTGAATCTATATTTTCGCTGTCCAACCGAATTTCCGGATGGAGATGGTGAAATTCTTGCACTGTCTCATTATTGATTAAAATATTCTTTGCTTGTTCTCCCGTTAGACGTCCCGCTTTGCCAAAGGTTTCTTCCATTAAACTCTTATTATTTATTAATCCGCCAAAATCTATTTTTTGGCCAATTTTTACCCTGTCTATATCAATTAGACCAAAACGCGCGGGGTTTTTCGCGATTTTATCTTTTACGGCGTCAATGACATAAGTGCGGCGCGCTTCGTCAAGATTGGTAAAGCGGCTGCCATATTTTTCCGCCAAAGCGCGCTTTGCCATTTTCCAGACCGAGTCGCCCTTGGCGGCAACAACCTCAAAATTTTTTGCCAACCCCTCTGGCGCTGGCGGACCCAGAGCCGTTTTTGCGTGAGCCGCGCTCCCTGCTATTTTTCCCTTGCCTGAAATTTCTCCAAGCCTGTGAAATCCCCACCAAGCGGTGAGTCCGGCTGTGATTGCTCCGGCGCTACTGCTGAAGACCCACCTTTTGATTGCCTTTTTTCTTTCCGCCTCTCCCGCCTTTTCTACATTTTCGTCCATTTCCCTTGCTTCTCTTTCCAAACCGGAGTTTATAGCTTCAAAAAGCAAATCTTCTTTAGTCTTTTCTCCTTTTTCCATTGCTTCTGTTATCCGTTTCTTTAAAAGCTCTTGCTCCCGCGCCCGGAGAGCCGAAAGCACTGCGCCGTATGGTCCTATCTTCTCTAGTTTTACCCCCTTTTTCTCTTGCAGGGCTTTGACGCGCCCCATTTCGCGCGCTAAATTCTCGGGCGAGATTTTAGCAATGTTATCGTTAATCATTTTTTGGCGCGCTTTTTCCTGTTCTCCTTTGTCTTTGATTTTTTTGAGCTTAGCCTTTTCTTCTTTGTTAAATTTAACTAACTCATTCACAAGCCCTTTTTCGCCTAAGGTTTTAGAATAGCGGGATAACATCCCTTCGGTGCCTAGAGCCGCGCCCGTCCCTGCAAAAGCGGCTCGGGCGCCGATAAGCCAAGGAGTCAGCCAGAGCTGCCCTGAAAGCATACTCCCTACCGAAGCGCCGGTTAAGCCATAACCAACGAGCATTCGCGCTTTAGGATGGCGGCGCCACCATTCTTTAAACCTCTGCCCTAAGCCTTTTTCCCTGCCCACAATCAATTTTTCCCGTTCCCCGTCCTCTTTGTTGTATTCTTCCAGAAGCTTTTCCACGACCTTTGTTTTCAATTCCGTCGCGGGCAGCTTCTGTTCTTTCAATACTTCTGACGCTTTGCCGCGAATGTATTCAGCGCGCATTTTGCTATATTCTTCACCGATTTGAGCAAGTTTCGCTTCTCCCTCTTTGCCTTTAAATTCGCCGCGGCCAATAAATTTGCCGCGCAGTCTTTTGGCTTCTAAATATTCTTTGCGCTTTTCAGTAAGCCGTTCTTCTGACACGCGGGATGGAGAGGGTTGTATTTCCATTAGGGTCTCTGCCTCTCGCGCCACTTTGCCCGGTTTCTGCTTCTCCTCATCTGCTCTGGGTCCTTTCGTTTTATCCTCTGTTTTCCGCGCCGCGAATATTGGTTCTCGCGGTTTTTCTGTGGCGCTCCCCCTGCCTGCTTGCCCGCCGAAGTCCGCCTCTGGCGGACGAAGGAGGGAGGGGGAGTTAAAGGGGGTGGGAGTGGTTTTTTCCCGGGAAGGCTCTTCCTTTATCTCGCCTTTTTCCGTGGGGGTTATTTTTCTTTTTGTTTTGGTCTCTGCCCCTGCTTTTTTCAAAACAACCTTCTCAATCCTTACCGCCTCTTCTTCGGGTATCTTCTTGTCTTCAAAAATACGATTTAGCACATTGAATCCTTTTTCTTTGATGGAGTCAATCTTTTGCCAGATTGCTTGTTGTTTTTCATCGCCATATTCTACCCCCAGTTTTTTTATAAGTTCCTCGCTAAAAAGAATGTCAATGTCTTTTACTTCTGGATGGGCTGTTTGAAATTCGGCTATTTTTGAATCTAAGAGTGAAAGTAATACTTCCACATTTTGAGGAATTTCTGTTTCTTTTTTTTCTTCTTTCGGAGGGACATTCTTTTCTTCTGTTTTTTGTGGGGGCTTGGTCTTTTCTTGTTTAGATTTGATTTCTTTTAAAAGAGATTCTTCTCCCCCTGCCTCGAGCGGGGAGGCAAGAGGGGGTGGGAGCGGCTTTTCCTCGGGTTTTTTTTCGGGGGTTGCTTCTTTTTCTTCGGATTTCCCCTTTTTTATTTCTTCAATTATAAAACCAAGAGGAAAAACGCCCCCTTTTTCTTTCCAATAGTTGATTATTTGAATTTTTTTGTAGCTTTGGGGTCGGAGCTTTTTAATATCTGCACCCAGGGGGCTATTTGCCAGTTTATAATTAAAAACAACATTAACTTCCTCTACATCGTTATGCTTTTCCAACTCCGCGTTTAAGCGGTCTAAAACTTCTTGAACCCGCGGCGGGATTTCTTTTTTTTCTGTTTTTTTTTCTGTCTCGGTCTTTGCCGCCGTTTTTTCCAAAATAACCTCCTCAATCTTTACCTCTTTCTGTTTAGGCTCGGTTTCTTCTTGTTTAGATTTGATCTCTTCTAAAAGAGATTCTTCTCCCCCTGCCTCGAGCGGGGAGGCAAGAGGGGGTGGGAGTGGCTCTCCATTGCCTTTTTCCTCTGGTTCGCTAGCGCTTTTTTCGGGGGTGTTCCCGTCTGGGGTCTTTTGCTCTTTTTCTGTATTTGGAGGGGGTGGGAGTGGCTCTCCCCCTGCCAGAGGGGGAGATGGAGGGGGTGGGAGCTCTTGCTCCGCTGGTTCTAAAGCCGTTTCTGGCTTTTCAGGGACTGTTTCGGACACAATCACAAACCCCTTTTCCATGTCCACTCCATCATCCCATTTAGGAATGATTTTAACGCCCTTCTCGGTTTCTAATTTGGAAATTAAACCCGGAAAATTATTTTCCGCGAGATCAGGATGAAAGCGCACCGTAATTTCCTTTCCTCCCTTTGTCATGATTTCCAATTTTTCCGGAGGCAATTCTCGCCCTAAATTATCTAAAATCGCCCGCACTTTATCGGGGGTAATTCCTTTCTTTTTCTCCGTTTCCTCTGGAATATCTTTTTCCTCGTCAGGGTCCAAGGGCTCTGATTTGTTTTTGTGTTTATTTTTTACCTCTCTTCTTTTTTTTCGCCCCTTATCTTTTTCTAAAGGCGCTTCTTCCCCCTCGCCTTCCGTATTTTTTACCATATATTTTTGTTTTTTATGAGGTTAATTTCTGTTGGATATATTCTGCGTCTTCGTTTAACTCCTGCTTGAAGCGTAAAATTTCCGCCGTCCGAATTTCGTCCAGATTCTTAATTTTGTTTTTCAGAAATTGGTCTATTTTTTCGTCAGAAGTTTTTTGTTTCAGTAATGTGCTGAACTTTTTTTGGTCGGCGTCAGAGAGCTGATCCAGAATGCGCAGGCTAATGCGGTTCAGGACAGTTTCCGCCATTTTCGCGAGAAGCGCGGCTTTTTTGTCTTCGGGTAAATTCTCCAGACCTAAAAGCTCAATAATATCCTTTTCCAAAATTTGAGGGTTCATAATTTTTGTTTTTATTAAGTTTAGTTAAATTCTAAATTGCCGAAGGATTCCTTTATCATTATAGCGGATAAATTAAAAATTGAAAATATAACAAACCAAAAATAGAGACGGCTTGGTCTCTATTTAGCTGTATCACTTCCGCGGGATTTAGGGCTTTGTTTCTATCGTGGGCAGCGGTTCAACCTTGGAATTTGTCGCGCCTTCCGTTTCTTCGGGTTTAGGCTCTTCTTTGGGCGCCTTTTGCGCGGGCTCGGTTTTTTCCTCTTTATCGGCGGTTTCTTTTTGCGTTGCTGCATCTTCCTGCTTTTCTTTTTCAGCTTCGGCTGGTTTTTCTTCTTTTTCTACGTTCTGCTGTGTTCCTTCTTCCTTCCTTGCTTCCTCGCCTTTTTTCTTCCTGTGGGCGAACTTTTTAATTTTCGCGCCGGTAATAATTTTATGGTCCACTAAAAGATTATGCACAGTATCCGAAGGTTTGGCGCCGCAGGAGAGCCAATATTTTATTCTTTCTTCCTTGAGGCTTACTTTTTTTCCAAGGGGATCCAATCCCCCCAGCACCTCAATAAAGCGCCCCTTGATTGGCGCTCGCGCTTCGGAAACGACAATCCTGAAAAAGGGACGGTTCCTTTTCCCCCGGCGGGTTAGACGAATTCTTAACATAAGAATTTAATGGTTAATAATGGATATGGTGCTATTTTAGCCCAAGATAATATAAAAAGCAAGTGGAATTATTCTAATTATTCTAATTAACCTAATTGACCTAACTAAATCCCAATTCCCAATGTCTAAATCCCAAATAATCTTTTGGGTATTGGTCATTGGGATTTGGTCATTATTTAGAATAATTAGAACAATTAAAGCAATTAGAAATTTTATTGCTATTTCTCCAGCTTCATAGACAGCAATCTTGACACTCCCTCTTCATTCATCGTCACTCCATACAGCATTTTTGCCGCTTTCATTGTTGCGCGGTTATGGGTGACGCAGATAAATTGAGTTCCTCGGGCTAATATCTTTAAAATGCGGGCAAAGCGGTGGGAATTTGTTTCGTCTAGCGCCGCGTCCACTTCATCTAAAATGCAGAAAGGGGGTCTCGCGAGTTCAATGATCCCGAAAATTAAAGAGAGGCCAGCCAAAGCCTTTTCTCCGCCCGAAAGGACGGATAGGCTTTTTAATTTTTTCCCCGGCGGACAAGCCTCAATTATAATTCCCCCTTCGGGATCCGCTTTCAGGCTTGCTTTTCCGCCGCGGCCAAAAATCATCCGGAAATATTTTTTGAAAGCAAGGTTGATGGTTTTAAAAGCAATGCTGAATCTCTTTTGAATGATGCGGCTTAGGCGATGAATAAGCTTATCTAAGCCTGAAGAGGCTTTTTCCAAGTCCTCCGCTTGCTGGTTTAAGAAATCATACCGGCTGCGTGTTTGTTCGTATTCAGTAATAATTTCAGGGTCAATACTGCCTGCCGAGAGCATTTTTTTCTTTAGTTTATTAATCTGGAGTTCATAATCCAGATTAGGCGGAGATTCTTTTTTAGATGTAATATCAATACGACCCCATTTGTCCCCTAATTCTTTTTCAATTTCGCGGGTGAGTTCCTGTTTTTCCAGGTTGAGTTTCGCTTCTTCCAATTCCACGCGGGCTTTTTCCTGACCAAGTTTCACCATCGCGTCTTGTTTCTCGCGCGATTCGCGCTCCAGCGCGAAGAGTTTGTTTTTGCGCGCTGTATCTAATTTGAGAAGTTGGGCGATTTTTTCTTCCAAAATTCGCTCCTCTCCTTCTTTTTTTTGCATTTCTTTGCTAAGTAGAGTGATTTTTTGCTGGAGTTTGGCAATATTTTGGGCGTCCGCGGGGGATTCTCCCCCTTTCTGTTTATGTCCAAGATTGATTTTGCCCTCCCAGCTCTTTTTTTGGAAATTCAAAAAAAGAATTTTTTCTTCTTCCGTGCGCGATTTTAAAAAGAGGGAATGAGCTTGCTCTTCTTTTCTGCCTTTGTCTTCCATTAACATTTCTAGTTTCCGCTTTCCGCTTTGTTCTTCGGGCAGCGTTGCCGCGGTTTTCAGCCAGTTTGCTAAGCGTTGAATGAGCCTTAAAATTTCTTGCGCTTGGGATTTCAGAGAGGCAATATCAGTGCCGTGTTTAAAGTTGTCCAGAAAGCTATTTTGTTTGTTTTGTAAATTTTCCAAGGCAGTTTGCAATGTGGTTGGGTTCGGCCGCGCCACTCCTTCGGCTTCTATTTTTTTTCCCTCTTTTTCTAGTTTTTCAATTTCTTTTTGGGTTTTTTCTAGATTATTCTGGAGTAGCGCGTTTTGTTTCTGGGAGGAGATAATTTCAGCGTCAATCCTTTGGATCTCCAAACGCGCGCGGTTAATTTCCTGCTGCTGCTCGCGCGGGCGGAGTTTTTCGGCAACTAGAGTGCCGCGGAGAGTGGCAAGCTCTTCGGCTAGGGCGCTTTTTTGCCTCCCTAGTTTTACCTGATTTTGATAACAGAGGTGCCAGTTTTCTTGGTCTTTTTTTTGTTTTACCTCCATTATAGACACCATTTTTTGTAAATTTTGGATTTGGGTTTCAAGATTTTTGATTATTCCCTCTATTTCTGCCCTCTCTTTGCCTATTTTTTGGCGCGCCTTTTCTTGATTTTGTCGGATTTTAGTATACCAGATTTTTTGTAATTTCTGGAGTTTTTGGGTAATCTTTTCTTTATTCCTCGCCTCTCGCGCTTGTTTGGCAAGCCTTTTCAAGTGCGGCTCGATTTCCGCCACAAGGGCGCGCACGCGGACAAGATTATCCCGCGTTGTCTCAAGTTTTTTCTGGGTCTCAATTCTTTTGAGTTCCAAGGGTTTAATCCCTGAAACTTCCTCCAAAAGCTCTCTTTTTTCTTGGGGACTCAAGACCACTACGCGATCAATCATTCCTTGGCTGATAATATATCCTTTTTGGCTGATGTTGTTTTGCGCTAATAGTTCTTCAATATCTTTTAGGCGCACAGAGCTGTTATTCAATAAATATTCTCCCTCGCCATTACGGTAGAATTTTCTCTTAATTGTGATTTCGGAAAAGTTTACCCCCTCCTCTTTTCCAGAGTTGACGGGAATTTTTTGGGTCGTGTTTTCCAAGGTTAAAGCTACTTGGGCTAATCCCAAAGGAGTTTTAGTCCTTGAGCCGGCGAAAATAATATCATCGCCCTTTTTCCCGCGCAATGATTTTTTAGACTGTTCTCCTAAAGCCCAGCGGATAGCGTCCACAATGTTGGATTTCCCCGACCCGTTTGGTCCGACAATGGCAGTAATTCCGCGGTCAAAAGAAAGGCTGGTGCGATGAGCGAAAGATTTGAAACCGCTGATAATGAGTTTATGAAGAAACATGTGAAAAATGTAAAATAACAAATCAAAATGTGAAAATTATTTTGGGAATTCAAGCCACGGTATTCACCGTGATATACTTTATCCCTTCACCTCCAAAATTATTCTAATTGTTCTAATTGACCTAATTAACCTAAATAAATCCCAATGTCTAAATCCCAATTAACAAAAACAATCATCAAGGTAAATCATTGGGTAATTCAAGATTTGGTCATTCTTTAGAATAATTAGAACAATTAGGTTAATTAGAATAATTTCAATCTATTATTTCCTCCACCTTCACTCTTGCCAATCCTGTTCCGAGGGGCGCGATTTTTTCAAATGCCGGTATGTTTAAATCCACAATCCGTCCCAGCACAAAAGGGCCATAATCATTCACGGTTACAATTACCGCTTGTCCGTTTGCCGTGTTCGTGACCCGCAAGGGTGTTCCCATGGGAAAACGCGTGGACGCGCAAGTCAATTTATCGCCATAGCGGTAGAAGCTGGCGATGCCGTAATTCGCCTCCCCTAGCACTATTTTTGTTCCCTCCAGGATAATCTTATCTTGAGGTTTTTGCAAAATGGTTTCTTTTTCCAAAATCCGTTTTGCTTCTTCGCCGTTTTTATAGATTACTTTATATACCTGTTCTTTGAGCCCTGTTTTTCCTTCCTGGGCGATTTTGAATTTTCCCCAGAGCAGCGTGTCGTCTTTTTTATTCACAGTTTGGAATGGTATGGACACATCTTTGGTGACAGTGCCAAGTTTGATTCTGGTCACTACAATCTCCATATTGGAAAAAAGGGACGTGTCCGCAGCATAATTCACTTCATCATCAGGATTCAATGTGATTTGGGCTTCTTCTAATGCCGCCCCCGCGGTTTTAGCAAAGGTAACAAGAGATTTTGCCTTTCCATCAGCAAGGATTGTGATTGGGGTTGCCCTTTCAATGATAATGCGCCAGAGGGCTTCTTCGTTTAGGCTGGGATAAATTCTATCTTCAGGATTTAAGGATAGGTCCAAATCAACCAGGATTTCCGAAACTAAATTTTTCTCTGTTTTAACCTGGAAATAAAGGCCGTTGTCAATGATTGTGATTGTCCGTTCGGGAGCGGTGTTTTGGGCGCGAGAGACGGAAAAAGACAAAAAAATAGCGGCAAATAATACCCCTAAAATTGCTATTTTGCCAACGGCTTGATTAACTCTTAGACTCTCAAACAAATCTTGGAGTGTTTTTAAGTAATTTTTAATTTTCAATTTCTAATTTTTATTAAATTTCTATTTACTTAATTTTTAAACAAATAAAGATCAAATTCTCGTAACTCATTTACCATTTATAATGGAAAAGCTATTCCCGCTAGCCTAACTGGCGGCTAGGCAATTCATTCTTAAAGTTTAGAAATTATTTTATTAAAAATTTAATAAAAATTGTCTCGCTATGCGAGATCTGGCGAAGCCAGAAAAATTAGAAATTAGAAATTTTAACCTATGACATTTTATTTTTTATATCTTTCCAGCGCGTCTTTCGCCGCTTCCACCTGCGCCAATTGTTTAGAAGTGCCTTTGCCCTTGCCCATCATCATTTTTCCCACGTAAACCCCCACCTCAAAGTGTTTCGCGTGATCCGGACCTCTCTCTTCTAAAACTTTGTATTCAGGAGTAACGCCTTCTTTTTCTTGCGTAAGTTCTTGAAAATGCGACTTGGGATCAATGTATAATTTTTCAGCCAGAATTTTAGGCAGATGCGTCAGCAGCTTGTTTTTTATAAATCTCCTCGTGACAGCATAGCCTTGATCTAAATAAATCGCGCCGGTGATGGCTTCAAAGGCATTGCCTAAAATATATTCCCGCGCCTTGCCTGTGTCGCGCGTCTCGCCTTTAGACAAATAGAGAAAATCTTCCACGCCGAGGTCGCGGGAGACAATGGCCAATATTTTGCTGTTGACCAGGCTGGAGCGCCAATTGGTCATTTCTCCTTCAGGGTTATTGTAATGATTAAAAAGATTTTCCGTTACTATAAGTTCCAAGACCGCGTCGCCCAAGAATTCCAATCTTTCATTGTGGGGGAGGCGAAATCCGGGATTTTCGTTAATATAGGAGCGATGGACAAGAGCCTGTTTCAATAAGTCTTGATTTTTAAATTTCACATCTAAATTTTTTTCCAGGGCAGAAAATTTTTTCATAGGGCTTAAATCCAAATTTCAAAGCCCAAATGCCAAATCAAGCTCAAAGCTCAAAATCCGAAACTCAAAATTTTGGGATTAGGATTTTGGATTTGATTTGAAATTTGATGTTTGGATTTTGGATTTATTATTTTGATAAAACAACGAAGAAATTCTATTTTTCCTCTTTCACGTCCCCTTTTTCAATCATTTTGCGGTAGATTGTGCCTAAAACTCCGTTAATAAACTTGCCCGAAGAGGGTCCGCCGTAAGCCTTGCCGAGCTCAATCGCTTCATTAATTGCTACCTTAGGCGGGACATCGTTGTCAAATTTGAGCTCGAAAATGCCGAGGCGCAGGATATTCCGGTCTACAGTGGTAATTTGATTCAGGGGCCATTCGGGCGCGTGTTTTTCAATAAGCGCGTCAATCTTTTCTTGATTTTTAATGACCCCGGCCACGAGCTTTTTGACAAAATCAAAATCACTGATGCCCGGTGCGAACTCTTTAGTATTATGTTGAATGATCAATTGGATTTTTTTCTGGTTCTGACCCGAAAAATCCCATTCATAAAGGCATTGCATCGCAATTGTGCGCAGGAGATGTCGATTAGCCATAAAGTTCTATTCTTAAGTTTTGTTTTTTTCTTTTTGCTTCTTTTTTTTTCTTTTTGGCTTTTGCTTCTAAATCTATAATAAGCCTTCCTTTATAGGTGCCGCAATATTGGCAAACCCTATGGGGTAGGATCATTTTGCGGCATTTACCGCATAGAATGAGAAGGGTGGGGTTAATTTTTTGCTGGCCGCGGCGTTTGTGTCTCCGCGCTCTGCTCATTTTTTTCTTGGGTAAAGCCATAATCGTGTGACATAAATCATGAAATTTGAAGCATTTTAATTATGTTTCATCTTTCATGTTTCAAATTTTAGGATTTTTATGCCTTTATCTTACCTGAATTATTCCGCTTTGTCAAAATTTGCCTTGAGGCAAAACGAAATTTGCCTTGAGGCAAAATCCGTGTTAAACTTAAACTTATCTAAGATAATAATATGATAATGAAAATAGCGTTGAAATTAATCCCCTTTGCATCAATTTAAAAGTGAATACCAAATTTATTTCAAGCTGTTTCCCGATTATCAATGTCTAAAAACAATGTTCAATATTATCATTTTCCCTCTCGCCGCTATTTTGGGCTTAGCGGGGGGTTACTTTTTGCGCAAAGTTTTAGCGCAAAGACGTCAGGATTCCAGCGAAGCGCGTTCTCAAAAGGCGCTAGAAGAAGCTAAAACAAAGGCTAAGGAGATCCTTTTAGCCGCTAAAGATCAAGCCTTCAAATACACGGAAGAGACCAAACGCGAAGATAAAGAACGCAGGCAGAGTATTTTGGTCTTGGAGCGGAGGCTTGTGCAAAGGGAGGAGCTTTTAGACCAAAGGCTGGGCAATTTAGATAAAAATCAAAGATATTTAGAAAAAGAAAGAAATCAAATTCGGGAGGCGAAACGGGAAATCATTCAGCTCAAGCGAAAACAGCTGGCTACATTAGAGAAAGTGGCGAATTTGTCGCTGGAAGAAGCTAAAAATGTGCTCTTGGAGATGACAGAGGAAGGAATGAAAGAGCGATTGCTTCAAAGAATCAAAAAATTGGAACAAACAGAGCAGGAAGAGGTCAGTCGCAAGGCAAAAGAAATCTTGTCTTTGGCGATTCAGAGGTGCGCTTCTTCGCACGCGGCAGAATCCACATCTACCACTCTTTCCTTGCCCTCTGACGACATGAAAGGGCGGATTATTGGACGCGAAGGTCGCAATATTAATACTATTGAGAAATTGATTGGTGTGGAGATTATTGTTGACGATACGCCCGAAACGATTGTAATTTCCGGCTTTTCGCCGATTCGCCGTCAGGTCGCCAAGCGCACTCTGGAAAAGTTAATTGCTGATGGTCGCATCCACCCGGCTCGGATTGAGGAAACAATCGTGGAAGCCAAGAAAGAGATTGCCCAAGATATGAAGGAAGCGGGCGAAACAGCCTGTTATGACGCGGGGGTGGCGGGTTTGCCCCCGCAATTAGTTCAGCTTTTAGGTCGTTTAAAATACAGGACTAGCTATGGTCAAAATGTGTTGCAGCATTCTCTAGAGGTTTCGCACCTTGCTCGTCTTTTAGCGGAAGAATTGGGAATGGATTCAGCTCTCGCGAAGAAAGCCGGACTTTTACATGATATTGGCAAGGCAGTGGATCACGAAATTAAAGGCACGCATATTGAAATTGGTAAGAGTATTTTAAAAAAGTTTAGTATTGATGAGAAGATTATTCAGGCTATGGAGTCGCATCATGAAGATGTGCCCCATAGTTCTTCCGAGGCTTTAATCGTCACGACCGCGGACGCCATTTCAGGAGCGCGGGTGGGCGCGCGGAAGGATACTTATGAAGACTATTTAAATCGTTTGGAAGACTTGGAGGCGGTAGCGAATAGTTTTGAAGGAGTGGAGAAGAGCTATGCCATCCAAGCCGGACGCGAAATCCGTGTCTTCGTGACGCCGGAGAAGATTGATGACCTGGCAGCGGTCAAATTGTCTCACGAGATTGCGGCTAAAATTGAAGAAGAGTTAAAGTATCCGGGAGAAATTAAGGTCTCGGTGATCCGTGAGACAAGGTCGGTGGAGTACGCAAGGTAGGGTAACTCGCGGCTCATAATTGGAAATGGTGATTTAGATTAATTAGTTATAAGTTACCAATTACTAATTACCAATTACCGATTACTAATTACTGATTACTATTATTCATGACCATTCTTTTTTTTGGCGATATTGTCGGTCGTCCGGGTCGCCTGGCAGTCAAAAAAATTTTACCTGAACTAAAGAAGGCTTATGAGCCTGATTTAATTTTAGCTAATTGTGAAAATTTAGCCCACGGCAAAGGGGTTACGCGGGCAACTTTAAGTGTTTTGCGCGAATCTGGGATAGAGATTTTTACTTCCGGAAACCACGTTTTTAGTCAAAAGCAGGCTCACGAGATTTTAATCGAAAAAGACAGTGATCTTTTAAGGCCCGCCAATTATCCCCCGGGCGCGCCGGGGCGAGGTTTCAAGATAATGGAAATTGGAACCAAAAAGATTGCCGTCGTGAATCTGGTGGGACGTGTTTTTTTTAATGAAGATTTTGATTGCCCCTTCCGTTGCGCGGATGAAATTTTAGAGGAATTGAAAGAAAAAAAAATCAAAATCATTCTAGTGGATTTTCACGCGGAAGCGACAAGCGAAGCAATGGCTTTGGGTTGGTATCTGGACGGTAGGGTGTCTCTTGTCGCGGGTACGCATACCCACATTCAGACGGCGGATGAGCGCATTCTTCCCAAGGGCACAGCCTACATTACCGATATTGGCATGGTGGGCGCGCGCGATTCCGTGATCGGTGTGGATAAGGATTTAGTAATTGCTAATTTCCTCACTCAAATGCCTGTTTGTTTTGAGGTCGCGGAGGGAGATGTATCGGTGAATGCGATTATTTGCGAAATTGACAGTAAAACCGGACGGTCAGGCAGAATTGAGCGGATTCAAAGAGTAGTGAAGATGTGAGATGCTTTTAATTATTTCTTATTTTAAGAATATACCTTGAATTCGAAACTCACTCCCCCTGCCTGAGGGGGAGGTGGAGGGGGTGGGAGATAAACTTGATAAACTTTCAGAACCCCTCCTAAGCCTCCCGCTTTCCAAAGGGGAGGAATATTTATGGAAGTTTCATAAATATATGAATAAGAAACAAAAAATAAAAAATACTCTGTTTGATTCTGAAATCGTATGATTTTACCCCCCATATTTCGTTTCTTCCCTATTAAGGCTTGACAGAATATTTGCCTTGTGTATAGTTTATGCTATAATAAGCCATAAGAGGCTCATTGAAGAATATTAACCACCCCGAAGTTAAACTTTGGGGCATTAAAAAAAATGAAAAAACAAGAACTCGTGGAAAAAATGGCGGCCAAAACCGAAATTCCGAAAGCGCGAGTGCAAGAAATGATGGAGGCTTTTGAGGAGATTGTAACGAAGACTTTGGCGGACGGCGGAGAAGTTACTATGACCGGTTTCGGCACTTTCAAAGTGTCTCATCGCAAAGCGAGAACGGGCGTGAATCCCCAGAGACCAACAGAGAAAATTTCCATTCCGGCTGTGACCGTTCCGAAATTCAAGGCGGGTAAGAGCCTGAAGGATGCTGTGAAGAAGCAGTAGAGATTATCTTATCTATAATAAAACCTCATCCTGGTATTTTACTGATGAGGTTTTATTATAGTTTGACGGGAAGGGGTAAAATTTGGTAAATTAACAGTGTTCGGGGATTAGCGTAGTGGCTAGCGCGCCTGCTTTGGGAGCAGGAGGTCGTGAGTTCAAATCTCACATCCCCGACAAAAGATGTTCTCATTATTATTGAAGAAAGGAATAATTGTATTTGGGTTCACCCTGTTATTCAACAGGGTGCCCCATCGAATGATAGGGCAAATCCCACCGCTCCGGCAAGATTAGATAAACCATTTTTTCAAAATTATGTCCAGAATAATTAGTTTCGCGTCAGGCAATTTTTGGAGCTGGAAGGATTCTAAAGATCGCAATGGCTTATTGTCATATATGAAGAATCTTAAAGTTGATGGTATTGAGATTACTTTTTCCTCTAAAGAAGAGTTGTATGCCTCAAAGTTCTCTGCCGCCAACGAGAAGTGGCTCACAAAGTTGAATTATGTGACTATTCACGCCCCTTTTCATTTGAGCCGCGATGCGGATAATGAACAGGAAGTAATTAGGCAATTAAAAATTATTTCCGCACTATATACTAGAATTAACGCCAAAAACGTGATTATCCATCCTCAAGATTTGCCCGCGCCCCGCATCTTAAATATGTTTCCGTTCAAAGTGTCCACTGAAAACTTAGCTAAAAAGAAAAATATCACCATTGCTGACTTCCGAAAAATTTTTAAAAAATATCCCAAAGTTAATCTTTGCCTTGATGTCGCCCACGCTTATCTTTGGTCCAAGGATGAAACCGGCAAGCTGGTTAATGCCTTCAAAAATAGAATCTCGCAAATTCACTTTAGCGGCACCTACAGAAAGCGCGACCACCAGTCCATTAGGATTGTCACTAAAAATTTTTTGTCCTCTATAGAGCCCATATTTTCCTTAAAATGCCCGATTGTTATTGAGGGAGATATCCGACCAAAGAATCTTCAATTCTCACGCGACGAAGTTGAATTTATTAAAAATATGTTTAGAACTTAAAAAGACAGCACGAAAAAATACAATTTCTTAACTGTAGTTTTGCATTTTTCATTTTCAATTTTTTGCAAAAGAGTTTACACTGAGCAAGCCCAGGGCTTGCGAAGTGCGGGATTAGTACAATGGTAGTATGCCACCCTTCCAAGGTGGAGAAGCCAGTTCGAATCTGGTATCCCGCTCAAAATTCGTACGGCGGACCCGCTAGGTATGGGTTCGCCCCGTCATTCGACGGGGCGTCCTGTCGTATGACAGGACGACTCCCTTCACCCGCTCCAATCCGAAAAACTGTATATCACAAAAACCACCTCTGTTTTTCAGAGGGGTTTTTGTTATAATCCCACAGAATATCTATTTTTTTCCTTTTTCTGACTTTTGAATCACCTTTCTGACTTTATCAATAATTTCTTCTGTCGTAGAGTTTGCTTTAATAATATAATCCTCTGCGCCTAAGGCTTCCCCCTTTTTGATGTCATTTTCCTGCCCTAAATTGGTTAAGAGGATTACTGGTGTTTTCGCCACCGCTTTATTTTGTAAAGCGCGCATCCTTTTGAGGACTTCAAAGCCATCCATACCCGGTAAGATAATATCCAGAAGGACGACATCGGGTTTTTCCTCTTCAATTTTATGCAAACCCTCCTGCCCCTCAATAGCCGTAATGACCGTGAAATTTTCTTTTTGCAGTTTAATCAGGCATAAATCCCTTAAGATTGCGTCATCTTCAATAAGGACGATTTTACACGCTTCTCCTTCGCCTTTTTGCGCAGCGGAGACGGGTTTTGGGCTTTCCTCTTTATTGAAATAAGTTTCTATTTTTTTAAGAATGTCTTCGGGAGTGAGATCAGCTTTGACTAAATAGTCGCGCGCCCCGAGAGCGAATATTTTTTTCTCATCAGGTTCCGAGTTGGAAATAATAATCACCGGGATTTGATTGAGGAAAGGGTCATTATGTATTTCTTCTAGAACCTCGTATCCATTTTTATCCGGAATAACAATATCCAGAAGAATTAAATCTGGTTTATATTCCCTGATTTTTTTTAAACCCTCTGTGCCCGTGGGAGCGGTAATGGGTATATACCCTCCTTTGCTTAATTTTTTTTCCATCAGGGATAAAAGGGCTTTCTCGTCCTCAATAATCATTATTTTTTTTGTTTTTACGCTGCGATCATCATATGGCATATTTTGTTCTTTAGACCCCGTTAGAAATTTATTTCTAATGGGGTAAATAATAAATATATATCTGATTGTAGAGGCAGGCCTGCCTACCGTCAGGCAGGTTCAAAACCTATCCCTACTGCAAAAATCATGGAATTATTTTGTGATAGGAAGGGTGAAATAAAAAGTTGAACCTTTATTTTCTTCACTTTCCGCCCAGATGCGGCCTTTATGGTTTTCAATGATGTTTCGGGCAATAAAGAGCCCTAGTCCGGAACCTTCTGTTTGCGTCCGGATCGCGTTGTCGGCGCGAAAGAATCTTTGGAAAAGAGATGATTTTTGGTCTTCTGGGATGCCCATGCCATTATCCTTGATACTGACCTCAATGAATGGATCTTGCACCTTGAGATTAATTATGATTTCTCCTCCATTAGGAGTATAATTGATGGCGTTGCTTAGTAGATTCTGCAAAACTACATGGATCTTCGTTAGATCCATCCAGACAGGAGGCGCGGGTTTTTCACCCTTTTGGCATTTTAGGGAAATTTGTTTCTCTTCTAAAAAATACGAAAATTCTTTGATTGTGGTATCTACCAGATTTTCAATAGAGCTCGCGGCGAATTTATATTGAAATCGCCCTTCTTCAATGCGGGATATATTTAAGAGGTCGTTCACGAGATGAATCATCCGTTCATTGGAGCGATATCCTTTGGCGAGAATATCTTTTTGCTCTTTGCTTACCTCTCCCGCGTCTCCGTCCAGCAGCATTTTAATCCCCCATTTTACGGCGGAGAGGGGGGTGCGCAATTGGTGAGAAACAATGGAGATTAATTCTGATTTCATTGTATCCACCTCTTTCTCATGGGTAATATCGCGAATCATTTTTAGTAACCCGAGTTGTTTTTTGTCTTGCTCAATAGGCGCGGTCATAACTTGTAAAACCATTTTGCGCGGCTTCTCCAGGGTTATTTCCTCCTGCGAAAAAGAACCTGATTCCTTGCCTAGGGTTAATATTTTATAAAGATTCTGGTAAGAGGGATGGGTAAAGCTCCCAATGTTTTTAGTGCTTAATATCTTATTTTCTTTAATCCCTAAGATTTTTTCTGCCTGATGGTTGACTAAAATAATTTGCTTTTTGTGATTTAAGAGAATAGCGCCGTCAGGGAGGCTATTAAGGAGAGTGCGCGTTTTGTCCTGCGCCTCAAATGAAGGGGCGCTGCTGGGCATGGCTCTTTGCAGTTTAAAGACTAACCAGGAAACAATCGCCGTGACCGACAAAAAATAGGTGAGTTGGATCAAGAGTTCAGAGATTGAAAAAGGAATGATTTGTTTTTGAATAAAATAGCCGATAATCAAACCGTAACTTAACATGCTGCAGGCGGCAGTCGTAAGGCATACTTTATAGTTGTAGAAAAGGCTAGTCAGAGCGATAAGAACAAAATAGCCTACGATTACAGGCAGATCCGGTCCGTTAAAATAAGCGACCACGGCAATTAAGGAAGCGACTGCTCCGTTAATCAAATAAATTGCGAAAGAGGTTTCCCCTTTTTGATTTTTGTGCATTTATTTTTTTAGAATTTAATGGACAACCGCAATCTTTTTTTATTATAACACATTTTAATTTTTGAAAACAAGGAAATTTGTGATATAATTTAAATGACCTAATATGCTAAGGAAAATATTTTATGGGTAAGGATAAAATGTCTCCTGCTCTGCGGCCATTTGTTTTAGTGATTTTAGATGGTTGGGGTTTATCTCGGAACCAAAAAGGCAATGCTGTGCGGCAAGCCCGGATTCCTTACTTCAATCATTTGTGGGCCGTGTATCCGCGCGCTATTCTTAGCGCCTCTGGTCTCGCCGTGGGTCTTCCCAAGGGGCAGGTTGGCAATTCTGAAGCGGGGCATACGAATATAGGTGCGGGGCGGATCGTGAAGCAAGATTCAGTGGTCGTCAATGATTCTATCGCGAACGGCACTTTTTTTAAAAACCCAGCTTTCCTCCAAGCCATTCGTTATGTTAAAGCCAAGAATAGCCGGTTGCATTTATTTGGTCTTTTGACGGGAGCGCAGAGCGCCCACGCGGACCAGCGCCATCTTTATGCTTTTCTGGACTTGGTAAAAAAAGAAGGTTTGCGCCAGGTTTATCTTCATTTATTTACGGACGGACGCGATGCGCCCCCTATCTCCGCTCTGGAATACCTAAGGAATTTAGAGGCGCGGATGATAAGGATGGGAATAGGCAAAATTGTCAGTATTGCCGGTCGTTATTATGCGATGGATCGCATTCGCGATTGGGAAAGAGTGGAGATGGTTTATGACAATTTAACCCTGGGTATTGGAGAAAAAACAAGCAATGTTTTGCAGATGGTGCAAAACTATTACACTCAAGGAATCACGGATGAGTTTATACCCCCTACTGTGGTTACAGACTCGCCGCCTGTTTTAATTGAGGACGATGACGGTGTCATATTTTTTAATTTAAGAACAGACCGCGCTAAACAGATTACCGAGGCGTTTATTAAGGAAGGTTTCAGAGGATTTAAGCGCAAAAAGGTCTTGAAGGGCTTATGTTTTGTGACGATGACGGAATTCGGCCCGGGTTTAGACGACGCTTTAATTGCCTACCCCGGGAGACTGTTTTATAAAACTCTGCCGAATGTGGTGGGCCAGAATTCAGACTATCATCAGCTTTATATTGCCGAATCTGAAAAGTTTCCCCATGTCACTTATTTTTTGAATGGAGGCTTTTCCAAGCCCGTGGATCGGGAAGAGCGAGTGAGGATCCCCTCCTTGCGGGTAAAAAGTTACGTAGAGCAGCCGGAAATGAAAGCCCGAGAGGTAACGGATAAGGTGCTCGCGTCTTTAAAGGGTATGCTCGCGAATTTCGTGGTCTTAAACTATGCGAACCCTGATATGTTAGGGCACACAGGAAATCTGAAAGCGGCGATCTTCGCTTTGGAGTTTCTGGACCGGGAATTGTTGAGGCTGGCAAGCATAGTGAAAAAAATGAAAGGCACAATGCTGATTACCGCCGATCATGGCAATGTGGAAGAAATGATTAATCTCAAAACAGGCAGTATTTTAACAACTCACACCTCCAACCCCGTGCCTTTGATTTTGGCTGATTTTGGCAGAGGCAAGAAGATGAGGCTTAAAAAGAGAGGGAAACTAGCTAACATTGCGCCGACAATTTTGGACTATTTGGGTTTTAAAAAGCCTCAAGAGATGACGGAAGAAAGCCTGATTTTTCGGAATCATCGAAAATAAAAAGTTAAAAGGCAAAAGGTAAAACTGCGACTCAAAAGTTAAAAGTCTTTTATATTACTTTTAACCTTTGACTTTTGCGCTTTGACTCTATTTCAATGTTTTTCAAAGACGAAGAACTGATTAAAATTTTAACCGAGAATAATTTAGTGACGGCGGAGAAAATTCGCGCGGCCAGCCTTCAAGCAAAGCAGGATAAGGTGACTTTAGCCGCCGAACTGGTTAAACAAGGAATGGTTAGCGAAGAGGTATTAGCAGAACATTATGCGGAAACATCCAAGGTTCCTTATGTTAATCTTGAGAAGAAAAAAATTCCCAAGGAGGTTCTTCTTTCCATTCCCGAGCCGATCGCGCGCAACTATCAGGTAGTGGCTTTTGAGAAAGACAAAGAGAAATTAAAACTGGCGATGGTAGACCCCACGGATTTGCAAACCATTGAATTTATGGAGAAGAAGACAGGAATGAAGATTGAGGTTTTTCTGACGACACCTACCAGTATCAGTGAAGTTTTAAAGCAGTATCGCAAGAGCCTGAAAACAGAATTCTCCGAAATTATTGACAAACAAGGCATTCGGGAGCCAGAAGACGCCGAGGATTTAAGAAAAATGGCCAAAGAGCTGCCCGTAGTCAAAATCGTGGACACGCTTTTGGAATATGCCATCTACGAGAACGCTTCTGATATTCACATTGAACCTTTAGAGGGAGAAATTGTGGTGCGCTATAGGGTGGATGGGGTTTTAAGGGATGTGATGAGTCTGCCCAAAAAGATCTTGGCAGGGGTGGTGGCGCGGATTAAAGTGCTTTCTGACCTCAAAATTGATGAACATCGCCTGCCTCAAGATGGGCGGTTTAAGATTGAAAATGAGGAATATAAAATTTCTTTCCGTGTTTCCGTAATTCCTGTTTTTAATGGAGAGAAGATTGTAATGCGTCTCCTTTTTGAATCCGCCAAGCCGTTCACTATGGAAGAAATGGGTTTGCGTCTCAATGCTTTAAAGATTGTCAAATTAAATATCAATCGGCCTCACGGCATGATTCTTTCTACGGGTCCCACGGGATCGGGTAAAACTACCACGCTTTACAGTATTCTAAACATTCTCAATACTCCCGAGGTGAATATTTGCACCATTGAAGATCCCATTGAATACCATATGCCCCGCATTAATCAGAGCCAGGTGGCGCCCAAAATCGGTTATACTTTTGCCAATGGCCTAAGGTCGCTCCTCCGGCAAGATCCAGATATTATTATGGTGGGAGAGATTCGTGACAGCGAGACCGCGGAAATGGCGATTCATTCTTCTCTCACTGGTCATTTGGTATTGTCCACTTTGCATACGAACAACGCCGCTGGGGCGATTCCCCGCCTGATTGACATGAAGATTGAGCCGTTTCTTCTTGCTTCCACCTTAAATGTGATCATCGCCCAGAGATTGGTGCGCAAGATTTGCAGTAATTGTATTGAAAGTTTCCATCTTGATCGCGCGGCTTGGCAGAATTTGGAGAGTGAGGTGAATCTGAAGAAAATCTTAGAGATTATGGTCCGCGAAGGGGCTATCGTGTCCAGCAAGATCACCCCGGATTCTTTATTATTCTACCGTGGACGGGGCTGCGCCCAATGCAATAACACTGGTTATAAAGGACGTTTAGGAATTTTTGAGGTTTTGGAAGTCAGCGAGGCTATTCAGAGTTTAGCGACAAAGCGGGCGCCCACGGAAGAAATTGAAAAGCAAGCCATCAGTGAGGGAATGACGAGGATGATTGAAGACGGGTTTTACAAAGCCAAGATGGGCGTGACAACCCTGGAAGAGGTGTTGAGGGTAACCAAAGAGTAATTTCTAATTTTCAATTTCTAATTTCTATTAAATTTTTAATGAGTTAATTTTCAAACCCTTACCTCCTGATTGACACAAGTTTAAAAATTAGTTAATTATAAATTTAATAAAAATTAAAAATTAGAAATTGAAAATTCTCCATTATGCCTTTATACATTTATTCGGCTCGCGATAAAGAGGGCAATGTCAAAAAGGGCGAAATTGATTTGGATTCTGAAGCTAAACTTGCGGAGTGGCTTTATAGTCAAGGTTTTTTGCTAACCCACTTTGACGAGAAGGGAAAAAAAGGGAAAGTTCTTTTTTTGCAGAAAATTTTAACTCAAATCGGTTTTATTTCCCTAATGGATAAGGTATTATTCACGCAGTATCTGGAAGTGATGCTGAAAGCCGGACTGTCGCTTGTCAAGGCGCTCCATATTTTAGTGAGCCAGACAGCCAACCGTAAGTTCAAAAGAGTAATTCAAGATTTATACAGAAGCGTGGAAACAGGCGTAACTTTTTGTGATGCTCTCGCCAGGCATCCGAAGGTTTTTCCTGATTTATACGTGAATGTGGTTAAAACCGGGGAGGTTTCCGGCACATTAACCCAAGCTTTAAATCAGCTTGCCGTGCAACTAAAAAAAGATCGTGATTTAGTTAAGAAAGTAACGGGCGCAATGACTTATCCAGCCGTAGTCTTAGTGGCGATGGGCGGTATTGGTTTTTTGATGATGACCTTTGTTTTACCGAAATTAGTTACCATTTTTGAAGAATTTGACGCCCGTCTTCCCCTGCCGACGCGGATCTTGATCGCGACCAGCAAATTTATGGGCGCGTATGTCTGGTGGATTTTAGGGGGCATTGTATTATTTGGCTTCCTCGCCTTCAAGGCGATACGCAGCCGTACAGGGCGTTTGATTTTTCACCGAATTTATCTTTTTCTGCCGGTTATCGGCAAAGTCGTTAAAAAGATTAACCTTGCCCGTTTTATTCGCAACCTCGCTTCACTGCTCGCTTCCGGGCTGCCGATTTTAGAGGCTTTAAATGTAGTGTCAGATGCGCTAGGCAATGTGTATTATCAAAAAGCAGTGAAGGCCTCCATTGTGGAGGTCCAGAAAGGGACTGCTTTAAGCAAGGCTCTATCTCATAATAAGCTTCTCTTCCCGCCTATCGTGACCCAGGTGATTGAAGTGGGAGAGGAGACGGGCGCCTTGGATGAAATTTTAGTCAAATTAGCCGAGTTTTATGAAGAAGACGTGGATCAAACAATGAAGAATATTTCCACGATTGTTGAGCCGGTTTTGATGCTTGTTATAGGCGCGGCAGTAGGCGCGATGGCTATAGCGGTGATTTTGCCGATCTATTCGTTAACGAGCGTCTTATAATTAGTGCAAAATTCAAGGTTCAAAATTCAAAGTTGCCGCGCCCGCCATGCAAGCAAAGCGTTGCGGGTGGGCGGTTCAAAGTGCAAAATTATTGCGAAGCAATCGCTTTGCAAAAGAAACTTTAAACTTTGAATTCAACTTTTCACTTTGCACTTTGAACTTTTAACTCTTTATTTCAAAATGGGTAGATATTACAGTCACTATAACCATAAGGCATTTACCTTAATAGAATTATTAATCGTATTGTCTATCTTTTCTATCCTAGCCGCGATTACGCTTTTTAGTTTTCGGAGATTCGCGCCGACCTACAAACTCTCTCGCGAGACCGAGAAAGTTGTCCAGAATTTAAGATTGGCGCAGCAGAAAACAGTTACGGAGCAGATAACCTATTTAGTGTGGTTTGATTTAGTAGGCAAGAGGAATTATGAGATTATCCGTTTAAATCCAGATCCTGAAAATCCTGGCGGTTATTTGCCGGAGACGATCCAAACCGAAACCCTGGATTCCGATATTGAGATTCGGGAATTGCGCGATTTAAGCAATCCAGAGATTCAGTTCACCACGGCGGGCGGAGTGGTGGACGCGGGTCAGATTGACCTTGCTAATCGTTATGATGAAGTGAAGACCATTGATGTGCGTCCCGCGGGCTTTATCAACTATTAATCCAAAGTGCCAACCCGCCTCGCTTGAAGCGAAGCTTCCAGAGCGGGCGCGGCAAGATTCCATTAAAATTATTCTAATTGTTCTAATTTCTAATTTCTAACTAAATCCCAATGACCAATGGTGAAATGACCAAAATTTTAGACATTAGACATTGGGGTTTGGTCATTATTTAGAACAATTAGGTCAATTAGAACAATTAGCATAATTTATGTCCAATAAACATAATTACGCCTTTACCCCCGCGTTGGAACGCCACGGATGTAAATCCATAATGGCACAGGGCTTTACCTTAATTGAAGCCGTGGTTGCTCTCGCTATTTTTTTGATTGCTTTTTTAGCGGTTTTGCAATTTTTACCTCTGGGTTCCAAGTTAGCAACAATCGCGCGCCACGACACGCAGGTCGCCTTCCTCGCCCAGGGGAAAATGGAGGAATACATAGCCAAACCTTACAATGCGCTTGAAACCGGTGTTGTGGAGGCCCGCGCTTCGGCTGTTGAAGATACCACAAGCCAGCTTCATTATTTTGAAATCCAAACCGAAATTCATCATGTGGACGGAGATTTAAACGAGGTCTCCGAAGATGAGGGGATGAAAAAAATAGAAGTAACGGTTTATTGGCGGGAAGGAATCCAGGATAAACAAAAAAGTTGGGTAACTTTGGTTAGTAGATATTAGCAGGTATTAATTTTTAATTTTCAATGTCTAATTTCTATTAAATTTTCAATGAATCAATTTTCAAACACTCATTTCTTAATAAGGAAGTTTAAAAATTAAATCATTAGAAATTTAATAAAAATTGAAAATTAGAAATTGAAAATTCGTAAAATGGTTAATTTAAATTCCCAAAAAGGTTTTACGCTAGCCGAAATCTTAGTGGCTATCAGTGTAGGTTTAGTTGTTGTTTTACTTGCCTATGCTTCTTATGATTTAGCTTTGCGCTTTACGGAGAAAGAAAACAAAAAGGTGGAATTAGCCCAAAACGGTCGCGTCGCCCTGGATCGCATCACCCGTGATTTGCGGCAATCTCAAGAATTGGTGACCGATCTGCCTCCTGTTTCCGATGACCCGGATAGTCCCCCGCCGGCGGAGATTATGTTCCAAGACGGTCATACCCTGGAGCCTATACAATATATTCGTTACTATGTGCTGGACGGCAGTTTGCATCGTGAGCGCAGTCATTATTATTTTTCCGCTGACCCGGACTCGTGGGTGGTCTGGAGCGCGGTAGATGAATTTGGCCATAGCGCGGAAAAAGCGGTAGATGCCGATGAGGTTATAGCGGAATACATTGATCATTTAATATTTTGGGGGGAAGACAGGCTGGTGCATATTATGCTTACCGCTCTCTCTTTGGAAGAGAAGGTGGATTTTTTAACGGGTGTTTGCGGACGCAATTTAAGATGAAGATATCTTTTTATTTAAGTTTTAAAATTGTATAATGGAAATAGGATTTTATAGAAAAAATCAATACAGATCAGGCTTTGCTTTGATTACGATTATTTTAATTTTAGGCGTCCTTTTATTGGTTGGCGCAACCTTTTTTACGCTTGTTACCTTGGAGAGAAGGATTTCTTTAAGCCAGGGTTCGGCTTTTGAAACCTATTATTTAGCCGAAGCCGGTATTAATGAGGCGGTCTATAAACTGCGCAATGATTCTGATTGGCGGCAGGAATTTGAAGATGGAAATATCAGCCGCACTTTGACGCGCGACAGCGGGTTAGCGAGCGGAGGTGCCTACGAGGTGCAAATTGAGGCTACAGATCCGGGAAGGGCGGATATTATCTCTATAGGAAAATTAACTTTAACCGGCGCTACCGCACAAAGAATTGTCAAAACAAAGGTCGTGCGGGCTGTAAATCCGAGCCCTCTGGCGGGAATGGCAACCTATAGCGATGTGGACACCAATATTAATATGAGCGTGGTGAATATCACGGGCGGGGATATGTTTGCAAATGATGATTTAGATTTATTCGCTTGGAGTGGGGCTAATATTGATGGACAGGCTTTAACTGCCGATGAGATTCATCTTTACTCCTGGTCAAATCTTAATGCCACGGAAGGCTGTGGCGCGGTGAATTGTCCTGTGGTTGGGTGTTCTCCATGTGCCGCGCCGCCCGACCATGTGGCAATGCCAATGCTTGATTTTGACTCGGACGACCCCAATTCTTACAAAAGCCGCGCGGGCGCGGTTTATACCGAAGATGAATTCCGCACGCTTTTAGACAATAATAATCCATTGGTTTTAAATAGCGATGTGAATTATGTAGAGGGTGATGTGCGTTTGAAGCGGGGCGATTCCTTGGTGTTGAATGGTATTCTAGTGGCGGATGGCAATATTATTTACGGCGACACAGGAGGGGCTCGTTCTGAACCCATTCATTTGGAAGTGAATAATACTCCAGGCAAAGGTTCGGGATTTATCGCTAAGGGTTCTGTGGAAATTCTGGGTCGTCCTTTCAGCGGGGATGTCAATATTGAAGGCGTGCTTTACGCTATGGATGGGGTGCGCATCCAAAATTTAAGCTTTACGGGCGAGGTGAATATTACGGGTTCAATTATTGGTCGGGAGGTTGACTTTTTAAACTTTTGGAGCGATATGAATATTACTTATAATGATGAGATTCTGAATAAAAGCCTTTTCGGTCCGCCTACCGATTCCCCCGTGGTCACGATTGAACATTGGGAGGAAGAATATTGAAAAAAGTTAAAAGTTAAATCTCAAAAGGTAAATCTGCAAGGTAAAAGTTAAAAGTCTTCTATTTCTACTATACTTTTGCCTTTTGACTTTTGAGATTTAAGATTTATTCAATGCATGCTTTTGGTTTAGATCTCTCGGATCAAAGTTTAAAATTGATTGAACTAAAAAGAGAAGGAAAAAATATTGAACTTTCTAATTTTTGTGAATTCCTTTTGCAGGAAGGGACGGTTATTAAGGGCAGGGTGGTGAAGGAAGATCTTTTGGTTGCGGCAATAAATGAGAGCAGGGTAAAGGCGCGTAAAGGCAGGATAAAAACTCGGTTTGTGGTTGCTTGTGTGCCAGAATATGAATCTTTTGTGCGGATTATTAAATTACCTCGTTTGCCCGAAGAGGAATTGGCGGAGGCGGTCAAATGGGAATCAGAACAGCACATTCCGCTTTCCGGCAGCGAGGTTTATTTAGATTGGCAGAAAGTGGGCGAATCCCCTGATCATTTAGAGGTCTTAGTCGCCGCTTCGCCCAAGAAACTGGTGGACAGCTATATCAATGTTTTACGGAGAGCAGATCTCATTCCTATTGCTTGCGAGGTGGAATCAGCGGCTACCGCGCGCAGTCTCGTTCGCGAAGGAGATAATGCTTGTTATCTTCTTGTGGATATTGGCATTAGCCGGACCAGTTTGATTATTTATGACCGCGCGACTCTCCAATTTACAGCCTCCGTGGAGCCGGCGGGCGAAACTTTTACCAATAACTTGATGCGGGATTTAAAAATCAGCATAACCGAAGCCGAAGGGATGAAAAAAATTTATGGTTTGAACGCGAAAGAGAGCGGGATTGAGGCAAAGATTTATCAAAGTTTAAAAGGGGGGTTAGAGGCTTTAGCTCGAGAAATTGAAACGGCATTGAGATTCTACCAAGATCATTTTCCCCAAGGGCAAATTTTAAGCAAGGTGGTTCTTTGCGGCGGTGGCGCGAAATTGAAAGGCCTCGTTCCAGAGCTCAAGATAATTTTAAAAAAGGAAGTTGTTTTAGGGGATCCTTGGGTGAATATCTTAGCCCCCAAGAGCAAGTATTTGCCGGAAGTTAGCCGTAAGGATTCTTTGGGCTATGCCACGGCTATAGGCTTAGCTTTAAGGGGGATGGAAGGGGTTTAGTTAAGAGTTCAAAGTGCAAAGTTTAAAGTTGATTGTAAATGAAATTGTAACTTTGAATTTTGCCTGCCCGCCATTGGCTTCGCCAGCAGGTGATGGCAGGCGGGAACTTTGAATTTTGAACTTGTTTTATGATTACCATCAATCTTCTCCCTCCTCAAAATATTAAAGACTTAAAATTAACAAGACTGCATTCATTTCTTTTCAGGAGAGTCTTGGTGCTTTCCATTTTTGGGATTTTGGTTTTAGCCCTGCTCCTTGGCGCTGACTTTTTGTTGCGCCATAATTTAAAAATTTTAGAGGGAGATCTGGAGCAAAAAAAGAGCGCTTCTGCCGCCTCTGGATTTTCCGCTTTAGAGGATAAGATCAACCAATTCAACAACAACCTTGAAAAGATTGCGGCTCTTCAATTCCAACACATCCGTTTTAGTCCCTTTTTAGTTGAGCTGACCCGTTTGACGCCCCCCGAAGTTAGAATAATCCGTCTTCAGGTTCAGAAGGATGGAGGTGGCGTGGAAATACAGGGCGTGGCGGAGACGCGGGATAGTTTATTGCGTTTCCAAAAGAATCTTGCCGAAAGCGCGTTTTTTAAAGACATTGAGTCTCCCCTTTCTAATTTGGAAAGCCGTGAGGATGTGGATTTTCAGTTAAAATTTAAAGTTAAGGAAGAATATTTAAAGTAAATTTTTATATGTCTACCTTTTTTCCAAAAAAGAAATTAATTATTTTCATTCTTGCTACTTTGTGCGTTTGGGCGGGCGGCGGTCTTTTAATCTATTATTTTGTGGTGCAAGATATTAAAAATTTAAGCAACGAGATTGTAGAAAAGAGGCAGGAGCTTAATGAGCTTGATTATAATGCGAGCAATTTTGATAAATTCTCTGCGGATTACGAGAAAGTGGCACCAGACGTTTTCTTAATCAATGAAACATTTTTAGATCAGACAAGCTTTATTGTTTTCATCCAGAAGTTGGAAAAGATTGCCCAAGAAACGGGTATGGTGCAAAAAATTGACCTGGAGAAGAAAGAAATGCCAAAGAAAAGCGCCCCTTCTGGAGAAGAAGGAGAAGATAGCAAGGTAAAATCTAAAGAAACTGCTCCAAGCCGCGCTGTGGAGCCTTTGGTTTACAGGTTGAATTTAGAAGGCAGTTTTCCCAATTTTGTGAAATATTTACAGTCTCTAGAGAATCTAAACTATTATACCAATCCTCGCCTTGCGAGTTTTACTCTCAAAAATAAAGAAACAAAGACATCTAGTCCCCCCCTCGAGATTGAGCCGCAGGCAGACCTTATCCAGGCATCAGTTGAAGCGGAAGTCTATACCACTAACATTTCTAATTGATTTTATGAATTTTCCTTCCATAAACAGCCAGAACTTCATTTCTTTTGTGCAAAAACGTCGCAATTTGATTTCGGTTTGTATAATGATGTTGATTATTTTAGTAGTGGGTTTAATGGTTATTTTCTTTCTGAACGACAATGTTCTCGCGATGAAGGACAAAGGGGGGGAGGTTAAAGAATTAAAGGTCAATACGCGGCTTTATTATGAAGTGAGCGACAGAATGCGGCAAAATGAGCAAAGACCCGTGTCAGGGATTGGGGATTTAAGAAATCCATTTTGCGGGGAGTAGTCTCTGGAATCATGAATTATGAATTATGAATCAGGAATAAAGAAGAATAAATTATAAAATTCAATTCCTCATTCATGATTCCTGATTCCCGATTCGAACTCAAGTTTATTTAGAATTTGTGATTTTGGAATTGGAATTTTAAATTACAAAACATAAAAACACCCTTAAATAAAGGTGTTTTTATTTCTGTGAGGTTTATTTCTCGGGATGTTCCCCTTAAAGCAAGATGTTTTTTACGGCAATAATTTTAGAGCCGTCAAAAAGGGTGTATTCTATGAGTTTAAATTCTTGATATTCTTTGAGGACGCGGTAATTTTTTTCGGAGTTTATTTTTTCCGAGGTTAAAAACAAAGTTTTTTTCACGGGGGTGATACGGTCTGTTTCCGAGAGCGCGGCATTATCTATGGTTCTTGGGCTTAAAGAAACCTCGGAAGTTTTTTGGAGTAAGGGGTTCTGTCCATTTATCACTCCGAGGACAATAAGTAAAATCAGGGAGAGGCAGAGAGACGCTGTCCTTAATGTAAATAGCTGGCGCAATGGGAGGAGGCGCAAAGCCGCTATTTTTTGTTTCCAGTCTATCTTCCGTTTCCGAGGGTATAGCGCAGAGAGCCTTTGTTTGAGATATTGGCGGTAGTTATCGCGCGCTTCAGGTCGCGTGGCAATAAGTCGGGCGCAAAAACCGAGCAAGGCATTATTCTTAAGGTGATTCCGACCTTGCGGCGCGGAGAGCATCTTCTCAATCTCATTTAAAAGGCTTTGATTGTTGACTCTGTCGGCTCCGTTAGATAGTGAACATCCAACGGGGTTCACAGGATTATTTTTTTTAGACATAAGTTTATATATATTATAACAAGGTTGCTAGTTTAATTACTGCAAATTTTGGTAACGGCGGTGGAGAGTGCGCAGGGCGCGGCAGAGGTTAGAGGCGACGGTTTTTTCCGAGATCTTGAGGATTTGGGCTATTTCTTTATTCCGCCTTTCAGCAAAAAAACGCAAAGCGACGATCTCGGCTTGCCGAGCGGGCAGTGTATTTACTAATTTTTGCAGTTCTTGGAAGCCTTCTTTGCGCTTTACCGCGTCGGAAGGTAGGATTTCGTGGGAGGCGATTTCGGGCAAATCCGCAAGGTTTACCAACCGCCCGCGAGAGTTTTTTTTGTAATAGTCAATAATGGTATTGCGGGCGATTTGGAAAAGCCAGGAGCCAAAGTTAGCGTTTTCCCTCCAGCGGAAACGGGAGAGGTATTTCAAAGCTTTTTCAAAAATATCCGCCACCACATCTTCCGTATCCTCAAGGCTGCTCACGCGGTAAGCGGCAAAGCGGAAGATTTTGGGAAAATAAAAATTATAAAGCTCCACAAAGGCTTCAGGATCCCTTTGGGCTTTTTTGACGAGTTTTTTTTCTTGGTTTTTGAATGGAAGCATAAATCAGGAAGCATGAATTAGGGGTGAATTTATTTTAGCACATCTTCGTGTAACTTATAACATATAACGCGTAACGCAAGAGCCATTCCGTGAGGAGATTGCACTCCCCCTGCCCGAGGGGGAGATGGAGGGGGTGGGAGGATAACCTTTCTATTCTTTAGATAGACTTTTTTTTAATCCTTCCTCAAGCCAATGGGAGGAGACTCTCGCGTCTCCCGATCCAATCTTTTTGCTTCCGCCCAAGCCAGCTCATAAATTTTTTTCATCGCGTCTGCTATTTCCGCGCTCTCAATAATAATCCCCAGTTTTTCCCGCCAAGAGGCGATCATTACTTTATTGTCATAGATGTTGATCTCGGGTGAAAAGCGAAATTGTCTCTCAGGAATTAAAGCTGCAGTTCTCATCTCTTCTTTGTTGTATTTCATTCTTTCGGTAGCCACTTTTGTAAAAGGAATAATAGCTTTAATTGGAATCTTCTTTTTCGCTCGCCTCTTAAAATAGTCGGGAAAATAATTAGGCAAGGCCTGATACATATCATCCAAAGTAGCATAAGCTCTGATTTCTTCGGTGGAGGTTAAAGTATCTTCATAAACTTCAATTAATCCTTCTTTCCCTTCATAAAATTTTACCTTCGGTCGGTCAACAATATTGTGGATCGTCGCTAGTTGCGGCACAAGTTTTGCCGCTTTTTTTAGTTGCGCTTCATACGCGGCGATTTTTTCTTTCAAAAGTTTGGTAATCACATTCGGCGCTTCCGCCACATATTCCTCTTTCGGCTCTTTGCCGGAAATGCGCGCTAAACCCTTGCTCACTAGAACATCCAAGATATTATATCCCGTGGTGCGGTTAATACTCGCAGTGCGGGCAATCGCGCTCACGGTTCCTCTTCCTATTTCAAGCAAAGCTAAATACACCTTGGTTTCCTTGTCGCTAAAACCAAGGTCAGATAGAGCGGCTTGTAAACTTGAGTCAATTTTAGGCATAGATGTTTGTTGTTATGAGTATTTTTTATTCTGGGGAAGAATTAACCCAACCCTCCATTATCAGGGAGGGAAATTAATTTTCCCCCTGATAAGGGGGATTAAGGGGGTTTACCCTTGTTTTTATTATATACTCCCCCTATTTTTGTGTCAAGACCTTTCAACAAAATATTTAATTATCATTTTTATCTCCATTTTAAAGACAAATAATTAAGTCAATTTGACCAAAACTATTGACAATTATATTTAGATATGCTATAATGTCATAACAAAACAAAAAATGAACTTTGTCAAATAAATGTTTAACGCTCACCCTTAAAAGAGGAAATAGGAGGATAGAAGGATGGAAGAAAATGTGCCAAATTATATGAAGACTATCTGCGATGGCGTGGCTCGGAATAATTACAGCATGGGATTTGGCTACGCCCTTATGGAAATATATTTCCTGCTTAATGAATTAAAGGAAAAAGCAAAAGAGCTGGGCTTGGATCCCGATACCATTGCGGAAATCAAAAAGCAGATTTGCGAGCGAGTCAAAGACAATGTAGATGAGGTTGTAACCCAGTTTAAATGAGGAGGTAATTGAAAATGAAAAGAATATTAATTATTCTCGTGTCGGTTATGCTCGTGGCGATGAATGTGTCTTTGGATATTAGCCACTCGCTGGCAGTAAAAGGCATTGATACAACCGGAGAGGGTTGTCTGTCGTTTTTAACGCTGGACGGAACAAGTAATGAAGTTAGTGTCAATTACGGAGAAATTATTTCAATAGATGGTAAGAATTCTGGCAAGTTTTCGTTTAAAGGCGAAGGCGCTGGTTGGCTAGAAATCCCAGTTGAGTCCAAGCCGCATGTTCAGGTCTCTGTCAAAAAGGTCGCAGCAATGAAGGCAGAGCCAACAATGCTTTATGTGTTAGCCATAATTCAAAGACGCGATTCGTCTTTGGATCTGCTCACTGCCAAAATTCCTGTAATGTTCCCCGGCCAATTCCCTGAAGGTTATAAGAATAACGTCAAATGGTGGGGCAATATTAGTAAAGAGGAATTACATTCTACCCTTCCAGACGGGACAGCGCGATTATTAACTATGGACCTTGATATTGGCAATACTTGCGGACTTGCCTGTCCGCATTGTTTTCGCAGGGACAAGCGTTTTGACCTCGCCAATAACCCTCTCACCCACGAGGAAATAGTGGGCTATGTTCAAGAAGCGAAAACGCTTGGTTTAAAGCAAATCAAGATCTTGGGCAGGGGCGAACCATTCCAGAATTCAAGATTTCTTGAATTTCTGGAAGAAATGACCAAATTAGATGTTGGAGTAGCAGTTTTTAGCAAAGGACATGTATTAGGTTGCGATGAGTTAGCCAGAAAGTATAATAGCCATCGTGGAATTTATTCCGGATTGGAGTTAACGCAACGAATTAAAGAATTGAAAGTTAGCATTTTACTTGGCTTTAATTCTTTTAATCGTGAGATGCAAGAAAGTTTCACAGGTGTAGATAAGTATAAATCGTCTGCATTGCTGAAAAATTATGTGGATTTTAGAGATCAGGCGTTATTAAATCTAGTTAAAGCTGGATTTAATGAATACTACGAAGGCGAAGCGACTCGTTTAGCGATGATCGCCGCGCCAGTAAAACCAGAGAATGTAGATGAAATTTTCGATCTGTATTCATGGGCAAGACCGAGAAATATTTATATGTTGACCTGTCCAACAACTATCAGTGGTAAAGGGCTAGACGAGTTGGAACTCGAGAAAAAGCATAAAGAGTATATTTCGGAACTTGAAGATCTGTGGGCCAAGATTTACATCTGGGCAGTCCAAAAAAATCTTATCTCCAAGGAAACTTTTGTGGAAGATGGGGTGTCCTTATATCCTGGATGCCATGTTTGTAATCAAACCGCCGCCGGATTCTTCCTGAATCTATCTGGACAGGTCAATCTCTGTCCCGGTAGAGTGGATCAGAGCACTATCTTCACTCGTGATATTCGTCAAGAAACATCCTTACGGGATGTTTGGATGAAATCTTCCAACTATCAGCGAGCCAAGTACGGCAAGCGATACAATTATCATTGTGTTGCCCGTGATGGTTTCTCTTTGCCTCAAAATTTCTATAAAAATATAGAGGCAAAGGTGCTACAGACAGCATAATCTCAAGGAGAGGATAAAAGACCGCCATTTTATCCTCTCCCCTTCAAAACTTCTCTTGTTGAAATTCTGCATGTTTTTTAAGGAGGTAATTGAAAATGAAAAGAAATTTTTGGTTTATTTTGGCGGCTATCGTGTGTTTAACAATCAATCTGGTAATGCCGCTTTTTGCCGGCTATAACACTTCTGCTGTTCAGTTTTTGATTTATGGTTATGGTTTCCAAACCGGACCCACGATTTTACACGTCCTAAGTGAAAAAGGTTATGAAACCAATATTGAAGTTGAACTGACCAAAGTGGATGACAAGAATTTTATCTTGACCTGCAAAGGTGCGATTCCTGACGGTTTTACTTGGCTTGATCGGAACAGGGCTACTAATCTTTCTGATCGCTATGAGAGTGAGCAAGAAGGCGTTAATTTACCCGATATTCCGCGCAAAAATAAGGATAACACCAAGCAAATAATTATTGCGATAAGTTCAGCCCTTACGCAAAATGATTTCTCTAAACGCAGGTCCATTTTTCCCCATCAAATCAATCCTATTTGCCCCGGCAAAGAGCAGGTGCCAAATAACTTTGTTAATGATGTGGATGGCTGGAGTTTTAGTAAAGAATATCTTGCGCAAAATACCGGCAAATTACTCACTCTGGATCTTGATTTCGGCGAGTATTGTTCCTTAAATTGTCCTCATTGTTTCCGGCGCAATGGCGCTGTAAACCGTAGTTCAAATCCTTGTTTACTGCCTATAGAGATATTATATTTGATTAATAGTCAGGCCCAAGAACTTGGTTTAGAAAGCATTAAGATTTTAGGTGCCGGCGAGCCTTTTGAGGATAAGTATTTTCTAATTTTTTTGGAACAATTAAAAAGTTTAGGCATTAAGGTCAATATTTTTACGAAAGCCCATGTCTTAGGCGATGACGCGCTAGCCAATAAATATTTCAATCTTTCTGCTCGGGAGTTGGTCAGTGTCATCAAGGATCTGGGTGTGAGTCTTAATGTCGGCTTTAATTCCTTTGATCCAGCTTTGCAAGATGAAATGGTCGGCGTTCAAGGTTATACTGAAAAGCGCAACCGCGCTCTAGAACTTCTAGCAGAAGCCGGATTTAATCAGGGTCAGCCAACAAGGCTGTGCCTTGCCATTGTTCCAATCACTAAGCAGAATATTCACGAAATTTATGACATTTATGTCTTTGCTCGGGAGCGCAATATCTACCCCGTAACTACTGTTTCTATGTGCGCGGGTAGAGCGCGGGAATCGTGGAAAGACCTTACGCCGCGGGAAGAAGAGCTCATCGCACTGTATACCCGGATCAATATTTATAATATTGAAAAGGGTGTAAATACGCTTAAAGAACTTTCAGAGAATGGGGTTTCCGCTTACGCTGGCGGTCACCCCTGCAACCAGGTTGCCTGCGGAATGTATATCACTTCGCGTGGGATTGTTCTGCGCTGCCCTGGCGATGACGTAACTGTATTCAGTGAGGATGTCCGCAAAGAATCTTTAGCGGATATCTGGCACAGAAGTGAAAATTATGCCCGTCACGGGATGTTCAACTGCCATTGTCCGCCCAAGGATGGCAAGTCTATCCCGCAATGTTTATACCAAGAGGTATTAAGCAGAGTGCAGAAGCACTTTACTTAATCCAAAACTTCAAGCAGAGAATCTTGTTTCTCTGCTTTTTAATATATCTTGAATTATAAAATCCACCCTGGGCGGATCCCTCGCAATGACGATGTACTTTTCCTTGCATTTTTTCAATAAATGTGCCATAATCATTTTTCAATCACTGAAAAATTGTTTTGAATGTTTTATAGATATAGATCGTAATAGATAAGGGAGGACGGACGCTATGAAGAGATTTACTTTTATTGTTGTGATTTTTCTTTGTTCATTGTTAATTAGTTGCCAAGAGGAGAAAAAACCAAGATATTTCGTGCCGCCGGAACAGATTGACGGGATCGGAATTTCGAGGGCAAATATGACTAATGAAATTTTAGGTCAAAGGACAAGGCAAATGATTGAAAGCCAAACCTTTGTCATTTTGCGCCACCCTGAATCCCTAGAAGGGGCTAAGCGTGTGGTAAGCTCAAAAAAGCTTCAAAGCGCCTTTAGAAAAGCTGAACGAGTCAGCAGTTTCCCCAAAAAGACCCTAGAGGCTATTTGCTTCTTAGAAAGCTGGGGTCTTGCGGTTCAAAGCCCCACTGGTCCTAAAGGTCCGATGCAGATTGCTGAAGGCACGGCAAAACAAATGGGTCTGAAGATAGAAAGAGGTACCAGATATAAAATTGTTTCCAAAAGGATTGCCGTCAAGGTCAGGACAAAAAAGGGGAAGAAAATAAGATATATAACCAAACGGCAAAGAATTCCTTATCAAACAATTATAAGGGATGATAGGATGGTTCCTGAATTAGCCATTCCTGCAGCGGCTCAATATCTTCAAAGATTAGAAGGAAAGTTCGGTGGTCGTGATTTAGCCATAGCCGCTTATCATTGCGGCGAAGGCGGGACTAATGAACTTATAAACCTTGCCAAAGGATCTTCCGGAATCTCTGGACCTATTACTATGTCAGAGATATTCTTTAAGTGCAGTCCGGCGTATAACCGACCACTGTATTTAGGGGTCAAAAAGCATCTAGCTCGCGATTCTTCGCCTACTTATTGGTTTCGTATCAAAAGGGCAGA
Source organism: Patescibacteria group bacterium (assembly GCA_028717685.1). Taxonomy (NCBI): domain Bacteria; species Patescibacteria group bacterium. The sequence continues at coordinate 412,050 of JAQUNI010000001.1, read as the reverse complement.
AGAATTGCTCACATTATATCGTCAAAGTCCGGGAGCTTTCAGGGAACTCTGGAAAAACTATCAAAGTCCTATCAAAGGGAGGGATAGGGTTCCAAGCAGGTTGTGGCTTTGGGTCAAAAAGGATGATCTAAAATATAAAATACCCCAAGACCTGCAAGATGCTGGGCTCGTCCAATTACCGAATAATCCTGATTACTTTGGATTTCTTGTCCGGAATGATGTTGGCAAGAAAGACCCGAACAATCGGAAATTATACGAGCAGATTTCAAAAGAAGCTGCAGGGGCGATTATATATATCGCTTATGAAACGCGGCGCCTTGTTGAAGCATCTGGAGGGAAATTTACACCCTTGGAAATCACTTCCTTGGTGCGCACGCTGGCATACCAGAAGATTCTTTCTCGCTCCAATGTTAATGCCAGAATAGAACTGCCCACGCACTGCTCTGGAATGGCGTTTGATATTTCTTATAAAAATATTTCCTCTCACGAAAGGGAATGTCTCAAATTCATTTTAGACGACCTTGAGTGGGCTGGCGCTTTAGACGCCACTATGGAATCATTAAGGAGTATGACCTTCCATATCGGAGTGGCGCCAGCATACAAGGATTTTTTTTCAAAAATTACTTTGGTACAAAAAAACAACCTGTAGCTAAAAACTGCAGGTTTTTTATTTAAAAAAACTCGCGTTTATTTTGATTCCACGCGAGAAGTTTCCATCTTTTGCTTATTTTGATCGCGGAATTCCGCGATTTTGATTATATTGTCTCTCATCTTTGGATGGTCGTCAGGTGTCACATTAAAGAGAACATAATATGCCTCCTCTGGGATAGGGTAATATTTCCAGCCCCTGTTGGTTCTTGCCCCGGGCGTTATGCTTTCTTGTTCAACAGTAATAAAAAATCCTATCACCTGTTTGCCTCGGTTAATTCCCACCCAATCCGCCTTTTTTCCAGTTCTAGGATCAATCGGAATCTCTAATACCTCCATATGCCTCGGTCTGGAATTTTTCCTTCCTATCTTGTTAGGCATCTTTTCCCTCCTTTAATGAATGAACAATTGTTTTGAGTTTAGCAAGACATATCTATATAACATTACAAAAATTTTTTGTCAACCCCGTTAGAAACTCGCGCGGGGCATGAAACCCAACCGCACGAGTTATCTATATTTCTACGTTAACCGCTAGCCAAGCTGCGGGGTATGTTTCTAACGGGGTCAATTTTGATTTGATTTTGATTCTATACCAAAAATTTCCCTTCTTGGGAAATTTTTTATGTTCCGCGTTTTATGTTGTATAAGTTTCAAAATTCGAGTGGACCCAACCGGATTCGGACCGGTGACCTCCTCCATGCCATGGAGGCGCTCTACCAACTGAGCCATGGGCCCGGAATAAATTAAAAATGTAAAATGAAAAATTAAAAATTACAATTTTAAATTTTGAACCTTTAATTTTTAATTGTAACTTTTAACTTTTCACTTTTTATTGTGGGTCCGATAGGGATCGAACCTATGACCAACCGGTTATGAGCCGGGCGCTCTACCACTGAGCTACGGACCCTTTTTTTAATTTTCAATTTTCAAGCACAAATTTTCATTAAATTTCTAATGTTTTAATTTTTAAACTTCCTTTTAAAACAAGTATTTGAAAATTAACCTATTAAAAATTTAATAGAAATTAGAAATTGAAAATTAGAAATTCTCTATAGCGCTTCTATCTTTTCAACCTTCTCGTTTTCCTGCATTTTCCTTTCCTTCTTTTGCGTTTTAGGCTCTGTTTTTGGCTCTCCTTTCATTAACTTTTCAAACTCCGCTCTTTCAATTGTTTCTTTTTTAATCAGGGTTTGGGCGATAAGTTCTAATTTTTCTTTCTGATTTTGAATAACCTTTGTGGCGGATTGGGACGCGTTTTGGATAAATTTTTTCACTTCCGCGTCAATTTGGCTGGCGACAGCCTCGCCATAGTCGCGGTTTTCGGAAATAGTGCGGCCAAGGAAAATAAGTTCCTCGCGCTCGCCAAAGGTCATCGGTCCAAGGTCGCTCATCCCGTATTCCATAACGAGGCTTCTAGCAAGCCGCGTTGCCTCGCGCAGATCGTTAGCCGCGCCCGTGGTTAATTCATTAAATATTTCTTTTTCCGCGATTTGACCCGCGAGGAGTACAGAGAGTTCGTCTAAAAACTCGGATTTGGAGTGCAGTTTGCGATCCTCGGAAGGGAGCTTCAGGGTGTAGCCCGCGGCAAGACCGCGGGAGATGATGGAAATTTTATGCACCGGGTCAGCATGGGGCAGGATATGGGTAACCAGCGCGTGCCCTGCCTCGTGATAGGCTGTGATCCGTTTTTCCCTTTTATTTAAGACATGACTTTTGCGCTCTGGGCCCAAAAGCACTTTTTCAATCGCCTCCAAAAAGTCCTTTTGCTTCACCTCTTTTTGATTGTGGCGGGCGGCGGCAATCGCCCCTTCGTTTACCATATTTGCCAAATCCGCGCCGGAAAAACCCGGCGTGCGCTCGGCAACTTCGCGCAAATCAACATTAGCCGTCAGAGGTTTGCCTTTAATGTGCACTTTTAAAATCGCAATGCGGTCGTTTATATCCGGCAGATCTAAAACAATACGGCGGTCGAAACGTCCGGGTCTAAGCAGCGCTGGATCTAAAACATCTGGTCTATTGGTGGCGGCAACGACAATCACGTTAGTGTCTTGCTCAAAACCATCCATCTCCACCAAGATTTGATTTAAAGTCTGTTCACGCTCGTCGTGTGAGCCTCCGAGGCCAGCGCCGCGTTGGCGTCCCACGGCGTCAATTTCGTCTACGAAAACAATCGCTGGCGCCGCCTTTTTTGCCTTTGCGAAAAGGTCGCGGACGCGGCTCGCGCCGACGCCAACGAACATCTCCACAAATTCCGAGCCAGACATATGGAAAAAAGGCACGTTCGCCTCCCCTGCCACGGCTCGGGCAAGAAGGGTTTTACCTGTCCCTGGCGGACCGATGAGCATTGCGCCTTTAGGAATGCGCGCTCCCATTGCGAGGTACTTGCGTGGATTTTTCAAAAAATCCACCACTTCTTTTAATTCCTCCTTGGCTTCGTGGCAGCCTGCCACATCATCGAAGGTGGTTTTTCGCTTTTTAGGGTCTTCGGGTTTTTGCTCGCGGACGCGGGCTTCACCAAAGGAGAGCGCGTTGCGGTTGCCGCGCTGCACTCCTCGGAACATAAACCAGATAAAGCCGCCGATCAAAAGAATAGGCAGTAAAAAAGGTAAAACCGTATTAAGCCAGAATTTAGTGCCGGATAGATCCTTGACATTAATTTCCACTTGGTCAATTTTGTCTTTAGGCACGTCAAAGCCGTTTAAAGAATCGAATAAAGACACCCCTACTTCTTTTTGGCTTTCCTGTTTGGTATTGTCCCTAAGCTCAATATTTAATTGGTCTTCTTGAATCTCAATGATTTTTACCTTGTCATCTTTAATCTCTTGGGCTAAAGCGGTTAAAGAGACCTGTTTGCGTTGCTCAAAGCCTGGGGCATTGTAGAGCGAGAAAAAGCCCGCGATAAACAGAAAAACCACAAAGGCGATTAATAAATTTTTAACAATGTTTTTCATTTTTTTCATATTTTATTGACAAAAATAGGGTTATTTATTATGTTTAATAATTCGCATCACAGGTTTTAAAGTTATAAAATTGTGTAGATTGGCTCTTTTCTTTATATACTAACCGTATTTTCAAAGGAGGCAACCCGTGAAGATTACAATGAAAAAAGCGCGAGGGCTTATTGCTCAAGCGGAAAGAGAAATCAGCCGTTTAGAGAACATTCAAGATGATCCGAAAGCGGCAAGAAATGAATGCGACTTGAGGGAAGGAGTGGGAAACCTAAAGTCCGATCTCTGCCATGATCACGACCCTATGGGTAGTCTGCATAATATTCCGGATGAGTGGGTTTTAACGGAAAATGCTGTTAAGTCCTACAAGTTATTACAAGGGATTTTAAATTCGCCAATCATTAAATTTATCCCCCCTAAACACTAAGATTCTACCATCTTTCTTGAGAATCTGCAACCCACGCGGCAGGTTCTTTTTTTTATTGCCGCGGGGGCTTTCCAGCATTTTTACCATCTCTTCTAGATGGACGGCGTAAATGTCTTTGGCTCCACCCAAGACAGAGCCGATCATCTGCCTCAAGGTTTCTGTTTTTAAAATAGGAGGCAGGGTTTGCCAAGATTTGAGGGGAAGAGGATTGGAATTGCGGCAGATAAAATTTTTAGCCTCCTCGCTAATATACTCTTCTGCGGCGCGGCTCACTTCTCCGAGTTTGAGGAGATTTTTCCTAATTTGCGGATTGTATTCTTTTTTCAGAAGAGGCAAGAGCTTGTGTCGGATTTTATTGCGGGTATATTTTAAATCAAAATTTGACGAGTCGTTGCGATAAGCAAGGCGGTTTTCTTTAAGATAGCCGAGGATTTCTCCGCGTCCGCATTCTAAAAGCGGACGGATCAGGAAGTTGTTTTTATGCCGCATGCCCGCGAGTCCGGCGAGCCCCGCTCCGCGCAAGAGGTTCAAAAGAATAGTTTCTGCTTGGTCGTCAGCCGTGTGCGCTGCCGCGATGCTCTGCCCCTCGTGTTTTTTTCTTACTTGTTCGAGGAAAGTATAGCGGGCTTCTCTTGCGGTTGCTTCGTTTTTTGGCTTTCTCCGCAACTTTTTATTTTCCAAGGGCAGGTTTAGTTCTTTTGCTAATTTTTGGACAAAACAGCTATCGCTATCGCTTTCTTTCCCCCGTAAGTTGTGGTTTAAATGCGCCAGAATGATTTTGAATCCCAACTTTTTTTGTAATTGCCACAAGATGTGAGTCAGGCAAACCGAATCCGGACCGCCAGAGCAAGCGACGATAATCGTTCCACCGTCTTTGATTAGTCTGTGGTTTTCAATTGCTTCTTGAACTTTATTGAGTATAATCATTATTTTATAACTTGTAACTTGAAACTTGTAACGCAAGGTATTAGCATTTTCTTGAGTTATAAGTTACACGTTATAAGTTACAAGATGTTGATATTATAAATCCGAGCTTTTTGTCTTGCTCGGAAATAGCTGAAAAGAGAAAAAAATATTACGAAAATTATTTTTTAGCTTTAGCGGGCGCCTTCTTTTTTTTAGCCATTTTTTTCTTTGCTGCTTTGGGAGTTTTAGTTTCCTTTGGGGATTTTTCTTCGGTCAAAGCCTTCATGGATAAACCCAAGCGGTGTTCTTGAGGTTCAATGGAAAGAATTTTAAATTTTCTTTTTTCCCCTATCTTGACCATATTCTCCAGCTGCGATGGATCGTCTGTAATTTCGGAGATGTGCGCGAGACCATGAATATCCTCATCCAGTTGCACAAAGGCGCCGAAAGGAGACAATTTGGTGATTTCTCCCTCTACGGTATTGCCGACTTTATATTTTTTAATTTTTTTCTCCCAAGGATCTTTTTGCAGGGATTTTAAGGAAAGAGAGATGCGATTAGCGTCAATGCTGATGATTTTAGCTTTGACCTTGTCTCCGACTTTAACAATGTCTTCGGGATTCTCAATCCGTTGCCAGGCTAATTCCGAAATATGGATCAATCCTTCTAGATCATTAAAACGCATAAAGGCGCCGAAATTAACCACGCCCGTAATTTCCCCCTCTACGACATCGCCGGCTTTGAGTTTGTCCAAAATATCCCTCTGCTCCTCGGAGGTAGCTTGTTTTTCCGAGATGATCAGACGATCTTCCTCCGCGTTGGCATCAATAATTTTAACCTTCAAGGTTTGATTTACGAGTTTGTTCAATTTAGTGAGTATTTTATTGCGATCCGCGTCTTCCACCCTCGGGTAGTGTTCATGATGCAGTTGGGAAACTGGCAGGAAGGCCGCGATCCCCTTCACTTGGGTTAAGAGTCCGCCTTTATTCGCCTGGGTGATTCTGACCTCAATGGTTTCGTGGTTTTCAATAATTTTATTAATCTCCTCCCAAGCGGCGTCGCGGTAGGCTCTTTTTGAAGAGAGCTCCATTCTGCCGTCCTCATTTTCCACCTCCAGAATAGTAGCGACGATTTGGTCCCCGATTTTCATTTCCTGATCAGGATTTTGATAAAGTTCGGGACCGCGAATAACGCCCACGCCAATACCTTCCACGTCTACTTCTATCTCATTCTTTGCTTGGCGCATCACTTTACCTTTAATGATTTCTCCCACTTGAGGTATCTTAAAGAGGTTCGTTTTCTCTTTGAGTAATTTGTGCATTGTTGAGTCTTCTTTATTCTTCTCTTTTTTCGCTAAAAAAGCGCCTAAAGAATTTTTCCTTGGTGATTTTAATTCAGTTTTTTCGGGTTTTTTATCCTCGATTTTTTTCATAAAAAATGATAGGTAAAGTGGACACTACCTCTTAAGTTCTTGTTCTATTGCCCATTATATCTGTAAAGATGATTGTTGTCAAACCAAATACCTTATGTTAAAATAAACTAGTAATCCGTAATTAGTAATTGGTAATTTTTTTGGCCCTTCGGGCCAATAATTCCCTGATTACTGATTACCAATTACTGATTACTAATTACTAATTACCGAAAGAAATATGATTATCTCCTGGCTTGGATTTTCTTGTTTCAAAATTCAAATCAAAGACCTGGTTCTGCTTACCGATCCTTTTGGTCCTGAAACGGGTTTAAGGGGTATAAAAAGCAAGGCTGATATTGTGACTGTGAGCCATAACCATCATGACCATAATTATGTTTCAGGGATTATCGGCGAGCCTTTTATTATTGATAGCCCGGGTGAGTATGAGGTGAAAGATGTCTACATTGTAGGTTTTCCCGCCTTTCACGATGGTAAAGAGGGTAAAGAGCGCGGCGGTAATATTATCTACCGCTATGTTGTGGAAGGTATGGTTTTGGTGCACCTTGGCGATTTAGGGCATCTTCTCTCCGAGGAAATGGTTGACGCCTTGGGCGATGTGGATATTCTTTTTGTTTCTGCGGGTAGTAAACATGCCTTATCTTGCGACAAAATCCCCGAACTCATAAGCCAAATTGAACCGCGTTTAGTGATTCCTATGCATTATGATCTACCCGGAGCGAAAAAAGAAAGAGCTCTTGAACCTTTGAATAAATTCTGCGAAGAAATGGGGATATCGCCCGAGTCGCAGCTGGATAAATTGAAGATCAGAAAAAAAGACTTAACTAGCGAGGAAACCGAGATTAAAATATTAAAAAAACAGTGAGCTTGCAGAATAAATCAGTTGCTTTTAAACAAAAAGTGGTTTTTTTATTGGTGGCTGTTTGCGCGGTCGGTATTGGTATTTTTTGGTTGCAGACTTTTAATTTCAGAATCAATAGTCAGAAAGTAAGCCAGAACCTAGGAGGGTTGGGAGAGATATTAGAGAAGGGCAAGGAAGGGATGCGATTAGATTCAGGACTGGGTAGTGCGAAGGAGCAATTTCAAAGCGAAGACAGCGGCTCTGTTTTGCTCCGCAAAGAGGTAGGGGAAACCCAGAACAAGGGAAATGTGGAAATTACGCTTGTGAATATAGTTTTTAAGGAGAAGATAACCTGGGTCTATATATTTATTAGCAATACAGGGGAGGAGCGGGTTTTATTGCGCCCTTCCGGAGAGAGTAAAATCAAGATTATTCAGGAGGGAAAAGAATTTTCAGAATTAGAAAGAGAAAAAGTAGTGGATTACCCTCTGCCGGATTTGGTTGCGGCTAAAAGCGAAGTAAGCGGCGCCTTGCATTTTTCCGCCCTAGATCCGGGCAAGCCTTTCACTTTATCCATTATGGGCGTCCAAAGCGAAGGAGCGAGAGAGCAGTCTAATTTTGTGTTCAGAATAGAAGGGAATTAGGAATTGTGAATTATGAATCAGGAATAGTAAAATGGAAAGATTTCTTTATTCTCAATTCATGATTCCTTATTCCTTATTCCAAATTTATGGAACTTGGTTACATAAAATCGCGTCAAATTACAGAAGAAATGGAGGAATCTTATTTGGATTACGCAATGAGCGTCATTATTGATCGGGCGCTTCCTGATGTGCGCGATGGTTTAAAGCCGGTCCAACGGCGGATTTTGGTAACCTTGAACGACTTAGGGCTTTCCCCGCGCGGACGTTTTAGGAAGAGCGCCAAGATCTGCGGCGATGTTTCGGGCAATTATCATCCCCACGGTGAGATGATTGTTTATCCTTCTATGGTGCATCTGGCGCAGCAATTCAAGATGCGCTATCCCTTAATCGACAGCCAGGGAAATTTTGGCTCCATAGATGGCGATCCTCCGGCGGCGATGCGCTATACCGAGGCGCGGATGCAGACCTTTGCCGAGGAGATGATGCGCGACTTAAATAAAGAGACGGTCCCCTGGCGGGATAACTATGACGGCACGCGCAGAGAACCCTCTGTTTTGCCCGGCCTTTTTCCGGAACTCATTTTAAACGGAACAATCGGGATCGCGGTGGGAATGGCGACGAATATCCCCCCGCATAATTTAGGCGAGGTTGTAGACGCTCTTACTTATTTAATTGACCATCGTGAAAGCGCCACTGTTGAGGATTTACTGCAATATATTAAAGGGCCGGATTTTCCGACCGGAGGTCAGATTTACGATTATAGCGCTATTCGCCAAGCATACGCTCTGGGGCGAGGATCAATTGTGATGCGCGCGAAAACACAGATTATAGAAACCAAGAAGGGCGGTTTTGATATTATTATTACTGAACTTCCCTACCAAGTAAATAAAACCTTACTTATTGAAAAAATCGCGGAGCTTGTGAAGAACAAAAAGATCCAAGGCATCCGCGATATCCGCGACGAATCAGACCGCGAAGGGATACGGCTCGTGATTTTTTTAAAAAAAGAAGCCTACCCCCAGAAGGTTTTGAATCGTCTTTTTGTTTTAACCTCCCTGCAGTCTACTTTTCATGTGAATATGCTCGCGCTCGTGGATGGTATTCAACCGCGGGTTTTACCTTTGGAAAATATTTTAGAATGTTATTTGGACCATCGCAAGGAGGTAGTGACCCGCCGCACCCGTTTTAATCTGGCGGAAGCGAAAGCGCGAGAGCATATTTTGGAAGGCTTAAAGAAGGCTTTGGATAAATTAGATGCCGTGATCACCACCATTCGGGAGAGTAAAACCAAAGAACTGGCGCATCGCAATTTAATGAAGAAATTTAAGTTTACAGAGGAGCAGACGACCGCGATTTTAGAAATGCGCTTGTCTTCTTTGGCGGGTTTAGAGCGGAAGAAAATTCTAGATGAATTAAAAGAAAAGCGGACGCTCATCGCTGAATTGGAAGGCATTCTCGCTTCCGAGAAAAGGATTTGGGGCGTGGTCAAGGAAGAATTGAAAATGCTTAAAGAAAAATATGGCGATGAACGCAGGACGCGCGTTTTTAAGAAAAAAGTGGGCGAATTTTCCGATGAAGATTTGATTGCCGATGAGGAAACCATTCTTAGCCTGACGCGCGGCGGCTATGTTAAGCGGATGAAGCCTGACGTTTATCGGGCGCAGAGCCGAGGAGGCAAGGGCGTCGCCGGCCAAAAGGTTAAGGAAGAAGATGTGATGCGCTGTTGTTTCGTAACTACCACTCATTCAGATTTATACTTTTTCACGGATCGTGGCCGCGTTTTTCAGCTTAAGGCTCACGAGATTCCGGAATCAGGCCGCGCCGCTAAGGGTCAGCTCCTTGTGAATTTTATCCAAGTGGCGGCAGAGGAAAAAGTCACCGCGATGGTCGCGATTCCCAAAGAACACAAATTTAAGTATTTAGTGATGGCGACGGAGCAGGGAGTGGTGAAGAAGACCAAACTCTCTGAATATGCCAATGTCCGCCGAAGTGGCTTGGTGGCGATTCGTTTGCGCAAAGGCGACGTTCTGGAATGGGCGGAAGCCTCCACCGGGTCGGATGAAGTGATGCTTGCGACGCGGCGAGGTCAATCTGTTCGTTTTCGCGAGGCGGATATTAGACCGATGGGTCGGACCGCGGCAGGGGTCAAAGGCATTACTCTAGGACAAGAGGACGCTGTAATTGCTATGGAAATTATCCCGCGCCAATACGCGATTACGGGTTTTCAGGTGTTAGTGGTGACGGAAAAAGGTTATGGCAAACGCACGCCTTTGAATCTATACAAAGTCCAAAAGCGGGGCGGGAAAGGGATTAAAACCGCAAAAATCACGGCGAAAAACGGAAATTTAGTGGCGATGAAGATTTTAGGCAAAGAAGAACAGGACTTAATTCTGATATCCGCGCGCGGTCAGGTCATTCGGATGCTGATTAACACCATTTCCAAACAATCTCGCTCTACCCAAGGCGTAACCCTGATGCGTTTCAAAAACGAAGATAAAGTCGCGAGCATAACCTGGGTGTAAAAAAAGTAAAAAGTAAAAAGTGTGGATTAAAAAACAAGCCATTGTAAGGGCTTGTTTTTTAAGTTTTATAAAGGCGTAGAACTTTCTACGCCTTCTTGCCCATTTAAGCCTTTTATGAAATAATACTATACTAATCTTTTTGAAAATCGGTTCTTTGCAATCTAAATTATCAGGAAGAGGGAGGTGGTGCCGCCAAATAACTTTACTGTTTCCCAATCACGATAACCAGTCTTTTTTCGGGCGTTCTTTACCCAATTTTTATCAGGGAGGTCGATATGGAAGCAAAATTATTCTTTAAGAATGTTTTTTCTAGGTTATCTAGTCTAGATCATAAAGTGAAGTTATTGTTTAAAGCTTTAATTATTGGTATACCTTTTTCCATTGTTCTGGTCCTTTCTACTAATTACGTTCCTTATGGTAGTATCGCGATTATAATTGTTTGTCAAGCTTTTATCACAGGATGCCTGTACGTTACTTATCTTCTCTGGCTCAATCATGGGATTAAGGTGCATAATTTCATCAAAAAATTTCGCATTCTGTCACTAGAGAATAAAGTGATTGAAATTTTTGGCATATCATTTTTTCTGGTCATAGCATTTGAATTAGCTTATTTTCTTTTCGGTTTCCTTTTTAATATCGCTAAAGTAATTCAAAAATTCTCGCTGTAATTTTTTACCAAGACCGTCAAAGCTTATTATAACGTTCTTTTTTATTGCAAATAACAAAAATATCGCGTCCGATTAACGATAATAGAGATAATTCATATAAGTTAAATATTAAAATAAAAAACGGAGATCAATTTCTCCGTCTGCCCTTTATTCTATTCTTTCCACTTTATAACCATAACCATTAAAGAGCGGTATAGCTTCTCTGATTTTTCGATGGATCAAATTTCTGCTTCTATCTTCCCGAATATACATCCTGACGGCAGTTATTCTCCCTCCAGTATCAGTATTCTGCTCTAAATGAACATCATTAGATAAATTTAAATTTTTCAAATCTTCTTTCAATGCTTTTGCTTCAATAAATCTAGATTCAAGTTTTATTATCCAGTGCATTACAACCTCCTTTCTCTTGTTTGTTCGGGTTTTCAAGATTTTAACCATATTGCCTTATATGTATTTTTACTCTTGATTCTTAATTCTAGCTTCTTGCTTCTATTTTTTGATTACCTTGTCCGCAATCCCGTATTTGACTGCTTCCTCGCTGGTCATATAAAAGTCGCGGTCGGTGTCTTTTTCAATTTTAGATAAGGGTTGGCTGGTATGTTTGGCTAATATTTTATTCAAGCGGTCTTTCACTTTCAAAATTTGCCCCGCGCGAATGGCGACATCGCTCGCTTGACCCTCTGCCCCGCCCATAATTTGATGCAGCAAGATTTCGCTGTTGGGCAGGGTGAAACGTTTACCCTTCTCGCCCGCGGCAAGCAGAGTCGCTGCCATTGACGCCGCCATACCGATGCAAATCGTGGAGATTTCAGGCTTCACATACTGCATTGTGTCGTAGATCGCGAGACCAGCCGTGACTGAACCTCCGGGCGAATTAATAAAAAGCTGGATATCCTTATCTTGATCTTCAGAATTTAAAAACAAGAGCTGGGCAATCACAGTATTCGCTACCGCGTCGTTAATTGAGCTTCCTAAAAAAATAATCCGTTCCTTTAGAAGCCGCGAATAGATATCAAAAGCCCGCTCGCCGTAATGCGTTTTTTCAATTACAGTAGGAATAAGCTGCATGTTTCAAATTGAAAACTAAAAATTAAAAATGAAAAACCACAAATAAAAATCTAAAATTTTTTAATTTTAAATTATCATTTTTCGCTTTTCATTTTCAATTTTTCATTTCTTGATAACCCACTTCCCCTTCCTTTTCATTAACTTGCCTTTAATGGTAAATCCTGAAGCCAAGGGGTGCCCGCCGCCGCCGTAACGTTCCGCGATCCGCGCCACGTTCACTCCCCTGCCTAATTCCGAACGAAGACTGGCGCGAATTTTATTCCCTTTCTGTTCCATTAAGAGCATGGCGTATTTGGTTCCCCGAGCCGTATTGATTATATTTACGACGCCCTCTAGATCTTCTGGTTTAGCGCCTAATTCTTTGAGGTCTTTCCGTGTAATTGCGGAAAGGGTTACCCCCTTTTTGCGATCCTGTTTGATGCGGGCGAGAGCTAAGCCCCACACCTTGAGCGCGGAAAGAGACTTGCTTTGATAGGTGGCGCGCGCGATTTTATTTAGGTTTGCCCCCTTTTTCATCAGGTGGGCGGCGATCTCCATGGTATAAGGAGAGGTATTGGCGTGTTGGAAGCTGCCCGTATCCGTAAATATTCCTGTTAAAAGACAAGTGGCAATTTTAGCGTCTATACTTTTAAGGGCTTTAATGATCAAATAAATAATTTCCGAGGTGGAGGAGGCAAGGGGGGCGATTAAATTCAGATCGCCGAATGGTTTTTTTTGCGGATGATGGTCAATATTAACAAGGATTTGATGCTTGATATTGGACCATTTTAAATGCAGACGTTTAACGTCGCTCGCGTCCAAAGCAATTACGACATCAAAGTTTTTTTTGGGAGAAGAGCTGATGATTCTGGCGCTTTGGGGCAGAAACTGTAAATTTTCCGGAATAGGGTCTGGGGTAAATAGCGAAACTTCCTTCTTCATCTTTTCCAAAGCCATACAGAGAGCCAGAATTGAGCCCACAGAATCTCCATCCGGATTTTCATGGCTCGCGATGAGAAAAGTGTTATATCCTTTTAAGGCTTTAATCACTAAATTAAAATCTTTTCTGTGCATTATATTTTTTATGGAGGGCGTGGCTTATTTGAAGCCCGCTTGTTCAGATTAAATAAAATTAAACCCCTTTGGGAAATTCCGCGTTAAGAAGTCTGTTAATCCTGTCTGCTTTTAATTCAGTTGCGTCCAAGACAAATTTAAGGCGGGGTATTTTTCTTAAGACTAACCTTGCGTTGAGAAAGGATTGTAGCCTGCCCGCGTTTTTTTGTAAAGTCTTGAGAATGTTTTGACCTTTTTCAAAGGGTAGAACGGAGACCCAGATTTTCGCGTGATCTAAGTCGCGGGAAGTCTCCACCTTGGTGATAGTGGTTAATGCGTGACGATTCAAAAAGACTTCCGTTAAAAAAGCGCGGCTAAGCTCTTGTTGGATTAAGCTATTTAATTGAAGAATGCGGTGGGACAAATCAGTTCAAAATTCAAAGTGTAAAGTTCAAAATTACAATCTAAAGCATCATTTTTAATTTTGAATTGCAATTTTGCATTTTGAATTTTGCATTTTGATTTATTTATAGTGTTTTCTTTTTCTTTTCTATTTTATAAAATTCCAGGATATCTCCAATTTCAATCTTCACGTCGCCCAGGAATTTAATGCCGCATTCTTGGCCATTTTTGACCTCTTTTACTTTTTGCTTGTTGCTTTGCAACTCCGTTATAGTTCCTTCTCCAATCATTTGACCTTTTCTTTGAACGCGGATATGGCTCTCTCTTTGGATCGTTCCTTGCGTGACTTTACCGCCTACGATCATCTTGCCCTTTTCAGTGTGAAAGATGGCGAGTATCTCTAACTTGCCCAATTCCACTATCTCCTCCTCCGGTTCAAGTATTTCTTCCAGACCTTCTTTTATGGCGTCAATGAGTTCATAGATAATCTCGTAAATATTAATTTTCAGTTCGAGCTGCCTAGCCAATTTCTTAGCCACGGTAGTGGTCTTCACCTCGAAACCAATAAGTTTGGCGTTGGTGATGTGGCTTTTCAAGACATCCGATTCTGTTATATTGCCTACCCCCTCTTGAATAATATAGGGCGCGACCTCGGAAGATTGCACGCGAGCCAAGTTTTCCAGAATTGCCTCTTTGGATCCTTGGCTGCCGGCCTTGATAACAAGATTTAATTTTTTAATTTTGGGGTTCGATGCTTTTTGGTTGATGAGCGTCAGTATTTTCTTTTCTTGAGGGGTGAATTTCTCGCGATTAATTAAGGATTCTTCTCCGTTCTGCACGATACTGCCGACCTCTGGCACTTCCTTAAACCCAACAATCTTGACGGGCTCGGAAGGTCCTGCCTTTCGAATTATTTGACCGCGGTAGTCCTCCATCATTTTGATTTTTCCTTGCGCAGATGCTGCGGTGATTATATCCCCTATCTTAAAAGTGCCGGATTGCACCAAAACCGAGGTTTCTGGTCCCTGCCGAGAAGAAAGATGAGACTCAATGATTGTGCCTAGAGCAGGACCGGAAAGAGGGGCTTTTAACTCCTCCATTTCCGCGACGACGATAATAGTTTTTAGAAGTTCCTCTACGCCTTGACCCGTTTTTGCCGAGATTTCCACAAGAGGCACATCGCCTCCCCATTCTTCAATTTGCACGCCTTCTTGAGCCAGTTCTTGTTTTACCTTATCCACTTTAGCATCTTGCTTATCCATTTTATTAATCGCTATGATCATCGGGATTTTAGCGTTTCGGATATGAGTAATTGCTTCCTTGGTTTGCGGCTTCACCCCGTCATCCGCGGCGACAACCAAAATAGCAAGATCAGTGAGGCGCGCTCCTCGCGCCCGCATGCTTTGAAAAGCCTCGTGTCCGGGGGTATCAATAAAAGTGATCCGATGTTTTTTATATTGAATTTGGTAAGCGCCGATATTTTGGGTAATCCCTCCTGCCTCTCCGCCTGCCACATTAGTTTTGCGAATATAATCCAAAAGAGTGGTTTTGCCGTGGTCCACATGCCCCATCACTGCTACTACTGGCGGTCGTGTTGAAAGTTTTAAGATCTCTTTATTGGAAATATTTTCTCCAACCGGTTCTTTGAGGTTTTCCTCTGCTTTGCCTTGAGGCGCTACCTGATATCCTAAATCTTCGGCAATGATGGCGGCGGTTTCATAATCAAGCTCTTCATTGATGGTGGTGTAAATATTGTTTTTAATGAGTTCTTGCATTACCCGCGCGACAGGCAAATTCAAAACAGAAGCCAAGTTTTTGACCCTGACCATACTAGGAATTACAACTATCTTGGGAGCTTTATTTAAATCCATAAATTTTAACCATTAACCTTCCCTTTTGATGGTTTTATTGTTCGATTGCTTGCCCTGCACCCTACGTGGCGCAGGGTTCTATTGTAAATCAGGGAAAATTTGCTTTTTATAACAATTGCACAATTGAGCAATAGAGCAATGGAATTTACTTCTTCTTATTCTTAACAATCTGATAAATCAAAGCCGCAATTAAGAAAATAGCGCTGATCCAGAAGAGACATAAAATCAATTTAACCAAGCCCCAGAAGCCGGTAAAAACTAAAACTAATCCCGCGATCGCAAGGCCGATGAGCCAGCGCACAGGCACCGGCAGATAATCCGCAAAAATACCCGAGATATTATAAAACGGTTCTTTAAAATATTTTTTAATATTTTGGCGGTGTTTGCCCATAGACCTTTTGTGAAATAATTTTTTCGTTACGAAATTGACGGATTTCGAGCGAAAATGTTGAAGGGCGCCGCGCCCGCCATCGCTTCGCTTCAGGCGAGGCGGGCGGGAGGAAGCTGTATTTTACTCTAAAATACAGCGACGAGCCCTGAAACATTTGCAGCCGAAATCTAGCAATTGCAGTAGAAAAGGTTATTTTGCAAAAGGTCTATAAATTAATTAAATGCTCTTTCTTTCCCCACAATCACTCTTAATTTACGGGGCAAAATTGTAATAGTCGCCGGCGTGCGGCCTATTTTTTGCAAATCGCCCAAGATATCAATTTGCTCTTGGCGCGGAGACAAGATTTCAATTTTACTCGCGCGAAACACAGAAGTCTTAGGAAGCAAAGAATATTTTTCTGATTCTATGAGCTTTAGTTTTTTTAAAAGAGAGAAGCGGGAAAGATTCGCAGTCACAAACACATTCAAAATTCCGTCGCAAGGATTGGCAAGAGGTAAGGCTTCCCTTTTTAAAGATAAATTTACGAAGGCGGCGTGAAATAAGTTCAGGCGGACTTGAAATTTACTGTCAATTTTAAGAATAACATCCTGGGGCCGATAACGCAGGGATTGAAGATAAGATAGGTCCCCTTTTTTATTGCGTTCCTCATCCCGTCCCCCGAAACCGCAAACCGCTTGGGTGAGAAAATATTCGGAATTAACCTTCCCGACGTCAATAATTTTAATAATCCGTCCGGAAATAACTTCGCAAGCCGGCTCGTTTATGGGCACTCCGAGACCTTGGCTGATAAAGTTTGGCTGCCCGACTGGGATGACACCGATCGTGATTTCAGAGAGAGGGGTTTCACTCTGGTTTAAAACAGTATGCGCGATTTTTTTGAATGTGTAATCATTGCCTACGGCGATAATTGTGCGTTTTCCCTGTATTAGTCCTTCTAAAACAATCTCCTCTAGGTTTCTTAAAGGACGGACATGGCTTGCTTCGCCCGCAATGGCAAGATCGGACAGTCTAATTTCAATCCGGTCCAGGATTTTACGATATTTAGGATTTTCTAAGAAAGAATCGTAGATATAGTAATACATTGGAGAATTCTCAATTTCTATTTTTTAATTTTTGATTTTTAACTAATTTTTATTTGCTTAATTTTTATTGAAAGAAAATAAGGCAATAATACAATAAAAATTAGCTAAAAATTAAGAAATCAAAATTAAAAATTTGGTTTAAAAATGCAAAAATTAGAAATTTAATAAAAATTAGAAATTGAAAATTAAAAATTCCCTTATTTATTCCATCACCTCTTCCACTTCAATTTCCGTTTCTCGGTCAGTGGGAAGAGGCATTTGGCATTGACCTTGGAAAATAGCGCCCGGAGAAATGGAAATAATCTTGGCTGTGATGTCGCCTTCCACTTGTCCAGTTTCAGTAATTTCCAAAGCTTCCTCTACGGTAATATTACCTTTAATTTTGCCCGCGATTACCGCGTTCAAGGCTTTCACGTTTGCGGAAATAACAGCCTGTTCCCCCACGGCTAAATTTTGGCTGGTTTGCACATTGCCTGCCACTTGTCCGTCAATCCGAACATTGCCCTCGGAGGACAACTCCCCCTCTACTTTAACCGAAGGTCCCACAATGGTTTCCGCTTGAGTTTCTTCGTGATTTTTTTCACTCATAAAGATTTTAGAAGGATTTTTGGAAGACTTTCAAAAAAGCGAGTCTTCCTATTTCCTTGGGTTAATGGCTTCTAATTCCTCTTTGGTTAAATGATATGGCGATTGGCCATTTTTGACTGGTTTGGCGTAGATGCGATCATTGTTTCTGTTGCGGAGATTAGAGACTACTACGCCGTTTTGGTGTTGGTCTAAAAGGGCAATGCTGAAACTTTGGTCGCCGCCTTCCCCGGGAAAGGCGTTAAATCGGACGATATTAGTTTTTTGAATAGTGAAGCCTAGATTTTTTTCCAGTTCGCGGGTAAAATTTTGCAGATCTTTTAATTCTTCGGAATGTTTCTTGAGATGCTGGTTCTGCAGATTTAAGATTTCTTCCAAATTACTCCCCTTGGCTTGTTTGAACAATTCTCTGCTCGCGCTGCGGATTTTAAAAAGATAGTGATGCAGATAGAAAGTCCAGATCGCTAATAAAAGAATTAAAATAAGCGGGATCAAAATCCAAACCATTGATTTCAAGATTAATTTCTAGTTTATTATATCTTCATTTGGGCTTGTTTGTCAATTTAAAGAATAGAGGCTAGAATATAGAAGCTAGAATCAAGAGTCAAGAAGTGAGGGCAAATCTTAAACTCCTTATGAAATATTTACAAAGCCTTGAATTACGAGACTCACTCCCCCTGCACGAGCCTGCCTGCCGGTAAGCAGGGGGGAGATAGAGGGGGTGGGAGCTTCAGAACCCCATCCTTCCTCCCCTTAGAAAGGGGAGGATTATCCCCTCCTTTCCAAGGAGGGGTTAGGGGAGGTTCTGATCCAGACCCCCACCTCCCACAGGTCTAAGAGGGAGGAATATTTTATTACTTTATGGAAGTTGCGTAATTCAAGGTACAAAGTGTTTTCAAGATATTGAACCGCAACAATTTATTTGACATTTTAAAGTATTTGTGATATGATAAAACCATCATAAAAAGGATTTAAATGGTGGTGCTATGCTACTATATTGGGTTACTTGATTTACAATGAGGTGAAGAAATGCGAAAGATGATATGGTTAGTTTTAGTGTTGGTAGTGTGTTTTCCTGGCTGTTATGTCGGGCTCTCGCCCGTGGATGAATCTGGCTATGAGTTGAATGTTAAAAATGAAACTTATGGGGTAGAAAGTATCAGTATTAGGATTCAGGGGGACTTTTATTACAATGGCAAGCATTATAGTTCTGCGGAATTCACGGTTGGCTATACTGAAACCGTGACCGTGGAGCCAAAGGCTGATACCTATATCAATGTTACCTACCTCGCGAAGGCCAAGAAGGGGAATTACAGTTATAATCTCCATTACTGCGAAGAGATTTGTATTGACCCCAGTGGCTACTTGTTTGAGATGGAGAGCCCATATTCCCTTTCAGATTATTATGGGTGGTCGTAATGTTTATCTCTTACGTTACCAGAACTTTGGTAACGTTTTTTTATTGTCTTCGCTCCTTGATTATGCTATATTTATTTTGGAGTCGTCATTGCGAGGAGTCCCGAGCTTGTCGAGGGACGACGAAGCAATCTCATCGAGATGCATTTATACAGATTTAGGAGATCACTAATAGACAAAGATGCATTTCATCAACAAATAAAGTAGTAATCCCATGAGCCATAAAAATCGTTTTCACAAAAACAAAAGCCGCAAGTTTCGTAAGATGCATCATCTGTCTGGCGCGCCAGTGATCCAAAATGAAAGAGTCCCCGCACCTGGAATTGAGAAGGTGCAGGAGGAAACGCGAATAGACGAATTATTGAAGCCTGAAGAGGAAGGGCAACCAGGGATTCTCCAAGAGCCGCTGGGGAATTTTAAGCCGGAGAAGAAAATCGCTAACCCCGTTTTGTTGCATTCCTCGCTTCAGGATTTGCGCCAAGCAATGTATCTCTCCTTGGGATTTACCGTCTTTTTGATTGTTTTGTATGTTTTTAAATTAAAAACCAATCTTTTTGCATTGGGAGTGGACTATTTGTATCGCGCAATGCGTTTTTGACAAAACCCCTATCTTCAAAATCATTTTCAGTGATTCTTAGAGCAAAAAGCAGGTTTGAAACCTGTTTTTATTATTTTTGTAAGCATTATTGGGAATATTACTTCGCCAAGGGAGGATAAAACTTCTCCCCTGCCTACCTGCCGGTAGGCAGGGGGAAAGATTTTCTCCCTCCCTGACAAGGGAGGGTTAGGGGTGGGTTGTTAAATTTCTTTGCGGAAGGTAGAAGTAATGAGCTTCGCAATACTACAAATAAAAAAACCATCATCTAGTTTGATGATGGTCATATTTTTTTTAGAATCCCATTGCACGCAATTTTTTATCTAGCTCAAGTTTTTCCTCTTTAGTTAAGTTAGCCCTCTCAAATAATTCTGGGATTTTATCAAATTTGAATTGTGAACATAATACTCGCACTTTAGCTATTAGTGAATCTATTTTGTTAGGACTATTCACAATCTCTTTTATCATTTTGTCTAAATCGCAACATTCTACTGTCTTGGACAATGGGACATTCTGCGCTTGTTCAATAATTTCCATTTGCTTTCTAAATCTTGCCCGTCTTATTTGTTCCTTTTCAAGATCCTGTTTCTCCTTGAATTTGTCTTGTTTTCTTATATTTAGCCAGACCCAAATTTCGCAAAAGAGCGCTACGATAGCACAAATAATACAAGATATTCTTAGAATTTCCCGTTGAAAAGGGGTGGCTGACAGCATTACCGAAATTGGCAACACTAAAACTCCAATAACCAACAATAAAATAAGAGACCCCATAGCTATACATATCAGAACAAGATTCTTCATAATCCAATCCTCCTTCGAAAGGGCTCCACAAAATTTTTTACTCGTAGTTCTTTCAATAATTCAATCTTTTCCTCTTGTGTTAGGTGGATTTTAATCCTCTTATACAATTCGGAGATTTCATCAAAGGCATATTGTCTGCCCAATTCCTCCGCTTTGGTTATGAGTGAGTCTATTTTGTTAGGACTATTCATAATCTCCTCTGCCATTTTGTCTAGATCTATCTCTTCTTTACTCGTCGCACTCGTTGTTTGTTCTATAATTTTATTTCTCTCCTTCTCCTGCTTTTGACATGTTGTGCAATTCTGTGGATTTTCAGTCAGTGGTTTTTTCTTGCTCTTGTGAGGATAGTGAGCATAGATAAAACCGCCTGCTCCGGCCAGCATTAGATAGATTGCTAGAATTTTGAGTTCAGAGGAGCTGATAGCATGATCCCAAGTTATAACAGCCACTATCAGAAACAACAACCCAAGCATTATCAGTAAAGCGAATTTCATAAAACTTCCTCCTTTAGGGTGAATTGTGTAAAAAGAACGGTTTATATTAGTAACCGGTTAGTTTATATGATCTTAAAAGTCTTGTCAATACTTTTGTCAAGTTTCATATATTGACACTATATTTACCCTATGATAACATAAAATTAAGTTGACAACATTATTGACAAATAAGGATGTTAAAGCATCTTCAGAAAATAGGTTTGACCGAGAAAGAAGCCAGGATATATTTGGCGAACTTGGAGCTCGGTCCCTCAAAAATTCCCGATATTGCCCGTAAGTCCAAAATTAAAAGAACCACTGTTTATGTCGTGGTTGATTCTTTAATCCAAAAAGGGCTGATGAGTTATTATCAGTCCAAGAATACCAAGAAATTTATCGCGGAGGAACCGCAAAAATTGAATTTTATTCTTAAAGAAAGGCAAAGCGCTTTAAGGGAGATAATGCCGCAATTGGAAGCATTAGCGAAAAATTTGGAGGAGAGAAGGCCGGAAGTGCGTTTTTATGAGGGCAGAGAGGGGTGCTTTAGTATTTTGGAACAAACATTAGAGAAACCGCATAGCGAAATTATGTATATTGGCTCTGTGAAAGATATTTATAAGATTATTAGCCGAGAATATGATTATGAGCATTATATTCCTTCACGATTGAAGAAAGACATTAAATTTAAAGCACTGGTTTTTTTTGATAAAGACGCATTGCTTTTAAAAAAGACAGCTAAGGAGAATTTACGGGAGACCAGATTCTTGCCTGATGGTTATTTTTTTCCTAGTTCTATGTTTATTTTTCAGGATAAAATAGCCCTTATATCCTCAATTAAAGAATTGATAGGTGTGGTTGTTCAAAGTCCTGATTTGGCAAAGATGGAGGAACAAAAATTTAAGCTTTTGTGGAGTTTAGGTATACAATAAGCAAGGTTTCATTTTAATATGCTGTGAATTACGAAACTCACCCCCCCTGCCTGAGGGGGAGATGGAGGGGGTGGGAGTTATATTTATTTGAGACCCCTCCTGGTCTCCCGCTTCCCAAGGGGAGGAATATTTTATAATTCTACGGAAATTTCGTAATTTAAGGAAATCAAAAATGTTCCACGTGGAACATTTTTTAATATTTTTTTACATATCGGATAGTAACATCTTCTATGCATTTGTCAATATATATATTTTGGCTTGTGTTAAATGAAAAATGTAGTATATGGATAAGTAGATGGAGTTATCCACAGGTTAAACTACTAAAAAAATGAGATGCAGAAAAGAATCTGATTATGCAATATTATTTAGTTTTTGTAAAGAAATTGCCCAAATAATCCCTAAGATAAGCCAAAATAAGAGCATTCCTTGTTGGAGATCATAAAAGTAGTGGTCTAAGCAGCTAATAAAGAGGTAAGCAATAAAAATCCAAAATATAATTCCGATTTCAGGGTCGTTTCTAATCTGCCCGAGAGCGTGAGTGATGGTTAGGTATAAAAAGGTTAGAAAGATTAATAAACTGGGGAGCCCCGTCTCTGAAGCCATAGCTAAATAGAGATTGTGGCTTGGTTGATAGCGCCAAGCCGGCAGGTCCGCCTTCGTAAAATCGGAGATGCTTAGCACGAAATTGCCTATGCCAACCCCTAAAAATGGGTGTTTGGCAATTGCGAGCAAAGCAATTTGGTTTAAAAACGCGCGATTGGACAGAGCGAAATCCCCAGAAGAATCACTAATCGTTTGACGAGTTAGAATTTGGGGTTGGAGAAAGTAAAATAAGGTTAGGGCGGTAATAATAATGATACCTAGTGGGGGAGCGTAGTTTTTGATTTTGTGGAGGTTAATGATGAGCAAGCCTAATAAAGCAATGATGAGCCCTAGCCAAGCCGTGCGGGAAAAGGTGAGGGTGATGGTGATGGTAAAGAGAGAAAGAATAAAAAGAAGAATGATTTTTAGAAATTTGCCCCATTTTACTCTTGGTATTTTGGTCCAGAGGTAAAAACAAAATAAAATAGTGGCGATTAAAAAGCCGCCTAAAATGTTGGGGTGGGGGAAGGCGCCGTAAGCCCGGATAATTTTGCCGCCATTGACGACTATCTTTGCCACGCCAATTATGTTAGGGGCAAGGTCATTCTCGCCTAAAATTTTGAGACCCAGAGAATGTTGGTGAAAATACTGTCCTACTGCAATTATTCCCTGTGCTATTCCGCTAGTCAGTAAAAATAAATATAAAAGCAACCGTAATTTTCTGGAGCCAAAGTTGGAGACAATAAAAATAAATAGGAGAATTACTTCTCCTAATTTTAATAGGCGGAAGAGGGCAATGTTTAAATTTTGGGCATTAATTAAGGAAAAAAAAGCAATGGCGAGCAGGGTAACCAGCAGCCAGTAACCAATAATCAATAATTTATTTTTCTTTTTAAGATTTAGTATGCCCTCACGGAAATAATTTAAGACCCCCCTAACCCCCCTTATCAGGGGGGTATGTTTCTCCCCTGACAAGGGGAGATAAAGAGGGGTTATAATATTCCGTAATCTTAAATGATTTCTAGAAATAACAAGTTCGCCAAGCCAAAAAATCAAACTTAAGAATAAAAGAATATCTGAAACATAAATACTGATTGCCGTCCATTCATTAAATTCTCCCGCAATAGGGTAATAAAAAAAGATATGCCGTTTCTGGAAGGGGATAGATAAGGCAAAAAGAAAAAAGAAAAAATATTTCAAAAAAGTGATGCTATTTTTAGTCTTAATTTTCATTTTCTATTTTTAGTTATTCTCCTTATTCTAGCATCAGAAAAATTTACAAGCAATGAGTTTGAGAATATAATTGAGTAGACATAACATCATTCACTTTTTACTTTGATTTGCCCGCCAGTGCCTTTGCCCCTGTAGTTCAACGGATACCCGCCCGACTCGCCTGACGCCCTCATAGTTCAATGGATAGAACAAGGGACTCCTAAGCCCTAGATTCTGGTCCGATTCCAGATGAGGGCACCAGACGAGCCAGGCGGGCGGGAAACAAGGGACTTTTACCCTGCATTCAATCTATGTTTTAACGTATGCTTAGTACTGCGGAGATTATGGTTCGCCACGGGATGAACCCGTGGCGCCCCGAGTTCATCTCGGGGCGACTCTTCTTGAGGGGCACAGGCTTGTGAGCAGGCGGGTTGGGCGAAAAATCAGTTGGCGGTTTTGTTTAGGGAAAATTTTTTTAATCATACACATATAAAACTTAAAGAAATATATTTTAAGCACCGACTGTGGATGTTATTACTACTATCTGCACTCATTATTTTTGTTATCTTTTTAGTACCGATACTCATATGGACACCTTTTTCTAAACTATTTACCGAACCCGAAAGTATCAAAACTTTTGTTCTTTCTTATGAAAAATGGGCGATTTTGGTCTACGTTTTGTTAAGTATTGTTGTGGTAATTGCGCCACCAATACCAAATGACGTCGTCCCGATAGCTGGCGGTATTGTTTTTGGGTTCTGGAAAGCATTAGTATTTGGCCTTATCGCAAGAATAATTGGTTCGACCATAAATTACTGGCTAGGAACAAAAATAAGAAAAGGAATATATATAAAGCTAATTAATGAAGAAGAGCAAGAAAAGTTAAAAAAATATACAGAAAAAATTGGATGGCAGGCAGTTTTTATTTCCCGTTTTCTACCGAGCACTGATACAGACTTGATAGCATATATTTCGGGGATAGCGAAAATGAAATATCCAACTTTTATTCTTGTGTCATTTCTTGGAATGATTGTGCCAGTTTCTGTAACTATTTTCATAGGGGCGTCATTGCTTACAAATAAATACCTGTTTTTTGCTTTAATTGCTTTTTATGTAATTGGTGTATTGTTCGCTCCCAAAATTATTAAGAAACTACTTAAGGGTAAAGTTCCAGTTTCTTAAGAATTTGCCGTCCAAAACATGATTATCGAGAAACTTTATCAATTCATTCGAAGATTGCGACTGCGTTTCAATCGTTTTCGATTTGAGTATCAGCTGCGTAGAAAAAACAAGCACTTCAAAATCGTTATTCCCGAGCATCACAGGGGAAAGATTAAATTTCTCAAATACTTTTCTACAGCCATAACACTATTATCCGCATTCATTATTTTTGATTCTGTGTGGGTCGCTTTTGCATTTGGTTGCGTGGTGTATTTGATATCATTGCTCTTGGAAAAGACGGCGTTTGCACATCCTCATGCATTTATTCATCTCTTACCCGATTTTGAATTGGACCCAGATAAATGGGTCGGTGTTGGCTTCGGGTACGCCACGCCACCGGGTGGTAAATATAATATCCCATTGGTCTCAATGATGATAACTGATTTGGAATATGCAAAAAAGCTTGAAGGTCTTTTTCTGAAATGGACTTAAGGAAATTATGAGGATGACTCAAAAAATGTGCAAATTATTGTTGTGGTTACCAAACCCAACGAATATATCTTCTTATGCTACCCGAGTCCGAAAAGACCCATAGCACAGAATTTCTTTCAAAGCGCTCGAGATAAGCTTCGCAATTCTTCACTTGTAGACGAAGTTACAGAGCATCATTTAACACTCGTACTTGGCAAACGATGCGAAGTAGGCAAAGATTCTTATTTTCCCAAGTTTCGGTCCAGATATCGCTCTGGAATTCCGGTTGCATTTGAATTCGTACTTCCTCCATTCGATCAGCCAAAGCCGACTCCCGAAATACCAGCTTTTATATTTTTTGACTTCTCAATAAAAGATAAGTCAGAGTTGACGCGAAAGGATTTTGCATACGATGCGATTTGGTCATTTAAACGCGGAGGTAAATGGCAGGGTCTAGACCGAGAAGCTAAAAAAGAATCTGCTGCCAAGAGAAAAACTGTCGAAGAACCTCATAAAAAATACCTGCCCCGTTAGATTTGCGAAGCAAACAGAAGAATATCAATCCAGAATTGATTTTTATAAGCAGGAATTAAGTAATTTTTTAAAAAACAGAAAAATCCCATAAAATTTTCACATTTGTTCTTTTTATAAAGATGTAAAAAGTAGTTCTATTAAGCTTAAATCAGCAATCTTTTTGCTGAAAAAAGAGGTGTTATTATGAATCAGCCGGAAGAAGAGCGGGAGAAAATGTTGCGGAGAGTTTCTGATGAATTCCGCGTAATGCTAGCACAAGATGAAGATAACTTTGGTTATTATGGTGACTTTGATCATTTCAAAAAGCTTGCGGAATTCAAGCCAAAGTGGCAAACGATCCCTAATAAAGGAATAATAAACAGAATCAGAAGGCATTTCTATAGGGTCTTTACCGAAGTATAGGAGGAAATTAATAATGAATTTGCGTTGTGCCACTGTGTATTGGTTTTCACCCTTTAAAGAACTGAACCTGCAAGAAGTAGGTATAATGGGCGGGATTGAAATTCCCTTAGACCGATACCCGCCTGGAATTCAGGTGGGGGAGACATTCATTCCCGTTCAAGAAGCTTGTATAGAAGAGCTTCTAAAAATAAAAGTTGTCCGTAAGCCGATTGTGCCTTGGTTTTCTCGAAAATCCGTGAAAAATCTGGTGAGATATGTTAATCTCCAGAAAAAGAGAGGCGGAAAAAGAATTTTAGCCGCTCCAAATTTGAAGTCGCATTCCAGAGTCCATTTATTAGTGGTGCTGTATGCGAAGGGAAGAGGGCTGGAAATCACGGCTAGCGATGGGATGATTATAGACCAGCAAATATGGAACACGGATCAGCCCGCTTATAATCCTTGGCAAATCGTAAAAATCTTAGCCATTGTCAAGACAGGCAATGAGCTTAAAGTTTCTTCTTCTGATACGCCAGGTGAAAAATATGAAGGGGTACTCACTTGCGCAGACAAAAGGGGAGGGAGAAATTTGATCTTTAAAGTGAACCGTCTGGGCGTAGGCGAGATGAAGCTCTTTAGAGAGAATGCAGAATAATATCCATTGCTCCTTGCGGAAAGCCAAGGAGTTTTTTTGTCAAATATTTTGTTTGGTTTAATATGGATTTTTAGATGAATTTCCTTTATAATAGATTAATACTTTTTTTGCCGTGTTGAAGGTCTATATTAGATTCCACAACTAAATCATAGGAGGTGAAAGAATTTAGTTGGATTTGTTCATTGTAATAAGAATACAACAGACTCATTAAAGAAATGTCAGGAAGGAGGATAAGGGGAGATTAGAGGGGAGTTGAATTCCTCTCCCCTGACAATGGAGGCTATATATAATCTAATCGCATTTCGCAATTCAAGGTAATAAAATGTCCTTACTCTCCGAAATTGAAAAAAAATTAATCAATGACGGTCAAAAAATTATCATTGGCGTTGATGAAGCGGGCAGAGGCCCTTGGGCCGGGCCGGTCATCGCGGCGGCGGTTTTTCTGCCTTATAATGCGCAGGGTAATCTTTTTTTGAAAGAGATTGCCGATTCTAAAAAAATCAACCCGGAAAAGCGGGAGGAACTTTTTAGGCTAATCGCAGCTGAAGGCCAATATGGTTTAGGGGCGGCGAGCCCATATTTAATTGATGAACTGAATATCTTGGGCGCCACTTTTCGGGCAATGAGAATAGCAGTGCGAAATTTGGCTTTAGGGCTTCGCAAAAAAGTTGATTGCGTTTTAGTGGACGGCAATCTTGAAATTCCCGCTTTTCCTTATGTTCAAAAGACAGTTGTGAAAGGAGATGGTTCGGAACGTTTAATCGCCGCCGCTTCCATTATTGCCAAGGTGACGCGGGACAGGATTATGTTTGCCCTCCACCAAAAATATCCCCAATATGGCTTTGATTCCCATAAAGGTTATGGTACAATAGAACATAGAGAAAAGTTGGCGCAATTCGGACCGTGCGCGATTCATAGAAAGAGTTTCGGACCGATCAAGATGTTGTTAGATAATTTTTAATTTTTATTTCTTATTTTTTAGCTAATTTTTATTTATTTATTGGATTATTGTCTTATGGTAATGACAATAAGAATTAAGCAAATAAAAATTCGTTAAAAATTAAAAATCAAAAATTAAAAATTTTTACTCTTATGCCTAGAATTGAAGGTTTTATTAAACCAGAAGAAGTTTTAGACCGCGTGGGTTTAAAACAAGGAATGAAAACCGCGGATTTAGGCTGCGGGGCGGGTTTTTTCATCCTGCCGGCGGCAAAGATTGTTGGCGAGAAAGGGGTGGCTTATGCTATTGATATTCAGCACTCTGCTTTATCGGGGGTGGAAGATAAGGCGCATATGGAGGGTTTGGATGATATTGTAAAAATGGTTTGGGCGGACTTGGAGGTTTATCAAAGTACAAAGTTACCCGATAACACTTTGGACTTAGCTATGCTGGTTGACGTTTTGTTTCAAAACGATAAACCACAGGAAATTTTCAAAGAGGCGAAACGGATCACCAAGGAAGATGGCAAGATTTTAATCATTGATTGGAAACTCCAGGATTTGCCCTTTGGGCCTTTGCCGAACAATAGAATTTCAGAACACAAGGTGAAGGAGCTTGCTCAAGATTTGGGCTTAGATTTGCTTGATTCTTGGGATCCGAGCCCTTATCATTACGCGTTGGTCTACAAAAAATAATTTTAGGATTATGTTGAGGAAGCAAAGAGTGGGGAGGCTAGGCGAGAATTTGGCTTGTCGTTATCTGGAGAAAAAAGGCTATAAAATTTTGGAGCGCAATTTTCAAAATAGAGAGGGGGAGATTGATATTTTAGCTTGGGACAAGAAAGCCAAGATGTTGGTTTTTGTGGAGGTTAAGACAAGGACAGATGGGGATTTTGGCGAACCGCAGGAAGCGGTTGATTTTTTTAAACAAAGAAAATTATTAAAGACCGCTTACGCTTATCTGAATCATAAAGGAATGGAACAGGATTTTCGCATTGACGTGGTCGGCATTACTTTGGATTATCCGAAAAGGTCGGCGCACTTGGAACATTTTAAGAATGCGGTGGAAGAATAATTCCATTGCTTCATTGTTTCATTGTTCAATTGTTTGGTTATTATTAAAGCATTGCTCTTAAAAAACGATGTGATCAACAATAGAACAATTGAGCCCTGCACCCTACGTGGTGCAGGGCAAGCAATAAAACAATGAAATAGTTGCCTTTTTAAAGCCCTGTGCTATACTTCAAATAGTGAGATTGTGAATGGTCAGCAAATCCTGTTTTGGACAGGATATTTTTATAAAATTATTTTTTACAACATTCTAAAAATTAAAATGTCTTTATGAACAATTTTATCAACAAAGAATTTGACGCGGCAATTAATCAAATCTGCGATGAAAAGGGGATTAGCCGTGATGTCGTTTTCGGAACCGTGGAGGCGGCGCTCGCCGCGGCTTACCGCAAGGATTATGGAAAACCCAATGAAAATGCCAGAGCCAAATATAATCCTAAAACCGGCAATTTTGACCTTTTTGACGTGAAAGAGGTAGTGGCGGACGATGCCGAAATCAAAGATCCGCGGAAAGAGATTATTCTCTCGGAGGCCAAGCAAAAGAAGAAAAAAATAAAAGTGGGCGATGAGCTTATCACTCCCATAGACCCCCCTGGCGATTATGGTCGGGTGGCAGCCCAGACCGCGAAACAGGTAATTATCCAAAGGATTCGCGAAGCCGAGCGCGATGCGCTGTTTCTCGCCTTCAAGGGGCGGGAGGGCGAGCTTGTGAACGGAGTGATCCAAAGAGTGGAAGGGAGCACGATTTTTGTGGATTTAGGGCAGACTACCGGTTTTGTTCCGCCTTCGGAGCAGGTGCGCAACGAGCGTTACCAAGTGAACCAGAGGCTAAAAGTTTATATTACCGAAGTGCGGGAGGGAGCGAAGGGGCCGGAAATTATTCTGTCGCGCACCAGCCCGGAAATTATTAAGATCCTTTTTGGTCTGGAAGTGCCAGAGGTGAATTCTGGGGTAGTGAAAATTAAAATCGTGGCTAGAGAAGCGGGTTTGCGCAGTAAAATCGCGGTTACAAGCAGCGACAGAGAGGTGGATCCTATCGGCGCTTGCGTAGGTCAGCGCGGGTCCAGGGTGCAAGCCGTGATTAATGAAATTAATGGCGAAAAAATTGATATTATTGAATGGAGCGAAGATCAGGCGCGTTTTGTGACCAATGCCCTTGCTCCGGCTAAAGTGTCTCGTGTCCAATTAAATGAAAAAGAAAGGCTGGCTCGCGTTTTTGTCGCACCCGATCAATTGTCTTTGGCGATTGGCAAAGAAGGGCAGAATGTGCGCCTCGCCGCCAAGCTCACGGATTGGAAGATAGATGTGAAAGCCGTAGAGAAAGAAAGTGTGAAAAAGGAAATTGTGGAAGAACCGAAGGTAAAAGAAACAAAAACAGAAGAACCCAAGGCGGAAGAAATAAAGTCTGAAGAACCAGAAAAGGAGGCAGAGAAGAAAGTTGAAGAAAAAGTGAAATCCAAAGAGAAGAAAAGTAAGACTAAGGCTAAATCAAAGGAGAAAAGTAGTCAGGAGGGATTATAAATTATCAACGCAATTCCCATTTTTAATTTTTTAAGACTTTGACCTTTTGCAACTTTAGTAAAAAGAGGTTGGCGGAGTTCATTCTTTAGCATTCTTAATATTTCTTATTTTGTATTTTTTATTTCTTATTCGTTTCTTATTTTTTGTTTTTTGTTTTATGAATTTTTAAAAATAAATAAGAAATAGTTAAATAAGAAATGAATAAGAAACAAGAAATAAGAAATAAAAAATGCTTTGTATTTATGCTTGTTCTTACTGCCTTGACTGATGGGTGATCACCCGAAGCGTGAGACTTTGATTCATTGTACATTGACTTTTTAAATATACAAACTATAATTTTAGATTATCATTATTAAATTTTTCAAAAAATCATGTCTGCTATTATCTTTTCCGTTATTATTGCTCTTTTGGGTCTTTTGTTCGCTTTCTTTCTGGCTATGAAAATTTTGCGTCAGGATGCAGGCACGGAAAAAATGCGCGAGATCGCCGCGGCAATTCATGAAGGAGCGATGGCTTTTTTGCATAAAGAGTATAAAATCATCGCCGTTTTTGTTTTAGCTTTTGGTTTTGTTTTGTATATTGTGTTGGGTTACAAAACCGCCGGAGCTTTTTTGTTGGGAGCGATTTTTTCGGCGCTGGTAGGCAATATCGGCATGCGGATTGCGACGCGCGCCAATGTGCGGACTGCTCAGGCTTCAGCAAAAAGCGTGAAAGATGGTCTGTCGCTTGCTTTTTCCTCGGGTTCGGTGATGGGATTATCCGTGGTTTCCGTGGGGCTTTTGGGCGTAGCTTTATTATACTGGCTCGTGCGCGACCCTAGGATTATTTATGGTTTTGGCTTTGGCGCTTCTTCCATCGCCTTGTTCGCGAGAGTAGGAGGCGGGATTTACACCAAGGCCGCGGATGTGGGGGCAGATTTAGTCGGCAAAATAGAAAAAGGCATTCCCGAGGATGATCCGCGCAACCCGGCGGTAATAGCGGATAATGTGGGCGATAATGTGGGCGATGTGGCGGGTATGGGCGCTGATCTTTTCGAATCTTATGTGGATTCTATTATTGCGGCGATGGCAATCGCTGTTTTGGTCTTTCCAGCGACTTTGCAGGGTGATGCCGTAGCTCTGCCCTTGCTTTTAGCCGCAGTAGGTATTTTAGCTTCCCTTTTTGGCAACATTATCGTTCAGGTCTCTCGTGGTGCCAAGAAAGTGAGCAGTATTTTAAATCGCGGCATTTATGGCGCCGCTCTCTTGATGATTGTCGGATCTTATTTGGTGGTAGAGGTTTTTCACATTGTTGACGACATCAAAATTTTTTACGCCACCTTAGTGGGGGTAGTGGCAGGCGTAATTATTGGTTATGTGACCGAATATTACACTTCAGATAATAATAAGCCTACCCAAAGAATCGCGGAGAGTTCAGAGACGGGAGCGGCTACCAATATTATTCAAGGACTTTCTTTGGGGATGTTAAGCACGATTATTCCAGTTTTGGTGATTGCCTTAGGCATCTGGGCAAGCTATGCTTTGTTTGGCCTGTATGGCATTGCCATTGCCGCTGTGGGTATGCTTTCTACTTTAGGGATCACGCTCGCGGCGGATACCTATGGTCCCGTCGCGGATAATGCCGCCGGCATTGCGGAAATGGCGGGTATGGGCAGGGAGGTGAGAGAGCGCGCCGAAAGTCTGGACGCTGTGGGCAACACCACTGCCGCTATGGGTAAAGGATTTGCCATTGGATCCGCTGCTTTGACCGCTCTAGCTTTATTCGCAAGCTATACTGAAAGTATTGGTCTTAAATTTATTGATATTAGCGATCCCAGAGTGATGGCGGGAATGTTTATTGGGGGCGCGCTTCCTTTCTTTTTTTCAGCTTTGAGCATGCGGGCAGTCGGTAGCGCGGCAATGGAAATGGTGGCAGAGGTGCGCCGCCAATTTCGGGAGATTGAGGGTTTAATGGAAGGCAAAGCAAAACCAGATTACAGCCGCTGTGTCTCTATATCCACCAGCGCGGCTCTCAAGAAGATGGTTCTGCCCAGCATTGTCACTATCGGCGCGCCGCTTGTGGTTGGTTTTGGGATGGGAGCCGCCGCCTTAGGCGGTCTTCTGGCGGGCGCGACAGTAACTGGATTTTTGCTAGCCGTGATGATGGCTAACGCCGGCGGCGCCTGGGATAATGCCAAGAAATACATTGAAAAAGGCCATTTAGGCGGCAAGGGTTCTGATAGCCATAAAGCAGCCGTGGTGGGCGATACGGTCGGCGACCCCTTTAAAGACACTTCTGGTCCCGCCTTGAATATTTTAATTAAACTAATGGCTATTGTTGCCTTACTTATTGCTCCTTTGCTTGTTAAAATGATTCATTAAATAACTCCCCAAAGCTTTTTTGGAGGACTCCGCTCTCGGGTAAAAAAGGGGTTTTCACTCCTTTTTATCTTTTCAGAGATTAAGTAGGGGGGATTAAAATTAAACAGAATGAAAATTGAATCCAAAAAATTACCTCAATCGCAAGTGGAATTAAATATGGAAGTGGACACGGAGGAAATTAAGCCCTTTTTAGAATCTGCCAGCCGGGAGATTGCGCGGGGAATCAAAATCAACGGATTTCGCCCCGGCGCCGCTCCTAGAGCATTGGTGGAAAGACAGGTGGGCAGGGCGCAGCTTTGGGAAGAAGCCGTGAAGTTAGGCTTGCCTTCTTTTCTTAAAGAAGCATTTACCGAAAAGAAGATGGATGTTCTGGGCAAACCCCAGATAAGTATTTTAAAAATAGCGCCGGACAATCCCTTGCTTTTTAAAGCAGTGGTAGCCGTGATGCCGGAAGTAATTTTAGGCAGTTATAAGAACGTAAAAGTTGCTAAGCCGAAAGTAAAAAAAGTGACGGCGCAAGACGCAGAGGACTTGGTGAAGAAGTTGCAGGAGATGCGCGCCGCGTATATTACTGTTTCCCGTGAAGCGCGAAAGGGAGACCGCGTGGAAATTGACTTCAAATGTTATTTTAAAAACAACCTTGTTGAGGGGGGAGTCAGCCAAAATCACCCTTTAATTTTAGGGCAAGGGCAATTTGTGCCAGGCTTTGAGGATCAAATTCTAGGG
Source organism: Patescibacteria group bacterium (assembly GCA_028717685.1). Taxonomy (NCBI): domain Bacteria; species Patescibacteria group bacterium. The sequence continues at coordinate 378,762 of JAQUNI010000001.1, read as the reverse complement.
ATGAAGAAGGGTGATGAAAAGGCGTTTAATTTAAGGTTTCCGAAGGAATATTTGCATCAGCGTCTCGCCGGGCGTTTAGCGCGCTTCAAGGTCAAAATGAATCTGGTGCAAGAGGTCAAAATCCCTGAATTGAGCGACGAATTCGCGCAGAGCATAGGTCCGCGTTTTACTTCTTTAGCGATTTTAAAAAAGAAACTGCGGACAAATCTTCAAACAGAGGCAGAAATGAAGGCGCGGGAAAAATATGAACTCAAAGTTTTAGACAAGGTATGCGCTTCGGTAAAAATAGAAATCCCTCCTGTTCTATTAGACGCGGAAAAAGAAAGGATGATGCAGGAACTAAAGAAAGATATAGAGAGTCAAGGAGGCAGGTTTGAGGATTATTTAAAAAGCATCAAAAAAAGCCGCGCCGATCTGTTGCAGGCTTGGGACAGGGCCGCGGAGAAAAGGATTCAAACGAGCTTGGTACTGCGGGAAATCGCGCGTCGCGAGAAAGTCCGTGTCGCAGACAAAGAGATAGAAGCGGAAATAAATGAAATGTTGAAACTTTATCCCAAGACATCAGAGGCAAAAGATAAGTTTAAGAGTCCTGTCTATCGCGATTACATTCAGAGTTTAATTCGGAATAAAAAGGTAATCAAGATGTTGTGTCCTGAATAATTTATTTTAACAATTGAACAATAGAACACTGCATCACGTATGGTGCAGGGAGCAATGGTTCTCTATCTATAAGAGTGGGGATAAATCTTTTGACAGGGTTTAATCCCTATGCTAAGCTATAAATTAGCAGTTTTGGATGCATTTTAAGGATATCTAATTCGCTTAAAGAGGAGTGAGTTATATTGTCTCAAAATATAATTTCTTTCTTAAGTTGGACGGCAAGGAAAAGAAGGAAACAATATCAGACAAATCCAGAAGAAATAGAGGAAGCAGGCAAACAATTTAATCAAAAATTAGACAAAACCCTTTCTCAGGTGCAGGTTGATCCCACGATAAATAAGGTTCATCTTTCAGGTAGTTTAGCAAAGAAAGCAGAAAGGTCTTTTATTTTTTTCAAAAATCATATTAAACGGAGCTCTTTGCAAAAGGCTCCCCGAAATTTTCTCCCCTTCGCGCCTTCTTATGTTGTGCATTTAACGGTAATTTTGATTGCTTTATTGGTGGTTTGGAATAATATAGAGGGTCGCAAGGATCAAAACCAAGGCGAGGAAAGACAGGGTACGAGTATTTTATTCAGCGGTATTTTAAAAAGCGAAGAGGAACGTTTGGTGGAAAGCCGCAATGATCCAGAAGCTCTCCCTCGCGGCATAGGCGGTTTCACCTCGGAAGTGTCAGCTACCGTTTTGGCTGCGGCGGATAATAGCGAAGAGAGAGGAGGATCCGCATCCGATCCTGCGGCTCTCCCGACAGTGCAAGGTAATGCCTTGATTCCTTTGCCTCTTTTGGAACAAGAGGTAAAAGCCGGACCCGTGGAAGAAGCGCGCACAGAGGTGGTGCAGCACATCGTGACCCCTGGAGAATCGGTAAGTTCCATTGCTTTGCAATATGGGTTGAGCGTAGCCACTATTCTTTCCGCTAACAACCTTTCCGAAACGTCTTATATCCGCCCGGGCGATATTTTAAAGATTCCTCCCGTTTCAGGGGTTTTATATACTGTTAAATCCGGTGATACCTTGGGTGAAATTTCCAAGACTTATCAAGGGGATCTCCAGAAGATTGTTGAATATAATAATTTAGGAAGTGAGGCGAATATTCAAATCGGTCAAAGTTTAATGATTCCGGGCGGGAAGATCCCGCCTCCCCCGCAGTATGCGCCGAGCGAAGAATCTTCCCGCGCTTTGGTTTACGAGCCTCAAAATGAGGAAAAGGAATCTCCTTCCATTCCCGCGAAAAGCAAAGGGGGTTGGATTTGGCCTACGACTTCACATAGAATCAACCAGTATTACAGTTATCGTCATCATGGTGTTGATATTGATGGCGATATTGGTTCGCCTATTTATGCCGCTGCCAGTGGTTCCATTACTTTTTCCGGTTGGCGAGGCGGTTATGGTAAAAACATTATTATTTCTCATCCTAATGGTACTGAAACGCTTTATGCCCATTTATCCAGTTATAAAAGGACTGTTGGAAACGTGAAGGCTGGAGAATTAATCGGCTATATGGGTTCTACCGGCTGGTCCACGGGTCCTCATTTGCACCTTGAGATTAGAACAAGTCAAGGAGCGGTCAATCCTTTAAATGTGATGAGATAGTTTTTCCTTGACAAAATTGAAAAAATAGTGTATTTTGTTAACAGTGAATAAAGTGAAAGCTTTTTAGGTCGACCTTCACTTTATTTATTGAAATAATAAGTTAAGTAAGTCCAAAAAGAAGTATGGCCAAAGAAAAGGATTTAGAGTTCCTGGAGTATGTAGTGCAGATGCTAGTTGATAATCCGGATAAAGTGAAAGCTAATCGCACAGTTGACGAAATGGGAGTGCTGATCACTTTAGAGGTTGACCCTGCGGATATGGGTCAAATCATCGGACGCAACGGCCAGACTGCATCTTCAATCCGAACTCTTTTAAGAGTGGTCGGAGCAAAAAACAATGCCCGTGTAAACCTCAAGATTCTTGAGCCCGAGGGTTCTACCCGAGGCCGTGGCAGAAGTGAAGCTCCGAAAGATCAAGCTACTGACGTAGTTGATGATCTGAAACTGTAAAGATAAGCTTTTAATTCAAGCTTTCGATACGCTAGAGACCGCTTGCTAAAACAAGCGGTTTTTGGTTTAATGGATATATTAACTAGTAATCAGTAATTAGTAACTGGTAATTGGTAACTAAAACAAATCGGCCTTCGGCCGATAAAATCTTCCCTAATTACTAATTACTGATTACCGATTACTAACACAATGACTTTTGACATTCTCACAATCTTCCCCAAAATTTTTGACTCCTATTTTAGCGGGAGTATTTTAGGGCGCGCCCAGAATAAAGGATTGGTCAAAATTAAGATTCATAATTTGCGGGATTACGCGCGCGACAAACATAAAACCACGGATGATGTGCCCTACGGAGGCGGCGCTGGGATGGTGATGAAAATTGAGCCTATCCATCGCGCTTTAAAAAAGATTCTCCCGAAGAGAGTTAGCCCCGAGGGCATCTCCCGCCACAATTCTTCCAGCCGGGTAATTCTGCTTTCCAGCCGTGGCAAGACTTTTAACCAGAAAATGGCTCGCGATCTTAGCCATTTTAAAAAATTGATTTTTGTTTGCGGGCATTATGAAGGCGTGGATCAAAGAGTGGCGGATTATTTTGTGGATGAAGAGATATCCATCGGCAACTTTGTTTTAACCGGCGGCGAGCTTCCCGCGATGGTGATTGTGGACGCAGTGAGCCGGCTCATTCCCGGAGTTTTAGGCAACGCGGAATCCTTGAATGAGGAATCATTTTCTCTGCCCGAAAATAATATTGAATACCCCCATTACACCCGCCCCGAGAATTTTCAAGGCTTGAAAGTTCCGCAGGTGCTTTTATCCGGCAATCATCAGAAAATAAAAGAGTGGAGGGAGAAAAATAAAAAATAAAAAACAGCCGTTTGTGAACACGGCTGATTGAGGAGAGATTTAGCGGTATCTCCCGTAAAATTTCGCCTTCTCCGCTCCTCGTTTGATGCGGAAAATTATAAACCATAGGGCAAAGCCGACTGCGTCGGCAATGCCAATATCCTTTCCGAGCCCATCCTTCGTGCCGCTATGGACCCAGACTCCTGCTCCGATCGCGAAAAAAACCATCAAGAAAATTATAAGAAGCACAATGGGCCAAACCATTGGCTTCTCGGTCTTCCATTGGGAGTCTTGGAGTTTGCGGTAATCCGGCAAATTCATCCTTTATCCCTCCTTATTATCTAACTACAGACAAAGTACAAAATAAGAACATTCATCATTGCTAGGAGCCCCCTCACCTTTTTCAAAAAAGGTGGCGGATTCCTCGCAATAATGATGAATTTCAATACTTTAATTTTAGCACATTTTAATACTTTTGTCAATGTTTTGAGCAATAAATCTAAGGCTTGCATTTTGTGCTAAAATTAGCCCTGTTTTAAAACTTGACAAACCATTATCCATAGATTAATATAAATTATGCTCTAGTTCAAGAGCAAAAATATTTTTGAACCTTGACAATTAAATAGTGATAGGAACGTCTATTTATATAATCAGTGATCTAGCTTTTATGAGTTAATTGCTGATTATCTTTTTTGAGAGTTTGATCCTAGCTCAGGATGAACGCTGGCGGCGTGGATAAGGCATGCAAGTCAACGGGCCGTGCCTCACTGTGTTTGGCACGGAATTTTCAATTTACAAATTTTCGAATTTTTCAATCAATATCAAATAAATTAATGATTTAATTTTCAAACAGATTAAGTTGCGGTAATGTTTGAAAATTGAAAATTGATTGAAAATTGAAAATTGAAAATTGGTAAATTCCGCCCGAGCGTAGCGAGGTGCGGCCAGTGGCAAACGGGTGAGTAACACGTTGGTAACCTACCCTGAAGACGGGCATAATTCGCCGAAAGGCGGACTAATTCCCGATGTGCCATAGCTATTCATTAGTTATGGTAAATGATTTATCGCTTCAGGAAGGGCCTGCGGACTATCAGCTAGTTGGTGGGGTAAAGGCTCACCAAGGCTATGACGGTTACGAGGTCTAAGAGGATGCCCTCGCACACGGGGACTGAAACACTGCCCTGACTCCTACGGGAGGCTGCAGTCGAGAATCTTCCTCAATGCCCGAAATAGGGTGAAGGAGCGACGCCGCGTGCAGGAAGAAGCTGTTCTTCAGTGTAAACTGCTTTTATAGGGGAACAAACCGTACCTCACTGCGTTCGGTTCGGAATTTCTAATTCCTAATTGACCTAATTTCTAATCAATTTCTAATGTCTAAATGTCTAATGTCTAAAGTTTGGTCATTGGTCATTTGGTCATTGGGATTTGATTAGAAATTAAAAATTAGAAATTAGGAATTACCGCCACCGAGCCCAGCGAGGTGCGGTTGAGTGTACCCTACGAATAAGGACCGACTAAACTCGTGCCAGCAGTCGCGGTAATTCGAGTGGTCCAAGCGTTATCCGGATTTATTGGGCGTAAAGCGTCCCTAGGCGGTCTGAAAAGTCTAACCTTAAAGACCTTGGCTTAACCAAGGGAAAGGGTCGGATACTTTCAAGACTAGAGGTCGGGAGAAGTAAGCGGAACTGCCGGTGTAGTAGTGATATGCGTTAATATCGGCAGGAACACCAATAGCGAAGGCAGCTTACTAGAACGATTCTGACGCTCATAGGACGAAAGCGTGGGGAGCGAATGGGGTTAGATATCCCAGTAGTCCACGCTGTAAACGATGGACACTAGGCATTGGAGGCTCGACCCCTTCAGTGTCGTAAGCTAACGCGTTAAGTGTCCCGCCTGGGAAGTACGGCCGCAAGGCTAAAACTCAAAGGAATAGACGGGGACCTGCACAAGCGGTGGAGCATGTGGTTTAATTCGACGGTAAGCGAGGAACCTTACCAGGGCAAGACGCTCAAGGAGATCTTAGGAAACTAAGATGTGCCCCCATAAGGGATTCAAGATAGAAATCCCAAATCGCAAATCACAAATTTTCTCGCTTCTAGCGAGATCTGGCATAGCCAGACAAATAAATTCTAAATTTCAATTTTCAAAATTCCAAATCTGTTTTGGTCATTGGAACTTTGATTATTGGATATTGTTTGTAATTTGGTGCTTAGTGTTTGGAATTTGGATCTCTTGTGGGGGGAACCTTGGGATCAGGTGCTGCATGGCTGTCGTCAGTTCATGTCGTGAGATGTTCGGTTAAGTCCGGGAATGAACGCAACCCCTGTCGCGTGTTACTATTGTCACGCGAGACTGCCGGCATATAGTCGGAGGAAGGTGGGGACGACGTCAAGTCAGCATGGCCTTTGATGCCCTGGGCGACACACGTGCTACAATGGGTGTAACAATGGGACGCGACGCGGTAACGCTATAGCTAATCCCATCAAAAGCACCCCCAGTTCGGATTGAGGTCTGCAACTCGACCTCATGAAGCCGGAATCGCTAGTAACCGCGAATCAGCCATGTCGCGGTGAATACGTTCCCAGGTCTTGTACTCACCGCCCGTCACGTCAGAAGAGCCGGTAATACCCGAAGTTCCGCCTTTTGGTGGATCCACGGTAGGATCGGTAATTAGGACGAAGTCGTAACAAGGCATCGGTAGCGGAAGCTGTCGATGGATCACCTCCTTTCTAGGGAGAAAAATATTGTCGCGGTATCCCGCGAGGGATACTGTTATCAAACAAACGCCAAAAAGCCACACGGTAGTGGCCAGCTTAAAACACGGCGTTTTAAACAAAATGTGTTTTAAATCTTAAGATGTTTCCTATCACTGTTTAATTGCCAAAGGAAAACTCCTTTGCGGATAAAAAAAGAACCTTGTTTTTAAGGGTCTTTTTTTGTATAATAGTATAAAGAATTTTTAATTCTTAATTTTTAATTTTTTATTCAATTTTTAATGAAATAATTTTTATTGTTTCATTGCTTCATTATTGCATTGTTATTTTATTGTATTCGTCATTGCGAGGAGGACGCCCTAAAGCGGACGACGAAGCAATCTCCATAAAGATTAATTTGTCCTTAAAAGTATACTTCGTTTAATGACAAGAATAATAAAGTTTGAATTTTTAATTTTTCATTTTTAATTTTAAATTGAAACGGGCCTGTAGCTCAGTTGGCTAGAGCGCCACATTTGTCCCGCTACGCGGGATCTCGCAAAGCGAGACAATGATCTTAATAAAATTATCAAGAATAAATCCCGAGGGCCGGTAGTTCAGTGGTAGAACGCCTCATTTGCAATGAGGAGGTCGTGGGTTCAATTCCCACTCGGTCCACCATGTTAGAAAAATCTTTGTTGGCTCCATAGTTCCGTCCGAGGCGTACTGTTGAGTCAACGATCTAGATTATGAAAACACTACTCTTAACCTCTGCTGGTATGAATGTCAAGGAAGAAATTTTAAAACTTCTCCCTAGACCAGCCAATCAAATAAAACTTGCCCATATTACTACTGCTTCAAAAGCCGAGGATGACATTTCTTATGTTAAAAAAGACAGCCAAATAATGGCTGATGTTGGATTTGATGTGCAAGAAATTGATATTGAGGGCAAGAACGAGGATGAATTAAGGAGGCTCTTTGGCGATCAGGATATTATTTATGTTCAAGGTGGCAATACTTTTTATTTATTGAAATGCGTTAGAGAGAGCGGCTTTGGCAAGATTGTAAAGGAGCTTATTCAAAAAGGCGTTATTTATATTGGCGTCAGCGCGGGAAGTTGTATCGCTTGCCCTACAATAGAAATGGCATATTGGAAACATCCAGATAGAAATACATTCGGATTAACCGATTTGAGAGCTTTAAACTTAGTACCCTTTCTGCTGTCAGTACATTTTAAGCCAGAATATGCTTCAGTTCTCAAGAAGGAAATTTCAACTTCAAAGTATCCGGTTAAAATACTTACAGATGAACAAGCGATTCTTGTGAGAAATGGGAAGATTAAATTGGTAGGCAATGGTGCAGAAATTAAAATTTAGTTTGGCGGGATTTCAAAAGAAATATTAGAAGAATTTGCTAATGAGCTCATTGGATAAAAATATGGAAAATTTTGAATTCCAAAAATATCGAGATAGTTTAGTAAAGGAAATTAAACAAGAACCCGATAAAGCAAAGCGGAGAGAAATTTTAGAGCGAGTAAAATCTACCCAAGAATACCAAGGCGCGGAAAAATTAAGGAGGCAGGAGTTCATTATCGGACAGGAAAGCAAGGCTCAAATTGAGAAACTTTCCCAATATGCTAAAGAGTATTATGCAGATTATGCGGAAGTTGATTCTGAAATTATTGAGCTGTTAGATACCATCGGTGTAAATTGCGAAAAGTTTGAAAACGAAACTTTACCGAAAGTATCAGATGAATTGATTGATAGGGTTTTAGGTTTCATTGAAGAAAACAGGGACGAACAAATTGCCACCCTTCTGCGGCAGGCAAATTTTGATTATGAGAGTTTGCTCGCCAGTGAAGAAGATGAGCAAACAAAAGCGCGCGCGCTTTTGGAAGCAGTATTGAAAGCCCAAAGTTATAATGAAGCCATAGAGCAAAATAAGGACAAAGAAATTGATTTTTCTGGTTTTGAAAATGACCCTGATATTCCAGACGCCAAGGAATTTGTTTATCGGGTTTTCGGCGGGGAATTATTGCGGAAATGCCTGATTTCAAAAATGAAATACGCGCCTGATAAGGTGAATGTGAGTATAAGTGGCGCTGATTATATGTTGCCTGTGGATGTTTATGTGGAATGGGAAAAACAAATGCCAGAAGTCAAAAATCGCAAATTCCGCGCCGAATCCTTTGTGCGTTGGAATACTGATCCCAATTTCAGTAAAAAATTCATTCCTACGCCGATATATTTCTACAGTTTTTACGGCGAGAAGCCGGAAAAGTTGGATTATCTGGAACATGTTCCGGCGGAGGAAAAAATGAGACAATACAAATTAGGAGCAGTGGCGCACGAAGTCGCTCATCACATCTACGATTATTTGCTGGACGCTGATAAACGGAAAGAATGGAAGGAATTAGTTGATAGATCGGGGGCAATAACAGAATATGCCGCCTCATACGCCAAACATAAATTGAAATATGATGAATTCTTCACTGAAGCAGTAAGATTAAAAACTACTGCTCCCGACTATCTCAAAACAAACCTTCCTGGCATTGATAAATTTATAACTGATAATTTCCCTGATATTAATGGATAAAGAACAAGCGCAATATAACAAAAAAACAGATTACTTATGAAAAGTAATCTGTTTTTTTGTTATGTTTTCTATTCAATGCAGCAATCAACCACTTTTTTGACTAAGTCCCCGAGTTTGCCCAAGAATCCCTTTTTCTCTTTGTCGTGCTTGTTGAGCGCGTTCGCGTCAATCTTTTTTAAATCCTCGGTTTTCATCAATTTCATATTTAAGCCCCAAAAGAGGGAATAAAGTTTGTAAGCCTTATCAAATAAATTATAAGCTTCTTCCTTGCGTCCTATCCCGAGCTGTTTTGTGCCGACTTCCATAAGCCGCATGGAAGCGGCGAGGAGATGCTTGGAAATGCACCAAATTTCACCCTCATATTCTTTGATGATTTTTTTTAAGAGTGCCTTGCGCATTTCCCTTACCTCGGAAATCAGATCATAATATTCAGTTTTACCCGTTTTCGCGCCTGTGAAGAAAAAATGCTCTTCAATACTCACCAAGTTCATAATCGCCAAACTTAAATCCTGATCCGATGAGAGATCCATCTTTTCCTGTTTTTTCATCTGGTCCACTTTTTGAATAAATTGGTTTAATTTTTCAATGTCAGGTGTAGGCATAGATATGACCGTCGTTGCGAGCAAAGCGAGGTGGGGTCTTTCTTTACAATTTTTCCTCCCTCCCCCTTCATCTCCCCCCTGCCTACCGGCAGGCAGGCTCGGGCAGGGGGAGAGCCATTCCCTTTCCCTCTTGTCTCCCCGCTCAAGGCAAGGGGAGTGCAAGGAACTGCTCGCAATGATGAATAAACTCTATTTTTTGGTTAAAAGATAAAAAATCACGCTTAAAATCAAAAGCGGAATAATTGGCATCACCACTTTCTGGAAAGGAAAATAAGCTTTGCCGCCATTTTTTTTCTTCAGATAAGAATAAAAAGAGGCGCCAGCAGAAAAAAAGATACTGCCGATGATGATGCCCCATAACAGCTTATCTACGCCCCAGAAACAATTAACGGGCTGGCCTAAAAATTTCGCGAAGTATAAGGTCAGGCAAACAATTAAATAATATATGAGAACGACCGCAATGGGCATACCCGGAAATCGCCAATTTTTTTTGCGGAGCCAAGTTACGGTCCAGACGATTAAAGAAACGGTTAAGCCGCCAATCCATAAACCAGTGATAGAATCATCAATTTTGAGCCAGCGCGACAAGCCCACGGCGCCGCAAACCGCGATCGTGCAGACTGGGCAGACGGCTTGAGCGACAGGGGAGGAGATTAGAATAACAGCGGATGACATTAAAAGAAAGAACAAGATGGTTTTAAGATTGTATTTCATTTTTTTATTTTGAATATCAAGATATCATTATTCTACCATAGTTCAAAAGGGAGAGGAAATAAAATTCGGAAGCAGTCCCAAGACTTTCGCGTTTCATAAATAATTAAATTTAGATATTTATTGTCATTCCCTTCAGTATTTCTTATTTGTTATTTCTTGTTTCTTATTCATTTCTTATTTTTTAATTCTTATTTCAATAAAGTAAACTCTGGTTAAGAAAGATAGTGTAATGACCTAAGAAATAAGAAATGGTTAAATAAAAAATGAATAAAAAATACAAAATAAAAAATAATAATTGAAGCGCGGAAATCTAGGAATAGTGTCTCTAATATGGATTCCCGATCAAATTGAGGGTGACATTAAATGCGTTTTATTGCCTTTAAATGATGGAGAGCTTATAATGATTTATAGAGACGTTATATCACAACGTCTCCACATTGCAGCGCTCCGCGGCATTAAATGTTTTAACTAAAATAAAAAATATGAAACAAACAAAGACTCCTTTAGAACAACCCAAAGCAGAATTAAACAAACAAGAATCCGCAAGTAATAGCCCTAATGAGTTGGAGAGCGCTTCTCCAATAAGCTCTCTTTCGCTCCCGGAGCCTTCTCCAAAAAAAAGATGGTTTTGGTGGGCAATCGCTGCGGCGGCTGTGGTATTTTTAGCCGTGGTTTCGGCTGGGGGCTATGTTGCCTATAATCGCTATTTTAAAGCCAAAGGAGAGGGAAAAAAGCCAGTTACTGCCCTTGATTTTAAGAGCAATATCGGGAGTTTGGTGCAGGTGAAAGGCGCGGCGGCGCAGAATTTCGCGAGCTTTGAGGCGGAAAAGGTAAACGTAACGCCGAAAGTGGCTTCTTACAAAATAGAAAAGGATTTGGAAAATGTGGAAAATAAAGAGCAGTTTAGCGAATTGACTGCGGCGGCGCAGAATTTATTAGAAAAGAATACTTTCGTGGTGACAGAAGGGAGCTATAAGGAGTTCTTTCAAATTTATGAAAACAACCGTTACGATTCTGTGCCCAATTTCATTACCGTGGATTCGGTTTTGCACAATTTTCACCTTCTTTTTGACTATAGTTTAAAAAAACTAGAAGAGGAGAAGCTGATTCAGGCCCTGCGGGAGCTTAATGCCGGAATGCTTGTTGCTTCGGAAACGCAATTAGAGGCTTTGCGCGGGACGGCTTGGGAAAACGCGGCTTTGCGCAATGTTGCCTTTTTCACAGTTGCCACGAAACTATTAGAACCCGCGGCGCCAGTGGGGGGCGAGGTTGCGGATGTGGTGGGCGAGGAGCTAAATCTTATAGAGAAGCGCGAGGGTATTACAGAGTCGCCTTTAATGAACAAGGGTCAGGCTAGCGCTGATTATAGGGAAGATTATTCGCAGTATATTCCGCGCGGTCATTACTCCAAGTCCGAAGATTTGCAAAGATATTTTAAAACAATGATGTGGTATGGTCGGATGACCTTTAGGCAAAAAAGCGATGATGAAACCCGCTCCGCGATTTTGGCAAGTTTAGCTCTAGGCCAAAAAGAAGCGAATTTCACGAATTGGGAGAAGATTTACGAGCCGACGAACTTTTTTGTCGGTAAATCGGACGACATCACTTTTTACCAATATTTAGAGATTCTAAAGCGGGTTTACGGCGATGACATTAATCTGGATAAATTGCTCTCGCAAGACAACTTCATTATTTTTATGGGACAAGCCAAGGAGCTGACGCCGCCACAGATTAACTCAATACCTATTTTTGATGAATCAATTAATCCGGATCGCGAGGAGGAGATTAAAGGTTTCCGTGTGATGGGTCAGCGATTTACGATTGACGCCTCTATTTTTCAAAGACTGATTTACCGCGAGGTTAAGGAAAACAAAAAGGGTCAGCGGAGGATGCTGCCGGAGGGGTTGGATATTCCAGCGGCCTTGGGTAGTGAGGAGGCATACAGCATTCTAAAAGCGGGTGGAGCGGATGATTACCAGAATTATCCTGAAAATATGCGCAAAATGCGTGAATATTTAGCAGGCCTTGACCAACAAACTTGGACCCAGAATCTTTATTGGGGCTGGCTTTATTCCTTAAATCCAATATTGCTTGCTAAGGGAGAAGGCTATCCGGAGTTTATGCAAAATGAAGCTTGGGTAAGGAAAAACTTAAATGGCTATCTTGGTTCTTGGACAGAGTTAAAGCATGATACGATTCTTTATGCCAAGCAGGTTTATGCCGAAATGGGCGCAGGGCCATCAGAAAAATATGATGACCGCGGCTATGTGGAGCCCGAGCCAGAGGTCTATGCAAGGTTAGCTGGTCTAGCCAAGATGCTTTCGGATGGTCTGGAAATGCGCGGGATTTTATCGGAGGAACAGGGGGAGAGCATTAACCAATTAAAAGAAATCGCGGATCAGCTCAAAATCATCGCGGAAAAAGAATTGGAAGGCAAGGGTTTGTCCGAGGAAGAGTATAATTTTATCCGCTTTTACGGCGGGGAGCTGGAGCATCTTTGGCTCTCTGTGATGAAGGATATGAATGTTCAAAGCGCGAGTGAGGTAGATGATCATCCTGGAGCGCTTGCCGCCGATGTTGCTACTGACCCGAACGGCGTCGTGCTGGAAGAAGCCACGGGTAATATTTTTCCTATCTATGTGGTGGCGCCAGTGGAAGGTAAACTGAAAATCGCGAAAGGCGGGATTTATTCTCATTATGAATTTCTACAGCCTTTATCCAACCGTTTAACAGACGAAGAATGGTGGAAAATTTTATCCGGCGAAAGCAGCCAGAAGATGCCGAGTTTACCGAAATGGACGGAGAGTTTTATTGCTGAATAGATCAAAATGTAAAAATCAAAAATCAAATTGCATTTTGCCTGCCCCGCTCGCCTTTAACTTGTCTGCCAATTGATGCTATTTTAAGAGATATAAATGAGTGATTATTGGTAGACTATATTTAACGCGAGGCGAGCAGGGGATATTTGATTTTTGATTTATTTTTTATGTTTTCCAAAATTTTATTTTGGTCCATCGTTCCGCTTATTGTCATTATTGGGGTGGCGCTTTTTAGAATTTTGCCTATTAACGAGCCGTTCACTTACTTTAAAGAGAGCCGAAAAAGATTACCTCTGTCCGCGGAAGTTAAAGAGAAAAGTGAAGCAGTATTAGAAAAGCCGAGTCTGCCCGTTCCCGCAGATCCTTTAGTTCATCTCGTGGCAGTGGGCGATATGATGCTTTCGCGCAATGTAGGCCAAAAGATGGTGGAATATAATGATTATCAATATCCTTTTCGGAAAATGGGGCAATTTTTGCAAAACGCGGATATCACTTTCGGCAATTTAGAGTCGCCCTTGCTTGCCGGTGAGCCCGTGTATACTCCCAGTATGGTTTTTCGCGCGGATCCGGAATGCGCGGGAGCGCTGACCAAGGTCGGTTTTGATGTTTTATCCTTAGCCAATAACCATATTATGAACCAAGGGGATAAAGGTCTTAAAAAAACTTTGGAATTATTAGAGCAAGAGGGCATTCAAGGCATTGGCGCCGGATTGAGTCGCGAAAAGGCGCATCAAGCGGCAATAGTGGAAAGAAATAATCTTAAAATCGCTTTTTTAGCTTATACTTACGCTGGCAACACCGAAGCCAAGGAGAATAACGCCGGCGCGGCGATAATGAACGCAGAGGATTTAAAAAGTGATTTAGCGCGAGCGAAAAAAGAAGCGGATTTGGTGATTGTTTCTATGCACGCGGGCACAGAGTATAAGCGCGCCCCCAACGAGAGGCAAATCGCTTTTGCCCGCCAAGCGATTGACGCGGGCGCGGATTTAGTGATTGGCCATCATCCGCATTGGTTTCAGACCGTGGAAAAATATAAAGGCAAATATATTATCTATTCTTTGGGTAATTTTGTTTTTGACCAGATGTGGAGTGAGGAGACGCGGGAGGGGATGGTCGCGGACATTTATCTGGACCGCGATGGCGTAGTAGAGCTGAATTTTTTACCCGTCAAAATTTTTGATTACAGTCAGCCCCAGTTTGTTTCTCCAAGCGAACAGAACAGGCTCCTTAAAATGTTGGGCATTGCTTTAGACGAACAGCCTTCCTTTTCTTTTCAAAATGGAGCGTATCAGGAAGGGATAAGTTTAGGCTTGAAAAGCGGGGCTGTCTTTGCGGGGATTCCTTCTCTCCTTAATCAAGATTTAGATCAGGATACCAAAGAAGAAAAGATTACTTTGGATCAAGGCTTGGTTAAAGTTTTTCAAAATGAAACAAAGATTTGGGAAAGCGATCCCGCTTGGGTGGTTAATGATTATACGGTTGGCGATTTTAACGGCGACGCCAAACCCGACCTTGCTTTAGCCCTGTGGAAAAAAGGGGATTACGCGGAGAACTCGCCCCTTGCGAATACGGAAAACAAAGAACATTGGGGAAGCCACTTGTTTTTATATAATCTGAAAAGAGCCACGCCCGCCTCGCCTGAAGCTCGCGATGGCGGGCAGGGCGCGCTTGATTTAATCTGGGGCTCGTCAATTTTAGATAAACCTCTTTTAGAGATTGAGGCGGGAGATTTCAATAAGGATCAGAAATCAGAACTGGTCGCTTTGGAAGGAGCATACGAGCATCCTGAAAGTAAAACCTCCCAAAATTTAAATGTTCTTTCTTGGAATGGCTGGGGGTTCACGAAAGATTGGGGAAAAGGAGGAGGGTATTATAATCTTAGAGTTTACTCTGTACCAGAAGTTACAATATTAGTGAATCAGGCAGACTGAATTGGATTTTATGCTAATCAGCCCTGTTTTTTATTAGAAAAAGATTCGGTGCGGGGTTTACAACCTGGGTAGTTTAGGATATTATGTTTATGTCAATGGGTTAGAAAATAGTAATTAGTAATCGGTAATCAGTAACTAGTAATCAGGAATTTCTCGCCCAAAGGGCGAGTTTACCCACGCACCAGTCCGCTAAAGGCGGACAGTGCTGGGTTTACCCTAATTACGAATTACCGATTACTGATTACCAACTTGCCGAGGTAGCTCAGTGGTAGAGCAGATGACTGAATTTTCGGTCCAACCCGAAGTAATTCGGGATTGAAAACTGGGTGAATTCGGGGGAGCCTAAATCTCGTAAAAAAGGATATGGTAATCCCGAGCCAAGCTCCTTAAGGGGATAATTTTAAGGAGAAGGTGTAGAGACTAGCAGGTGAGCCCCGACAATAATCCTGCAAATAGCGCCCAGCTCCTCTTTTTGATTAAAAAGAGGCAGAAGATATAGTCCAATCCTTGAAGAAATTCAAGAGAAAATATGGAAAATCATCGTGTCGGCAGTCCGATTCTGCCCCTCGGCACCTCGTAAACCTTAGGTTTACTCGGTGTAAACTTTTTTTGTTGTACTTAGTTTGATTTTATGTATTTTGTTTATATTTTACGTTGCCAAGATGATTGTTTGTATACTGGCATCACTTGGAATTTAGCGAAAAGGATAAAAGAACACAATCTCGGATTGACTCCATTCACAAAAAACAAATTACCAGTCAAATTGGTTTATGTGGAAAGTTTTGGAATTCGCCAGCAAGCACATAGTAGAGAAAAAGAAATCAAAGGTTGGAGGAGAGAGAAAAAAGAAAATTTAATAAAAGAGTTTAGTTTACGCTGAGGAGGCCGAAAGGCCGACGAAGCGGGTGTCGTATAACGGTTATTATACATCCTTGCCAAGGATGAGAAGGCGGTTCAATTCCGCTCACCCGCTCAAAAATTTTTGCTCATATCCAAAAAACAGAAAACAGCTTTCTTTATCGAGAAGCTGTTTTTTGTTATAGATCCTTGACTTTTAAGAAAAGATATGCTACAATACTTTCTTAAATCTGTCAAGGATTTTTTTGTTTTGGCTTATATTAGTTAAAACAACTAGAAATTCAGGATGATTTAACCTTATTTTAGCGAAATTAGGCGCTTAGGGGATCGGTTCCTTGGGATTGCCTAAGATTAGCTAAAATCTCGCTTTACTAGGCCTTTTTTACGGCTAAAGGCGGGAATTAATTCATTAATTGAAGCCCAATGAGGTTTATTAGAGCAAATTTTACTCTCAAAGGACTCATTATTTTACCAGTCTTTTTAGTCACTGCCGGTTTTGGTCCCTTTGATTGGAATAAGGAAGAGCCTGCGTCTGGCGCGTTAACCCATATTTCTTTAGAGGATAAGACATATTTATCCAAAGAGGAATTGGATCAAAAATTAGCCGAATATCAGTCAAAAAACATAATTTCTATTAAATCACCACAGCGGACAAGGAGAGAAGCAAAGCCCGGCGCGTATATTGTTTCCGCCACGGCTTATTCTTCCACCGTGGATCAGTGCGACTCCACCCCGTTTATTACGGCGTCGGGTCAGCATGTCCGCGATGGTATTATCGCTACTAACTTCTTGCCTTTTGGGACCAAAGTGAAGGTTCCGGAGCTTTACGGCGACAAGGTCTTTGAGGTGCAAGACCGAATGAACGCGCGGTATAGCACTCGCGTTGACTTCTGGATGCCGAGCCGCGGAGAAGCTATACAGTTCGGCTTAAAACAGATAAAAATTGAAGTTCTATAAGAAAAGCCCCAATCAGTTGGGGTTTTTCTTTTTGACCCCGTTAGAAACCATGCCCCGCACGAGTTTCTAACTGGATTGACTTTTTATGCTAATTATGATAAAATAAAAGTAGGTTTCAAAGAGATAAGGGCGCAACCTAAAATAAAAACAAAAATTTTTAAAAATCAATGAAATATTACGCCATTTCCCTTTTGGTCTTTTTGGCTTTTACACTGTTCTTAGGGATACCCGAGCAGGATATCCAGAAGGTTTTTTTATCTTCGCAAAAGATAGACAGATTGGTTCAAGGATGGGTCGGGAGAGACGCGGCGCGAATAGGAGAAATTCTAAGACCGCAAAAGCATCAGCCTTTAACGCCTATTGATGTGGAAGGCAGGTTTTATTTTGACAAAAAAACAGTAGACAGTATTATCAAAGAGCGTTTTTACAGTAAAGAATCCCTCGTTAGCCCCGGCATCTATCCGATTGTGGTTACTGGCTATTCGTCTACTGTGGCTCAATGCGACGCCACGCCTTTTATTACCGCTTCCGGCGAAAGAGTGCGTGAAGGGATCGCGGCGGCGAATTTTTTACCCTTTGGCACCAAGTTTAAGATTCCATCCATTTTTGGTGATCAGGTTTTTGAAGTCCAGGATCGGATGGCGGGAAGACATTGGGGTCGCGTTGATGTCTGGTTTCCCAGTTATTTGAAGGCAAAATTTTTTGGCGCGCGCAAATTGGAAGTGGAGATCTTGGAAAATGTGAATTAGGAATTAGGAATCATGAATTAGAAATAAAGAGATAAAGGAATTATTTATTATTCATAATTCCTTATTCCTACTGCCTGCTTCCTTTTTTATTGTTTGACCAAAACCGTATAAATGCTAAAATGGAGATGTCTTTAAGAGACATCTTTTGTTTTTTTATTTGGCGAGTAGGCAAGTAGTAAGGCAACAGTCTGT